>NZ_BTGS01000009.1:0-144353 GCF_042851395.1 Altererythrobacter sp. MTPC7 | reverse complement strand
GTTTCCGCCTTCGCTTCCAAAAGAGAGCCTCCTAATCGGCTGTCCGAGCCTTAATGAATGCCACGACTTTCGGCCAACTGTCGGCGCGCGCGATAGCGTTGCCCTCGACGCTTCCGCCGAACGTATCCAGCCTGTCATAAAACGCAGCACTTGGTGCCATGGGTGGCCCGAACACGAAATGTCCGGCGTCCTCATAGGCCAAGACGGTAATGGAGGGACCCGAGCGGCCAGCACTGCGCTCTGCAATCATTCGCGACATAGGGCATGCGGGCCACATGGTTTCGGCCTCTCCGCACACGAGCATGATCTTTGCGCTGGCTCGTTCAATCGGAATCGCTGCCCGATCTGCATTGGCGCGATGCGTGGGATCCTCGATAGTGCGATAGACGCTAATGATACCATCCGATGCGTTCCAGTCAGAGAACGGCATCGTCGGCACCTCTTCGCCTGAAGCCGTCCAGGAAGAATAAGGGCTTTGCCCGTTCCTAGCCCAATCAATCCCGTTCCACGCGACATTTGTCGGCATTCCGGCGACCACCGCCGAAAGATCGGACCTTCGAGTTGCAACTAGCAAGGCAGCCTCTGCACCCTTGGATGCACCAACGACGGCCAGCCTTTCTGGATCGACCCCCGGCTGCTCTTTCAACCATTCGAGAGCCTGATCGAACAATTCAAGCGGTATGCGTTCAAGCGCATCAGGCTGCTCCGGCGCGCCGAAGTAAGCCAGATGAAGGACCGTAAACCCCTCTTCCTGCAGCGAGAGCGCCATTTGCTTGGCACCGCTGCCGAGCCCACCTTCAGAGCCGCCAAGGAGAAGCACGGCGGGACGAGGTGCGTCCTGACTGATGCCTGTATTTCCGGCTGCGGGGTAAAAGTTGCCGAATAACTCATCTTGGTCGATGCGCTGGCCGGTCGGCCCGGGATCGAGCACCTCGATCTCAGGCAGCCCGTAGCGGTCCGGCGCTGCCTGCTGAAACAGGGCAGCTCCCGCCAGCAGGATAGCAATCCCGATGACCGGTAAGACTGTTCTGACTGAACGCATTTCGCTCTCCTTGATCGGCAGAGCATTATGCCTTCTAGGTCGGCCTAGGCAGTGCGGGCTGTCAGACCGCAGACCTGACAAACGTCACGAAGATGGAAACGCTTCAGAGCCATCCCTGATCACGGGCGATGCGACCGGCTTCGATGCGGCTCGACGCATGCAGCTTGCTTGAGGCTTCTGACAGGTAGTTGCGGACTGTCCCGGGCGAGAGATCAAGCTGCCGGGCAATTTCCTTGTTCGAGCATCCTTCGTCGGCCAGTCGCAGCACGTCCCGTTCGCGCTCGGTAAGCGGATTGGCGGGCGCGTCCCACGCGAGCTCCGCGAGTTCCGGCGCGATTGCCCTTTCTCCGGCGGCGATCTTTCGCACTGCGGCGGCAAGAGCGTCAGACGGTGTATCCTTGAGCAGATAGCCACGCACCCCTGCATCCATAGCCCTACGCAGATAGCCCGCGCGCCCGAATGTCGTTACAATGAAGACGCTCGTTTCCAGCTTCTCTCGCGTGACAGTTTCGGCGACATCAAGACCCGAAAGACCAGGCATCTCGATATCGGAAAGGAGAACATCGGGTTTGTGCTGCCTCACATATTCAAGCGCAGTGGTGCCATCCTCCGCGCGAGCGACAACCTCGATATCGTCTTCGAGCGACAGCACGGTCGCAAGCGCACCGAGAACCATTGCCTGATCCTCCGCAATGACGAGCCTGATCATGACGCTGCTCCTTGCGGCAGACGCGCAACCAGTTGCGTTCCCTCAGCTGTCCCACGCACGGCGAGATCTCCTCCAGCCGCTCCAAGACGGGATCGAAGGCCCGATATTCCCCCTCCCGCCCGCACAGCCTCACCATGGCCGTTGTCGCTAACGGTCATCTCAAGTCCTCCCGGCTGTTGCTTGAGAACGATTTCGCACAACGATGCTCCCGAATGTCGAATGACATTCGTGATCGCTTCCCGCAGTGCCATGGCGAGCACCGCACTGCTGCCGGGGTCTATTCGGTCTGCATCGCCTTCGATTTTGCATAGGATCCCCGCGACAGAGAGCGCTGCTTGCGAAGTCGCAAGCTCACGACTGAGCGTTGCCCCGGTCATGCCATTGACTGCCGAGCGAACATCGGCGAGCCCTTGCCGCGCAGCCGCAGCAATTTCGCGCATCTCTTTCCTCGCCTCATCGCTGTCCCTGTCGGACAGTTTGGCCGCGAGATCAGCCTTGATGGCGATCAGCGTCAGTGTTCGACCCAAGAGGTCATGAAGATCGCGCCCGATACGCTCGCGCTCGGCTGCAGCGGCGAGCTGGCGCACCTCGTCGCGAGATTCTGCTAGGGCTTGGTTCTTGTCCTCGAGCGCCGCACGCGAGATATTGGCAGCACCGACCATGATAGCGAGGAACACACCGAATACCCAGAAGATCACAGGTTGTCTGGTTACAAAAGCGAGAACGCAGGTGGCGACTGCGAAGCCCCCTACCAAAATGGCGGCGTGGTGCGGCGGTCGCAGGTTGCCAACCATCGCGGCGGCATAGATTGTGATCACCGTCCAGTTGCTGCCTGTGAAGGCCAGTGCAAAAGAAATCAGCAGCGTGGCCACCGCCAGCATTGTGAGGCGTCTGCCGGTTGCCTTGAACGCGGCGAAATAGAGAGCGAGAAAGAGGACGAGCCCTGCCGTCGCGGCGATCATCTGGGTAAGGCTTGGTCGCTCGATGAACCATGGGATGAAGAACAAGGGAAGATAAGCGAGCCAGATGGCGGGGTGGTCGAGCTTGGACCAAGGGATAGGCTTGACCGGTCGCCCCTTTCCAGCACCAAGCTCGCCGATCGCGTTTACCGATGGCTGAGGGTGCGCCGTCGTCCCGCTAGTCTCCATTGTTTTCTCTTGCTTCACCGTGATTGCTGCCTTTCCCCAGTCCAAGCGAAGATAGCTGTTGCAAGCGTGATGAGCAGCAAGGGCCCCACATGCAATAGAAGGAAGCTGTCATTCCTTTGACCTGCCGCCATCAACGCTATTTCACCCAGATGATAGGAGGGCAAAACCCAGGCGGCGCTCTGCATCACTTGAGGCATAGTCATAATCGGAAACCACAGGCCTCCCATGACGGCGAGAGAAAGAAATACGATGTTGGCGATGGCCACGGCAGCGCCCTGTCCGAACCGGTAACCTATTCCAATTCCCATCAGCGAGAACGGAATGATGGAAAGGAAGTGGACGAGGATCATCGCGGTCCATTGCGCCGCAGCAAGCGCAACACCTGCAACGATACCGAGCGAATACAGCATCACCAATGAGATGGCGCAATATACTGTGGTGGCGGCGATCTTGGCAGTGATCTGCGCGCCTGCTGGCATCGGCGACAACCGTTTCAATTCAAGCTGGCCGGTTTCACGTTCGGCAGCGATATTGACGCCGAAACCGAACAGCGCCGGCCCCATCATCGCAAACACTCCGAAGGTGGCCAGCGTTTGCGTTGCAGCTGCTTCGCTGCCTTGCCCGAGAGCGAGCGCGAAGAGCGCATAGAATGCAGGAGGCAGCGCGATGGTAGGAATGATGAATTGCGGCATGCGCGCCGACTTGATGATCTCGGCCTTGCTTTCGAGCCAGTAAATGCGCGGTGCTGCGGGGAGAAGTTCAGACATCACGCAGCTTCCTTTTCGCTCTGACTCATGATGAGGTTCTCAAGTGCGTCTTCGAGTGATGCTCCAACAACCTCGAAGTGCTGAAGGTCGGGGTCGATTTGGAAAACCGCTTCCAGCGTGGGCCGGGGGCTCGATGTAAGAATTGCGAGATCTGCCCCGCGCTCTTCGACTTTCACAATGTCGGGTAGGTTGCGGAACCGTGCAGCAGGCAGCCGGGTCCGCAATCTGAGAACCGAGCCTGCCACTTGCGACTTGATCTGGGAGGGCAGGCCGTCTGCGACAACACCGCCGTTCGCAATGACAACGATGCGATCTGCCAGTGCGTCTGCCTCATCCATATGGTGCGTTGCCAGCAACACGGCTGTTCCCGCTTCGGCTTTGGCGCGGACAAGCTGCCACATGGCCCGACGAGCCTCGGAATCAAAACCGGTCGTCGGCTCATCCAGAACGAGGAGGTCAGGCGCACCGGAAATGGCGAGAGCGAACTGAACCCGGCGCTGCTCTCCTCCGGAAAGCTTGCTACATCGACGGTCCGCGAGATCGACCAGCGCGGCCTGCTCGATCACCCTTTCGGTTGCCATGCGGCGGGCATAATGGCTCGCGTGCAGGCCAATCAGCTCCATCACTGTCAGCGTCTCAGGCAAGCCAGCGGATTGAAGCATGATGCCCATTCGGGCCCGTGCCCGGCGATCGCGCGGGTCCAGGCCAAAAAGGCTGACCTTGCCGACATCTGCTGAAAGGCGTCCGGTCAAAAGCCCGGCAACCGTCGACTTGCCTGCGCCATTGGGACCTAGCAGCGCCGTCACGCACCCGGGCCTAAGTTCAAAACTGAAATCCTCCAACACGCGCAGGCCACCATAAGACTTGGAAACGCATTCCAGCTTGGCGACATGGAGGCTCGGATCTGTCTGCATCACGTTCTCCTCGTCATCGGCCTTTGGACTAAGACCAATGACGCGGGGAAAGCAGTGCGAGGTGTAAGCCGCGCAACATGACAGATGTCACGATCGGACTTTTAGATGCAGATCAGAACGATGCCGCAGTCATGTGCCTTGCAGCATCAGGATGGTGAGCATGCCTGCAACGGCAGGCACATTGTAGACAGCATGTAGAAGGACGGCACTCGCAAGACCGAGATAGATCCTCGCAAAACCCCAAAGCCACGCGCAAATCACAAGGGGAAGCGTATATAGGACCGCGACGACCGGAGAATTCGTGGCTATATTCTGAAAATGCAAAACGCCGAACACGATACCTTGCGCCCAGAAAATGAATGGAAAAGCGCGCTCGAAATACGGCAATCGCCTGCCAGTATCGATCGGTGACAACAGCTGGAATCCAATCATCCCAATGGCGGCTAGCCCCAACTGGATGATTGCTGCCGAAACCGAGAACAGCCCGTCGACGACGTGAATAACGCCAAACACAAGCGCGACGAACACCGTGCTGCCGACGACAGACCGCCACGTGCCCGACAACCAGCCTCGAAACATAACCTCCTCGATCAAGGGCCCGATAACGACCACCGCCAGGACGACGGATGCAATCGAGCGAGACATAACCTGATGAAGCTGACTCCCAAGGGCTGCGTCAGCCATCAGAAAGAGCGGCAATGCCGCGAGGGCAAGCATCGCTGTGACAACCAGCGATAGGGCCAGTAGACTTACTCCAACCGCCAAAGGCGAAAATGGCAACAAGTCTTTTTCCCTGATGGCAGGCTGCGGTTTCAGTATGAACAAGAAACATGCTCGCGACACTGAGACGAAAGCCTTCCAAGCTTCGGCCATCGAAAATTTCGCAAGCAGCTTCGATTGACTATTCATTTTCGAATGGGCCTCCATTCCGCTCGATGAATGTCCGCTATGACGGTCGGTTTTGCAAACTTTAAACAACCGCTCTCGCGTCGGAAGTCGAACGTCCGCTTCGCCGGCTTTTGTGGCTAGAAGTGGACGGTCCGCAACCGGCCCAGTAGCGGACTACAAAGACCACCACTCACGCTGAACTGAGCTCCAGATCGGAAAATCTGACAGAGTCGTCAATTAATGCCTGGCAGACCGTGCGATAGCGGCTCCGAAAGGATGTTCCGTGACTGGTTCTGCACGTATCCACGCCTGTGCTTCCCTGGCCGGCTCGCTGTTCGATCGCGGGCTGGATCATACAGATGCGCCTGCGTTTGACGGTCTTCTGTCGCTGAGCGCGCACGAGTTCGCCGAGTTGGTGAAGTCGCTTCCTGACAGTGACGGCCTGCCGATGCTTGATCTTGTCGTCGAAACAGTACGGTATCACGCCGAAGAACTCGAACTGCGGTCTGCTGTGCGCCACTGGGCGAAACGCAAGGCTGACTACGATGCCGACTGCACCTCATGGAAGAAACGTGAGCTAGAGGTCGGCGATGGATGGCGCACCAAGCCCATGACTGCGGGTCAGCGTTTTCTTCTCGCTGATACGGCACTCATTCTGGAAATCGAGATTCCCGCAGGAATGAACCGCGGCAATGCCGCCGACTGGTTGGACGCGAACGGCGCCAACGTGTTGCGCAAATTGGGAGAATGACGATGACAGTTTACGAATTCTACGACGAAAGTAGTTCAAAGGTTACCTTGAGCAATACCGAGGCAGCCCAGAAACTGATGCGCAGGGTCGCATTGGCGTGCGATCGTGCGGTCGCAGAAGTTAACGATGCCACAGCGGAAGACGACGCCATAAAACACGCGCGAAACCTGATCACCATCTGGAATTACGACGCGAACCTTCTCGAGCGGATGGAAGCGGATCCCGATATCCAGTTCCTTGCCGAGAAAAATATCGTTCTCTCGAACCTTCGTGCCATCGCCGAAATGGGCCAGGCGATGGACGGCGAGGAAGACCACCCGCAAATGTAGTCCCTGCAGCTAGATGGGCGAGGTCGGGCGGATGGCTGAGGAGCCCTATAACATCGGCGATCGTCTTCGGGACCGGGCCGAACAACCCGGTCCGAACTGCTCGCGGTCCTTGGTCATCGAGGGTGATGTTGTTGATGACCGCGACCCGTTCTTTCAACCTCAACCAGATCGGATCAGTCGAGAACAGATTGACGCACGGCACAAGGTGACAGAAAACCCGCGCCGCCATTCCGAGGTCCAACAGTTTACCAACGTCGTGGGTCAGCAAATAGAAATAGTGGCGCAGCTCAGTGAATTTTGTTGCTGCCGGATGCGGTCCTCCTGGGGAGCGAGCAAGAACGATCCACTGCTGCAGATCAGTTTCGACCTGGTCCCAGCTTGACGCTTCGAAACTTATCGAATGCATGAACTGGCCTTTTGCGGGCATGCCCGCAGCCACCAACCTTGCCTCTCGTTCGACATGGTCGTTTCGCATGCTGGCGTTCGAGCCCGATGACGGCCAAATCGCTCTCAGGAGGGCGTTTGCAAACTGCGCAATGGCATGGAGGCTTTTCTTGAAGCCAGGTAAGCCCGCAATCGCAATCCCTACCTGGATCGCGCAATTCTCACGTCTGCGACCGTAGTGGTTGGCCAGGCTCTCATAACGTTGACCTCCCTTACCAGCGATGCGCTCCCTCTCGACATCGCTTACTTCCGGGCTCGGTTTTGCGCAGGTCGGCGCCGACGGCAGGTTGGCGGTTGCTTCACGAATGACATGCTCGATGACTCTTTGTCCGTAGACGTAATCCTTCTGGATCAGGCGTTCGTAATGCAGCAGCGTTCGGAAATCAGAGCCCTTCCTCTTGAAAGAATACTTCTCCGCAGAGAGTTTGCCTGCAGCCTTGTCAGCTCGAAACTTATTGTGACGGTCCAGGTCGAGGCAGACCACCTTGTTAAAAGCATATATGGTATCGCCCGCCCGCTCGATAATTTCCTCACTCGAGGCAGAGACGGTGCCCTTTTCCATCTGATTTTTCGCGATCTGGAGGTTCGCGACGGTAAAAGCGTCGGACTTCTTTAGCTCTTTGAGACAGGATACGCCGCAGCGTGTGATCCGAAGTGCCCTGAAATTCTCGGCGATCGGACGGCCTGCTTTTGCGAAATACGCCTTGCCCCATTCTGCACCCAGCGCCGAAGCGGGGTCGTCCAGCGAGGGTTCGAGAGATACGGCAAGATCGATGTCCTCGCTCAGCAGTGCGAGAAAGACTGCACTATGAGAAACGCGGATGCCGGCGAGAAAATTCGCGGTCGCCTCGATTGTCTCGCCACAGAGGTTTTTGAAGATCTTATTGCCTCGAAAAGCTCCTGCGGAAATACCGTGAAGATAGTTTGCAATCTCGGAAGCCGTCTTTGGCAGCTTGATGAGCGCCCGGCTGCCATGGGCTGCGGTAAGAGCACCACCCTGCTGAGCTGCCATGATCTGGTATACCGGTGAGAAAACCAGCAGCGGCAGCTTGCATCCCGCCGGAATTTGTTCGTCCGTGGGCTGCAGGGCATGGCCAACGGTCAGCCCGATCAACCGCCCGGTGGCCCGTTCGTCAGGCGTAAGGACAATGTTGCCCATCTGCAGCCTGCCGTCCTGCAGAGCGGTCAGATTGCTGGCATGCTTGCGAATATCGTTCCGGTTGGGGTCGCGGTCTTTAACCAGCAATCGCATGACGATGTTTGCGGCATCGTCCGTATACTGCTCACGCATCGGCTTCTTCCGCGCGGTAAGAACCGGACTCTTCGCCTGTTGGCTGTTCGGTGCAGATTGAAGCATTTTTCTCTATCTCGTGGCTGGCATCCTTCGCGTTATAGAACTCTATTCAGCCATCACCCAAACCTGGTCGGCGATTTTTTTAGAGTCGTCAATATTTTCTCGGCGAATGATCGCACACCGTATGAGTGACCAGCGACAACTCCTCTTCACCTTCGACATGCGCAGATGATGATTCATCGCGGGACGGCCCTGTAGGTCTTGGTCGCACAAGCAGCGCCAACCATTTACACATCGATCATCCCAAGACGACGCTGCTGGCTGTCGGCAACGCTGAAGCGGAGATCCGTTGGAAGGCGGGTATCTCCGAAGAGGCCCTTGCCCGCCATTTACTTGAACTCATCGGAGAAGCATCGCTCGAAGAGATTCTGGCTCGATGAAGCCAGGAGATGGGGTGAGCCGTAATTTCCAAGGCCGAACAAATCTCACTGGAGGGCCAGACATGCACACAATGTCGAGAGAAAAGCTTGCGTCGAGGCGGCGCGCCTTCGGGTATGTTCGTGTCAGCACCACGGAACAGGCGCAGCATCAAACGTCGATCCGACAGCAGAAGGCGGATCTGCAGAAATTCTGCAATGATAACGACATCGATTTAATCGAGATCTTCGAGGAACCGGGGGTTTCCGGCTCGGATCGGAGGCGGCCCGAATTCAACAGGATGCTTCTGCTCGCGACAAGCGAGGACCATCCAGTCGATGCCATCGTGGCCTGCGATATGTCCCGCCTGGCTCGCGATGTCGAATTCACTGTTCTCACGGATGGTCAACTTCGGCGAGCGGGCGTCCAGTGTCTTTTCGTTTATCAATCCTTCGAAGAAAGCCATGCAGGGCTGCTTCATAGGTTGTTGACCGGCTGGCAGGACCAAGAGGCGATCGTCAAAGCATCGCAGAATACCAGACGAGGGCTCCGCGGAACGGCGCTCGAAGGCTTCTGGACTGGTGGGCCTGTTCCGCTAGGCTACGTGTCCCAGACAGTAGAATTCCGAGGAAAGAAGGAAAAGAAGCGGCTGTTCATCGAAGAGAACGAAGCAAGAGTGATTCAAAAAATCTTCGATCTTGCCGAGCATGGGATCGATGGATCCCCGATGGGAGGGCGGGCCATCGCAGAATACCTGAACTCACACGGATATACCCGGCGCGGCAAAAAGTTCTTCAATGCTACTGTCGCCGGTATCCTTTCTCGCCCTCACTATCTCGGCAAATTTCCAGGAAACAAGTTCGATGAGCTCGGGAAGCTTCTTCCTGAGGAGGAATGGACCTGGGTTCAATGCCCGCCAATCGTCACACAGAGGCAATTCGATAGCGTCGCGGCGCTTCGAGAAAAGCGTGCACCGCGAAATACGCCACCTAGAGTGGTCAATAGTCCGACGCTTTTGATAGGGCTGGCGCAATGCGCTGCCTGCGGATCCGGAATGACGATCAGGACAGGCAAGAGTGGACGATATCGCTATTACTCTTGTCACTCGAAAGTGAACAGAGGAGCTTCGTCGTGCGGGTGCCCGAATGTCCGCGCCGAAGAGCTGGACAAGCAGGTTTTGAGCGCAGTAGCGGATAAGATCTTTTCCGCGGCGAACCTCGAATCTCTTTTATCGAAGGTTCTCGATACCTCCGACGCAGCTCGCCAGCAGAAACTTACCGAACTCGAACAATGTGAGGAGAGGCTGACGGAAGCTAGGCGCCGTCTGTCGAATCTTCATGATGGTATTGAGAGTGGGGCGTTGTCGCCTCGCGACCCCGATATTACGGCTCGTATCAAAGAACGACGAATTGAAATCGACGGCCTGAACACGACCGCGACGACGCTGCGTCAGCAGCTAGACCGTGGGATCGGTCACATAACACCTTCCGCGGTCGAAAAATTCGGAGAGACTGTGCGTAGTCGACTGCTTGAAGGGAACGACAAGGCGAGGCAACAGATCGCACGGGCATTCATCGACAAAGTGCGGGTGGGCCGAACGATCACGATTGAAGGTCAAACTGAAGCGCTGGCACATGGCGCCGCGTCAATTGCGCGGTCAAAGGGCAGAGTGCCCAGCTTTGACCGGAAATGGTGCCCAGAAGAGGACTCGAACCGCTCTCAGAATGTCGCAAAACTGCGAGAATCTTGACCTTGGTTACTTAAGTGAGGCCCCCGTCGGTGCCCCCAGAATGTATTTTTGCCAGAGGATTTGGGTCCCATCCTCAAAAAAACTCAATGATTTCAATGGTCATTCATTACACCATATTGGCCGCAAAAACCAGCCATTTTGCCCCAAGTTGGTGACTGAATTCAGCAGCTATCGGCGCGCCTTCTCCCACTCCTCCCAATAGGGCACTAGCTCATCAGGCAGACTGTTCACAAACTCATGATCCAGCGAATAATGAGGCATCGCCTCGGCAACCGCGTCAAGCAGCGCAGCTCCCTGCACCGTGTCCTTGCGCCGCTTAAGCGGGTTCCGCTTTGCCTGAGTACCCAGCCAGAGCTTGTGGAGTGCGAACCAGCGTGGGTCAGGTGCGACGATGCGCGCCGGGCTGCCATCACGGCACGGGACGACCTGGTCTACCCGTCGACCCGGCAGGAGCCATTCCTGTTCGGGTAGCGGAACGGGACGTGGCCGATCCTTCCCGGCGAGCGTTTCGACACGCGATGGTGCGACAAGCAATTCGACTTCATAGGCCTTCGCATTACGCGCCTGAAATTCCCGTTCGGTATTGATCGTGAACGTCGGATCAACCGCTTTGAGCATGTCCCAAAGCTGCGTTCCGTCTTCCGGCTCTTTTGCCGCCCAGGCAAGATCGAAGTCTTCCGTTTCATCGGGCACATCGCGGAAGGTTCCTGCCGCTTCGATAGCATAGGCTGCCATTGCGTTGGTTCCGACAACAAGCAGGTGGCTACCTAGAAGCGATCGCCTGTCTGCCTCCCGGACTATGGGTCCGGCGTCAGCTGATAACATCGGCAAGCGCAGCGCACGGGCAATCCGGCTGCTTTCGTTTAGGGCATCCCGTGCGCCATCGCGGCGCTCCTTCAGCGCATTCTTTGCCGCCTTATATTCCTCGAATTGGGCTTCCTTTTCCTCGTCCCACGCGCCCAGACTTTTGCCGTTTCCGATGCGATCAAATATCTCGTAGAGGTACTCGTATTCTCCGATCTTCTTGCGCTTCAGATCATACGGCATCGCGAAGAGTTCGCGCTCGGCTTCGATCCACACATCGTAGCGCTGGCGCATGTTGATGAGCGCTCGTTCCTGCTCGGCAGAGAAGGGTTGGATGATGGCCATTCGCGAGTTTTATCCCGCAAATGTCCAATTTTCAATAAACGCAGGATAAATGCCCTTTGGCACCATACATCATCGACCATCCTTGCCTTCACGGTCCAACCGGATGCATCGTCCCTTATGGCCTTCATTGGATGAGAGTTGCGATGAGCAAAGTGACCGCACAGGTACTGGCAACAGTGAACGGTCCCTATCGGACCAGGCAATCTGCTCAGCAGCTCGCAGCGCTAATCGCAGCCCCGTCGAGCGCGCCCGCGCACAATGCCGCTGCTTTCGCTTTCTTCTCGGAGATCGCAACAGACGCTCAACTGGCCTTCATCGCAGAAATGGATGTCGATGAGGCCAAGGTGAAGGAAGTCGCCCGTCAATTCTCGGACATGGCCGGGTACCCGCTGCCTCTTGCGCCTTGAAGGAAAGGGCTGCCGAATTCTGGTTCAGTCAGCCCCGATATTAGCCCATTCAAGAACCAGCTTGTCGCCCTTCACACGGGGCAGGGCCTTTCGTGGAATGAGCTTCCCGCGCACCTCGAAGTCGGACGTGATCTTGACCAAAAAAGACCATGCTGAAGTTCCGTTTGAGGTTCAGCGTGACCCGGTCATTGCTCTTGAATGGCGTGATTGTTTTGACCTCGACCAGGTCATTGCCGAGCCGTCCATCCGATCCTTGAGCGTAGTTGCGGTGCAGCTTGATGCCGTGCGTGATCGCCCCGTAGAGTTCTCCGATATCGCCATAGACCTGAAGGTGCTTGCCCGTGTGCATGTGATACTGCTCTGCGGTGCAGATCAGATCCTCGAATATCGAGACCAGCGACAGATCGGCATTGGGATATTTTGCCCGCCATTCCTTGTACTGGATCTGCTCGTTGATCTCGTCCCAGCTGATCCACTCACCATCATCCCAGATGGCATTGTCTGGCCCAAGTTGCTGCATCCGCTAATCCGCTAACGTGTAAAGATTTTCGCGTTTTCTTTGCATGTCCGCATCAACGTGCAAAGCGAAAGCGCGTTTGCTTGTCATATCGGCTCAAGCTGCGATTCGCGCGGAAACAGGCCTTCCGCTGCGCCAGAACCCTAGATTTGGACCTACATTGCCCAAGAGCGGACACCAGCGGGAAAAATTCATTCAGTCCCGAATTGTCCATACCGATCCAACAACGTCCACCCGCCGATGCGGAACAGTGCTTGATCTCTTTTTGTTCTTTCCTACAGCATTGCGATTCGCATAGCCTAGACAGCGTCACCTAAGCCAAGGGTGGCGCTGAGTTGAACATCTGATCGCACGGTCCGCAACGGCAATTTGAGAACCAACCCAACGTCGCAGGGGAGTGCGGCAACGGTGACAGAACCTTGAAGCGAAGGAATCTGTCATGTCGAATATCGAATTACTCACCTGCCATGAGGTCATGCGCCTCACCGGCATTCGCAGCCGGACAACGATCTGGCGACGCATCCGCCGGGATGCCTTTCCTCATCCGATAGACATTGGCGGCGGACGCATCCGCTGGCGCTCCACTGACATTGAAGCGTGGATCGATGCCCTTCCCCTGCGCCGTTATTGACCCCGCCTAGGCGGGCAATGGCCCGCAGAAAGATACGCCAATGTCCATTTGTTCATGGATCAAAACGGCCTTGCTGAAGCAGGGCTGGATCATCGCCCGCGTTCCACTTGATGACAAAGAACGCACATCCAAACTCGTCGAACTGCTTGTAGAAGACAACGCCGATGGGCGCGCCCGTCGGCTCACCTTGCACCCCTGGCTCTGGTACGAACGCCCGGTCCGCGAGCGGTTTGAGGGCCACGATTGTGGCCTCACTGTCGAAGGTCCTGTCTACCTGGGCAGCGACGGGACCGGGTTTCCGCTTGGTAGTCAGCTACGCACCGAATTCGGGTGGCTGGACCTCACGCCAGCAGAGACCAACCAGCTCGCGGTTGAGGTGCGGTCTGCGATCGATCTGGTCCTTTACCGCTGGTTTACACGCCCGGATATGGCGGGTCGCCAGTTGCCCTGCCGCCCGTCGCGCCAGCGCTACTACGACGATCATGTCGCCAAAAATCTGATCCTGTCTGCGACGCCTCCAACGGCAAGCATGGAGCAAGACGCCCATGCCAAGTGACCCGAGAAAGACTGGAGAAGGAAAGGGCCACGATACTGCGTATCGGACCCGTAATTTTCATACACACCCCACGCACGCGTGCTTCAAGGATTTCTGCGGGCTTGAGGGGATGCGGATAGCATCTCGTTCAAGCCCGTTGTCCAGAACCCGCGCGATTCCACCATTCTTCGCGATGGCGGATAGCATCGCAATCGGAGCGGGGCGATGAGTGCGCGGGCGCAGACGGTGCGCCTCAGTCCGTCGCAATACCGGGTGCTGGCTGAGTTCGCCAAACGTCGAGGTCTTTCCGACTACGCCATGCTGGCGCGGGTCGTGGAAGCAGGCTTTCTCGCCATGCTCCACGGCACCGACAAGGAGACCGATCTTGCCGAACTGGCGCGCGAGATCGGGGCCATATCGCAGCGTCTCGCCGAGGCAGAACGGGTGCTCGACCGCACCCTGTTCACTGCCTGTGCGGCCTACGCTTACGCCCGCCATGCAGCGCTGGGGACGAAGAAATCCGACGAGACAATCGCAGCCGAAGCGCGCGCCGCATTCGAGCGCCAGCGCTCGCTTGCCCTGGAGATCGAGCCATGACCATGGGAGTGGATTTTGTCACCCGCGCACACGCCCTTTGGCGCGTGCGCATGGCGCAATGGCAGCAGCGCTTCGGTTTCTTCTCGAAGCTGATCCTTGCCTCGACCGGGGCCGGGGCGATCATCGCGCCGCAGTTCATGATGCTCCCCGCAGAGCTCAAGGTCGCGAGCCAGTGCCTCGGCGCGAAATTGCTCACCCTGCTCGGCGAAATGGCGGGCAAGGACATGATGATGAACGTGTCGATGGAGGGCAAAAATTGGACCGTTTCCGCGTCCGGCTTTGCCAGCGATCCGTTCATTGAAGGTGCGCTCTGGAAGGCCGTGAAGGTATCGAGCGGAGGCGCGTTCCTCGGACTCGCCATTGGCTTTCTGGCTGTCTGGTTGATCCAGCGCACCATGTCCGCACAGGGCAAGGATACGCTTGCCGACCGGGTTCTTGGCGGAACTCGCCTTGCGAGCGAAGATGACGTCGCTTCGCAGACCGCACAGTATTGTGGCACGAATGCCTTGCGCATCGGGCCGGTGCCAATTCCGCGCCGGATCGAGACCCGCCACTTTGCCTTTCTTGGCACCACCGGCAGCGGCAAGACCACTGCCTTGCGCCAGATGCTCGACGGCATTGAGAGACGCGGCGAAGCGGCGCTGGTCTATGACACGAGCGGAGAGTTCATCGCCCACTATTACAACCCCGCGCGCGGTGACATTATCCTCAATCCCTTCGATGCGCGTTGCACCTACTGGTCGCCCTTCGACGAGATATCGCACCCCGCCGATGCCGACCGCATCGCCCGCCAGCTGGTCGCCGAAACCGGAAGCCAGGACGACGATGTCTGGCTCGAAACGAGCCGAATTCTTGTCGCCAACATAATGCGCTCGCTCTGGGCGGAAAAGAACTGCAGTCTGGAAGCCCTGCTCGAAGCCTTGCAGGTCAAGAGCAAGGCTCAGCTGAAGGAATGGCTCGGCCACACTTCGTCCGCCCGCACCTTCGCGGATGACGCCGACCGCGCCACCGGCAGTGTGCTCTTCATGCTCGCCAAGGCGGCAAACCTGATCCAGTTCTTGAAGGTGGAAGACGAGGGAGAGGACCGCTTCGCCTTCCGCGATTTCATCGCCAAACTGGACGAATGCGATGGTGCCAAGCCGTGGATCTTCGTGCCTCGAAAGGAAGACTATTTCGAGGCATCGAAGCCGCTCATGGCGTGCTGGCTCGAATGCGCGGCAAGTGCGGTGCTGGGTCTGTCGCCCTCGCCAGACCGCCGCATCTGGTTCGTGCTCGACGAGCTGGCCGACCTGCCCCGTGTCGAGAACCTGGCTCGCCTTCTTCCGGAGGGTCGCAAGTTCGGCGCATCGATCGTGCTCACCTTCCAGGCGCTCGGGCAAATGCGCAATCGCTACGGTGCGAACATCGCCGAAGCCATGCTTGCCTGCTGCAACACCAAGCTGTTCCTGCAAACCGTCGATCAGGAAACCCGGAAGTGGGCGAGCGAGACCATCGGCCAGTGCGAGGTGGAATTGCGCGTTGCCACCGACACCCTGTCTATTGGCAGTGAAGTGCCGCGCACGACCATCGCGACCCAGCGCCAGTTCCGCCCTGCCGTGCTCGAAAGTGAACTGCGCTTGAGTCCGCATCAGGGCTATTTGCTGCTTCCCGATGGACTGCCGGTTGCGCGCATCGGTCTCACCGCCGATCATATCACCCGGCGTGGCGAGCCGCGTCAGCCCGGTTACGTGCCTGGCGATCCGGCGGGCACGCTGTGGAGCCGGGGCAGCGAGATCGCCAAAGGTGCTGAGCCCGACGCCAAACCGGGACCGGTCTGATGGTCGCCTCGGTCTCGGCCCTGTCGAACGCCGGTCAGGCCGCGAGCTATTACGAAGCCGACGATTACTATGCCGAAGGCGGCATGGCTCCGTCCGAATGGTTTGGCGAGGCAGCCGAAAAGCTGGGCCTGTCGGGCGAGGTCGATCGCGAAAAGTTTGCTGAATTGTTGGAAGGTCGAATTGCCGGACGGCAGCTGGGCACGACGCGTGATGGCAAGGTCGAACACCGGCCAGGCTGGGACATCACCCTGTCCGCGCCCAAGTCAGTCTCGATCATGGCCGAGGTTGCCGGAGACAAGCGGCTCATCAAAGCGCATGGCGCGGCGGTGAAAGTGGCGCTTGCCCATGTCGAAAAGCACATGGCGGCAACGCGGGTCAGGCAGGGCGGCGAAGTCCGGCGCGAGGCGACGGGCAATCTAGCCATCGCCACCTTCCGTCATGTCACGAGTAGGGCACAGGACCCGCAGTTGCATACACATGGCGTAATCATCAACGCGACACAGGACAAGGATGGCAGCTGGCGCAGCCTCGAGCCGCGCGCCTTCTATCAGCTGCAGAAGGAGATCGGCGCGATCTACCGGCAGGAGCTGGCGCACGGCGTTGCCGCGCTGGGTTATCGGATCGAGGCAGGGAAAGACTCGCTGTTCGAGATCGCGGGTGTTCCGGAAAGGGTCATCGACGCGCTGAGCCAGCGGACGGCAGCAATCGATGCCCGGCTTGCCGAGCGGGGCACTAACCGTGCGGAAGCCAGCGCCGCCGAAAAGCAGATCGCTGCGCTCGATACGCGCGAGGCCAAGACCAGTGCGGATCACCGAGCCTTGCGCGCCGACTGGCGGGCGACTGCCGATGCCAACGAGTTCGACAAGGTAGCGCGAGACAGGCTGATCGGTGAAGCGAGAGAGCGGACCAAGAGCAGCGAAACAAGCGCCAGCACGGAGTTGCTGACGAGGCAAGCGGTGACATGGGCCGCTGCCAAACTTTCCGAACGCGAGGCGGTGTTTTCGGCCAGCACGCTGGCGCGCGAGGCCGGAGACTTTGCCTTTGGCAAGGCCGGGCATGGCGCAATCAGCGCAGCGATTGCCGAGGCAGGAGAGCGTGGCGAGCTTGTCCCGCGCACTTTCCTTGACCGGCGCGGCGCGGAATTTGCCGGGTTCACGACGCCGCAGGCTATCGAAGCAGAGCGTACCATGTTGAGGCTCGAACAAACGGGGCGCGGCAGGGCACAATCACTCGCCAGTCCGGTGGCGGCAGCACGAACCATCGAGCGAGCAGCGCGGCAGTCGGCGCGCTCTGGCTACGCCTGGACCGGTGACCAGAAGCGCGCGACCGCGGAACTGCTCACGTCGCGCGACCGCGTCACCGCCGTCCAGGGCTATGCAGGGACCGCCAAGACCACGACCGTGCTCGCCACCTACGCGCGCGAAGCGCGTCGTCACGGACTTGCGGTTATCGCGCTTGCGCCGACCGCATCGGCATCGACCGTTCTGGGCGAAGCGCTTGGTTTGCGTGGCGACACCGTGGCGCGGCATTTGCTCGCACCAGAAGCGAAGACATCACGCAAGGACGCAGTCTGGATCGTCGATGAGGCCTCGATGCTCTCGGCGCACGATATGGCGAATCTCATGACCCGTGCCGACAGGTCCGGAGCCAGGCTCGTCTTGGTCGGTGACGTCAAGCAGCTGGGTTCGGTGGGCGCTGGCGCGGCCTTCGCTCAATTGCAGCAGGCAGGCATGGCCACCGCGAAGCTTGCTGAAGTGGTCCGGCAGACCAACGCCGACACCCGCGAAGCCGTCATGGCCTCTATCGAGGGCCATGCGGGCAAGGCACTGGCCGCGCTGGAACGAGGCGGCGGCAAGGTGATCGAGGGCACGACGCCGGAAGAGCGCCTTGTGGCGATGGCCCGGCACTATCTGGCGTTGTCATCCTCAGAGCGCGCGCAAACGCTGGTTATCGAACCATCGCGCGAAGGCCGGGACAGGCTAACCGGCATGATCCGCGCAAAGCTGACCGGGCGCGGCGAGCTGTCCGCTGATGCGGTCCGGTTCCACGCTCTTGAAGCGAAAGGCCTCACCCGTGCCGAGGCGCGCGAGGCAGCAAGCTATGCCATTGGCGATGTCGTCCGGTTCAGCCGCGACTATGCCGCCAAGGCCGTGCGGAGGGGTCAGAGCTTCGCGATTGCCGCTGTCGATCCAGACCGCGGGCGCATAGCTCTGGAAGCTCGCGATGGAAGGTCGGTTGACTGGCATCCCCGGCAGTGGGGGTCAGGAAAATCAGAGGTGTTCGAGCCCAAGCCGATGGAACTCCGCACCGGCGACCGCGTGCAGTTCACCCGCAACGACCGGGAAGCTGGGCGGGTCAATGGCCTTGGTGGGGCTGTTACTCGCATCGATTCGGACCGTGGTCGGGCAACCGTGAAGCTCGCCAATGGACGCGAGCAGAAACTCGATCTCTCCGATCCTCGCGACGCCCATCTGCGTCACGCCTATGTCCAGACAGCGCACGCCGCACAGGGTCAGACCGCCGAGCGTGTCCTGATCCACGCCGACAGCCGCTCCACCAATCTGGTCGACCAGAAGATGCTCTATGTCGCGCTTTCGCGTGCCAAAGCCGAGGCGGTGGTTGTCACAGACGATAAGGACCGGCTCGTTCGCGCGATCTATGAGCGTGCGGGCGAAAAGCAGATTGCCCTGGCCGCGAGCACTCCGGAAGCCGGAAAGTCACAGGCAATGGGTGCTGGGTTGGGCTGATCGAAAGCCCCGGCGACGGCAGGCCATAGCATCCTTCGTCCTGCCGTTGGAATGAACTGCTCTTCTTCGACAGGCCGTGCCGGGCGGGATCAACAGCCTGCCCGCTCCATTCGGGTTGAAGCCCTCCCGTGTTGCCTGTTCCGCGTAACCGCTGACCCGCCCGACCAATCCGGCCCGTCCCTTCATCCGCGTTCCCAACGATTGGACGAAGGAATTTCACCATGGCCAGCACAACAACCGCCAGCATCTACGATACAATCACCAATCAGATCATCGCCGCCCTTGAGCGCGGCACCGACAAGTTTTCGCTCCCTTGGCATCGCAGCACCGCACCGCTTTCGCGCCCCATGAATGCGGCGACTGGAAAAGCCTATCGCGGCGTCAATGTCCTCGCCCTCTGGGCCAGCGCCGAAGCGCAGGACTTCGGGCACGGTCTCTGGGCGACCTATCGCCAGTGGCAGTCACTTGGCGCTCAGGTCCGCAAGGGCGAGAAGGCTTCGCCCATCGTGTTTTACAAGATCTTCGACAAGCGCGATGACGATCAGGCCGAGGAAAGAGACAGCTCGACCCGCATCTTCGCGCAGGCCTCACACGTGTTTAACGCCATCCAGGTCGAAGGCTACGCACTGCCGGAAGTGGCGGATGGCGGAGACTTCGACCCTATCCCGCAGGCGGACAGCTTCGTTGCGGGCACAGGTGCCAGCGTGCGCATCCAGGGCGACAGCGCCCACTACAACCCTTCTACCGACGCGATCACCATGCCAGACCGCGAGCGATTCTTCGCTACCGCCAGCGGCAGCGCGGCGCAGAACTGGTACGCCACCTTGTTGCACGAGCTGATCCATTGGTCTGGCGCTGACCACCGTCTTGCCCGGACGTTCGGCAAGCGGTTCGGTGACGATGCCTATGCCATGGAAGAACTGGTGGCCGAGCTTGGTTCAGCCTTTCTCTGCGGCGACCTTGGTCTTTCCGCTAGCCCGCGCCCGGATCACGCCAGCTACCTTGCCAGCTGGCTGAAGGTGCTCAAGGCCGACAACCGGGCGATCTTCACTGCCGCGAGCGCAGCGGCGAAGGCTGCTGAATGGTTGGGAGATGGGCGAGATTAATCAGACAACGCCTTGTTGAGCGGCATAGCCCCCAGCGTGTCTATGGCCCTTCTCTAGACTGCGACGACCGTATCGTAGCCACCAATCTGAGTAAGCCCCTTGTGGCTGTCGATCCCAGTGTAAGCCAATGAAGCATTCTCATAGCGACGGAATGCGAAAACAGCAGCGTTCATCCGTTCGGTATTGAACACTTTGTAGCGCACAAGCAGGTGGAAGTCCTCGATGCTCAGACCTGTTACGGTGCGGAACAGGTCGGGCTCGAGCAGCTCGATTACGTCTTTCAGCGAATTCTCGCGGAAGTCGGTGAGGTACATGAACGCTGGAATCCGGGTGGCAAACTTGATCAGCTTTTCCTGAACCAGCTTACGCTTCGACTTGTACTCCTTCTCCTCCTCGCTCAGTTCCTTCTTTTCGGCCTTGCTAATCTCCCCGTCCTTGGCCTTCTTCTTGAGTTCCTTGACCTTCTCGCTCTTGTTGATGATCGTTTCGATCACATTGTCGCCAAGGTTGCGCCAACCCTCAATCCGCTCGACCGCCGCCATCGCCTCCGGGCTGTCAAGCAGACGGCGAAGCGTGTCGTTGTCGACGTTGACCAGCATTGCCGATTCCCATTTGCGCGCCAGGAGCGTGCCTGTCGTGCCAGCCATGGCATAATCGAGCACTTCGCCCGCATCCAATTGCCGAAGGATCGCGCCGTCATGCGCGAGCACCGGCAGATAGGACAGCAAATCACGGACCGCGTTTTCCGGGTTCTTTTCGCCAGGAGAGAGATTGGTACCGTATTCAGAAAGCTGACGCAGCGCGCGGGTCGGAGCGAAATCAAAGACGAAACAGACTGGCTTCAGAATCTGCTCTGCGTTCGGATCATCACCCTCTGGGTTCTTGATTGACCACGGCGACTGAACGCGGAACGCTGCTTGGAAGTAGGTCTCCGGCGATTTCAGATTACGCAGCATCAGGATTGAAGACCATTGAGGTACGGTCACCCCTGTTGTCAGCTTTCCGCACGACAGCGTGATCGATTTGCTGTCGTGCCCGCCGCCGATCGCCTTTCGCACCGGATCGAGCGCCGCCAACCCTATGCCTGCCGCAGGTCCTGCAGCGACAATAACCTTGTAGTCATGCCAGAACACATTTTGCTTTTCCTCAAGCAGATTAGCCATTGCCTGACAGGCAGCGACGTTGGGCAAGAACCAGAAGGCGTGGTTCAGGTAAGGCAGCAGCCGCGCATTCTCGTACGGGAATGGCGCCTTGGTCCCTGACTTCAATTGTTCCACAGTCTGCGGATTGTACGAGCCGCGAATGATGTTCAGCCACTTCTGCACATCATCCTTGTGTTTGAAGGTAGCTAATACCCCTGTCCCGCTCGCGGAGAAAAACTCATTCAGATCGAACTCGTCGAACTCACCCATGTTGGCGATGGCCGTTAGCTCGTCGGGCATCTGATAAGTAAAGAGGCTGACCATCGGCAGAGCGGCATAGGGATTGCGCTTGCCCGGATGCTCAGTCGCGAACGCCTCCTTCGCGCGCTGCTCATCGGTGTAGGTCCAATTGAAAATCTGCTCTTCGATGAACTCGCCACTCTGTATCTGGCGGAATGGCGTACCGGAGAGGTACAGATAAGCCCGAGTTGTGATCGGCAGGAAGTCTGCTTCCGATTCCAGCGGTTGCTGCAAATCCGCCGCCTTTTCGTTGACCTTTTCGATTTCCTTTTTTGTGGCTGCCTCCAGCAAAGCTTCCGACCTGGCAATCGCCTCCTCTTCGCCCTCGAACAGCTCTTTCGCTGAGTCACGCCAGGCTCCAAAATGGTATTCGTCGAAGATGACGAGGTCCCAGTTGATTTCGTGAATCCATTCATTCCGTGCCTTGATCGCACCGCCAACCTTGCCAAGCAGATCTTGGAAAGAACCGAAGTAAACGAGAGGCACGTCCTTGGGCACCGCGCGCGGATCACCCCCGGTGTTGCGCGAGAGGTAGCGCCACCCGTCGAAATCGACATGATCTTCAAGATCAGTCCGCCAGGCGTCTTCAACGGCGGGCTTGAACGTCACGACAAGAACGCGCTTCGAGCCCAGTTTCTTCGCCAGCTGATAACTGGTGAACGTCTTGCCGAAGCGCATCTTGGCGTTCCACAAGAAGCGCGGGACGGCCTTGGCGTCCTCATCCCACCGCGATTGGTAGTAGGCGTAGGTCTGTTCGACTGCCGCTGCCTGTTCGGTACGTGGCGCAAAGGTCTCGTGGTGCGTGCCGGTGAATACCTGGCCCGTTCGCAGTTCGGTCAGCACTGTGCGAAGGTCTGCGACTGTGCAGCGCATCCATTCGAGTTGCGGATTGTCGAAACCCTTAGCGACTAGCGCGGCACGTACCGCATGGTCGCTGATGACACCGCCGCTTTCCAACGCAGCGCTTTCGTCGAGTTCGATTTTGTAGTTGGCAATGGCTGCAGTCTTGAGCTGTTCCGCCACTCGGGACTTTACGTCGCGGGTCGTCTGGCCAACTTTCAACAGGCCTTCGTGCGCAGCATCGTCAATGGAATAGGCATAGATGCGCGGATTTGCCTCAGGTCTAGGGGCGAGGATGTCCTCAATGGTCGGCTTGGTCACTCGTCGCCGCCATTCATTGGCCGAATTTTGCTTTCGATGAAGGTGACTTCCTCGTTGGTTATGCCGTATTTTGCGAACAAGTCAGCGTCGCTCCAAGCACGATCCCACGTTTGCATTGGCACCCATTGATAGGTTGAATGTGTAGCGTGTTGTGTGATCTTCCGAAGTGACACGAGAAACCTGAAGAAGCGCGTAGTGTAATACGATTGAATGCTCTCAGCTTCTTCGCGCGTAGAGACGTAGAAAAATAGGTAAGATTGTGTGCAAACAGAGGGGGACGGCGCAATCAGTGAAGGGCCTAAGACGAGATCAACTCCGCTGCGTTCGCGCTCTCGGCCAGAACCAACCGCCGGCACAAGCACCTTCCACGTGTCGATAAGACTTACGCTCTTTGTAACTTCATCTCTTGCAATGTAGCCAACCGAGCGTTTGACAGACCGAATATAGTATAGCGGGACATCGCCTTTGCGCTCTTTCTGATGGAAACCGTCGAAATTTGACGTCCAGCCAAATTCCTTATCGCGAGCAAGTATCGTGTTAACCGATGGCTCATTCCACGCGAGAACCTTTCGAAGTATCTCAAGCGACCGACTGTCACGGACCAAGACGTCAAACTCATCGAGATTTCTGTCGGTCGGACCATTGATTTCACCGCCATGAATAGTCGACACCGCGCAAGGGCCGTCATGTGCCCCGTCCCAGAGGAAATAGCACGCCCCACCATTGATACCCACAGATGGGAAAATGTCGGCTGCGTTCGGATAATCGACCAACTCTTTGATATGCCGATCAGCGAGCATTGCTCGCCGAAAATCGTTCAAACCAAGGCCGGAGGCCATCCAACGCGAAGGAATAACCATCGTCAGAAAACGCGGCTCCAGCTTCTTCGCCTGCTCAACGAAGTGCTGGTAGATTGGCACATCGCGTGTGCCGCCGTCACTCGCCAATTGATAAGGGGGGTTCCCGATAATTACGTCAAAGTGCATTTCGTTTCCAAATAGTTCACCGAGGCGGGCCTGAATGTCGTCAGCGTGAATGAACGAATACGCATGGTTTTCGAAACCTAATGCCCGATCAAACATGGCCATGGGCGCGCCACAAAATGAGCACCTCCCATTCTTCCATTTATGTTCCGTACGTTCGAACCACACATTCCCATCGCCGCTTTCGAACCCACTCGCGACTGAATGCTCACCCTTCGCATTTTTTGAGCAGTAGAGGCTGCGTCTCGCTAGGAGGGCGGTAAGTTGGGTGATGGCGATACCGAAGACTTGCTTGGTCAGAATGTGATCGACACGGGTCTGCAAGTCGGGGATCTCGGCTTCGAGACCTTTGATCAGCCGCAAGGTGATTTCACGCAAAAATACGCCCGTTTTCGTGCATGGATCGAGAAAACGAACGGTGCTGTCCGCCCAGATGTTTGCGCCACCATTGCTCGCTGCCCAACCCTCGGCCAACGTATCGAGCATCCGGTTGGCGAACTCGGGTGGCGTGAAAACCTCATCGTTCGATAGGTTGGCGATGCAGGTCAGGACATCCGGATTGCGCTTGCGAAGCGAAAGAGGCGTGTGTTCATTCATTCGGAGCGTCCGCGGTCACGCGCGGCAAGCTCTGCCACGCTCATTGGTGGATAGAACCCCAATGCCTTGAAAATCGGATGATCGCCGGGATCGCGAAATAGCGGCAATTCAGCTTTGGCCTTGGCCGCTTCGGTCAGTGCATCGAGGCGAAAATCACGGCGCTGAAATTTGCCTTTCCCAAGGTAACCCCATTCGACAATGACGATCGGATCACCGTTATCTCCCCGCATCGATCTGGCATCACCGTGGATCAAGTTCACGGACAGCACTTCAGAACCTGCGCGATAGAGATCGTCGTCCTCGTCCAGATCGAGATAGGCTGCGAACACCTCCAGCATGTTGGCACGGCATTCCGCGATATTGTCCGCTAGCAGTTCAATACCGTAGCAGGATGTCAGGGCGACGAGAGCATATTGCCGCCTTTCAAACGCCGACTTGCCGTATTTCAGTTCAACCGCTGCGAGCTTCCGTTGGAGGATCGGCACAAGGAAATTGCCGCTACCGCAAGCCGGTTCGAGAAAACGAGAATCGATGCGCTCGGTTTCGCCCTTGACTAGATCGAGCATCTTTTCGACCAGCCAGGGTGGCGTGAAAACTTCACCATGGTCAGCGACGCGCTGTTTCGACTTAATGAGGCTGGCAGCGGGTTGCTCGATGGGAGCGGGTAGCGGCAGAGGCAACGCTCGCGGTTTGGGCGCGGGCGGGTTGCTTGGCTGGGCAAAGTCCGCGAGAAGTTCGAGCGACCGCGTCACGTTAGAAGGCGGTGCCGTCGCGCCACTTTCCCATTCGTGCACCTCAACCAATGAGACCCCGAATTCCTTCGATACATCAACAAGCGAAAGCCCAGCAGCAATCCGCCGAGAAGAGAATGACTTAAGGTTTTTCGATATCGCGGTCATGATTTGTACAAGGTGATAGGACAGAGAGCGGGCCGCGCAAAGTCCGCTTCGCAAAGAATCGGTGCCTAGAACCCGTTGGCTTGGCACAATCCTTGTGGACGCATGTCGTTGAATTTGGTGCTTTACCCCTTGACGAATCCTCCCTGGAAACGTCGAAGTTCTATCGGGCACTTGGGGTTTGCCAGACAATCCCGCTTTTGAAAGGGCATCGATGTACAAACCAGGGGGCACAATTGCCGCAGCGCTCGATAAAATTCAGCGCAAGTCCTACGTGCTTCCCGCAATCCAGCGAGAGTTTGTGTGGAAGCCCGAGCAGATCGAACGACTGTTCGACAGCCTTATGCAAGGCTACCCATTCGGAACGTTCCTTTTCTGGACGGTGAAGCCGGAGACCAGCGGAAACTTCAAGTTCTACGATTTCGTGCTGCACTACCATCAGCGCGACGCAGCACATTGCCCTGAACTGCCGACATTGCACGATCAGACTGTCACCGCCGTACTCGACGGTCAGCAGCGCCTGACAGCGCTCAACATTGGGCTGCGAGGCTCCATGGCGATGAAGCTGCCGAGCAAGTGGTGGACCAACCCAGACGCCTTCCCAAAGAAGACGCTCCGACTCAACCTGCTTGCTTCGCTGGAGCCCGACGAGGACGGGATCGTTTATGATTTCCGTTTTCTCGACGACGCTCAAGTCGAGCGCAGCGAAGAAGCGTTTTGGTATAATGTGCCCGACATAATGGCGGTCAACGATGTGACCGACCTCAACGACTGGTTGGTCGATGCTGGGCTTTCGGGCGAGCAGTTCAAGTCGGCCTTCCGGATGGTGACAAAGCTCTACCACGTCGTGAAGACCAACCAGCTGATGTACTATTATGAGGAGGAAGCGCAGGATGTTGAGCGGGTGCTCAACATCTTTATCCGCCTTAATTCCGGTGGCACGGTCCTGTCCTATTCTGACCTGTTGCTCAGCATCGCCGTCGCACAATGGAAGAAGGTAGACGCCCGCTCAGAGATCCACAGCTTGGTTGATGAGATCAACCGAATCGGAACTGGATTCACTCTAAGCCAAGATTTCGTTTTGAAGGCTGGCCTAATGCTCTCGGACATCGCGAGCGTCGGTTTTAAAGTCGAAAACTTCACTCAGGCAAACATGGAAAAGCTGGAATCCAACTGGCCGCAAATCCGTGCTGCCTTGGTCCGGACCGTGGAGCTGGCTGCAAGCTTTGGGCTCAACGGCCAGACACTGCGCGCGGACAGCGCGCTGCTGCCGATCGCCTATTACCTTTACCATCGCAAGGCACCCGCGAATTATAGTGTCAGCAACCAGTTCTCTGCCGACCGGGAAATTATCCATTCTTGGCTGATCCGGTCGCTGCTAAAGGCATCGGGAATTTGGGGCAGCGGCCTTGATACGCTGCTGACTGCGCTACGCGAGGTGATCCAGCAAAAGGGTGGCGAGGCCTTCCCTGCGCAGGAACTCGAAAAAGTCATGGATGCGCGCGGCAAGTCGCTCACGTTCTCGTCTGCAGAGGTCGAAGATATGCTTTCCCTGCAATATGGCGACAAGCGGATGTTCGCCTTGCTTTCGATGCTGTTCCCCTTCGTCAATCTCCGCAACCAGTTCCATATGGACCACGTGTTCCCGATCTCGCGCTTCACCACCGCCAAGCTGCGGAAAGCTGGGGTTGCCGAAGACAGGATTGAGGAGCTTGCACGGATGGCAAATGAGCTGCCGAATTTGCAACTACTCGAAGGTACCGCAAACACCGAAAAGCGCGATGCTTTGCCGGCCAAGTGGCTTGCTGCGCATTATCCCAACGCTGGAGACCGAACGCATTATTGTGCGATGCACGATCTAGGCGACGTTCCCAAAACACTTGATGGATTTGAGGCCTTCCACATCGAGCGCCGCGAGCGCCTTCGCGAACGAATAGAAAAAGTGCTGGATGTCACGAGAGGTTGAGGCCGCATTCGGCAGAGTATGACAAGCTGAAAGAAGCGACTTTGCCCAAGCGCAGCATCACTGATGAAGAGATCGGCCCAATCAAAGCGATGCTCGCGCGCGGCATGAAGAGCAACGACATCCAGTTCTACGTCAACAGGCAAGAACGCGCGGTCAATTCGGGGCGGATCACGGGAATTCGCGACCGCAGCAATGGGCCGGATGTTCTCTAATCGGGCGAGAAGCAGACGGCTATGACCGCGAGTACTCCCGAGGTCGGAGAGGCAAAGGCATTGGGTGCCGGTATGGAGTGATCGGCACACTGGGTATGCCGGTTGATTCAGCGTTAGATGAGTGAGCCGCTGGAGGCTTCGGCATCTTCGATGGTAGCCATGAGCATCTTGTAGAGCTTCGACTCGCCTGACGTGCCTGGCGGGAAAGTGGTTATGTTGAAGTCACTATCCTCAAGTTCAACCTTATCAATAAACGCTTGAAAATCCTCTACTTCGGGTACGAAGTGCCGATTTTCTCCGGCCAAAAGCAGATACAGCGGCTTTAAAAACCGCATCAGTGCCTTAAGCCCGTTCGTTTTGGGAAGGACGTTTCCCTTTCTTTCCAAGTCGTTCCAGGATTCAGGCCAACGATTCTCGACAGCTTTGAATAAATTAAGAACAATCCGCGTGATATCCGTTTCCTTCTCATCGAGAAACATTTGGCGGAAGGGGTGTTTCTTATGCTCCTCATCGGACGGGTTTTCCGGCAACAAGGCTCTTAGGAAGGAATTGCGATCGGACATCGGATCAGAGGAAATCAGGCCAAGAAGTGATTCAACTACTGCAGCTTGCGTCACGGTCTCATTCCTACGCTCTGGGGTCGCACTACCCAGTCGCTTGATCCTCTCATGGAAGGGACTGTCGCTGAGTTTGTCTAGCGCAACAGCGATGTGATGAGCAGACTTCTGCGGGCTACGCTTCTTCTCATAATCAAGAAGATCATACACAAGGCTCCGGTTCACCTTAGTCTGCGCCAGATTGACGGTAGCAAAAATATTCGCCTGAGTTGCTACGTCAGCGCCGACGAAGACCGAGACAGGTACTTCGAACCCTCCGTTGCGCCGGGCGGTCAAACCATCAACGCGATGCTGACCATCAAGGATACTGGCGACCTCAATCAGTGGCACATCATCGGTAGCTTTCAGGGTTAACTTACCGGTCTCTTCGTCCCATTCGGCATTCTCCTCTCGCACGGCCAGGATGACCCCTGTCGGAAACGTCGCATCGTACGACGTTACATACTTCCGCAAATCCTTTGATCTTCCGGGATCGAGCCGCCTCTGAATGCCAATGTACTCATCGAACTCGGTATTATGGAGCCGCCGAACATCGGCCACAGAAATTTCCACCAAATCGCGAGCGCTCATCACCCCGACAAAAAACGTTCCTATAGGTTGTTCAACCGGAATTGCTCGGAAGGATATCTCGGTTCTATTTTCCATACCGGACTAGCCTCCCAGCTCTTCGATTATCTTGTCTGAACCCGCGCTGCTCGGCCCGCTAACTTCGAAAAACGCACGCGATTGATAGAGGGCATGGAGCCAAAGAGCCGCAGAAAACAGCAAGACTCCGATCACATAACTATTTGCAAATGTGAGATTTTCGATCGCACCGTTCGAATCTTGAATGAACAACGGCATCGCGAACATCACGGCAATGAATGGAAGCAGGATAAGCAGCAACATGAGGTATGGTCGCCGCTTGAAGTTTCCGATCTTCATAATTGCGTAGGCGGTAGAGGAGGCAAGGATCCCAGCTGAATAGACCAACGCATCACCAGGAGAGAAGGTTCTCAGCACTGCTGACAGAGACGATCCGAAGGACGCCTCTTTGTCGCCCAAGGCGTGCATCACCATCATCACCCAGAAGGGTATCTGGGTAATCGCCAGCGTAATCAGCGCTTCCACAATGGCCAACCCGAAGTTCTTCATGCTGCCTTGGCCTTACCCCACCGCCACAAGAAGCTCTTCGATGCTGCCGCGCGCAGAGCTCTTACCCGCGAGTACACTCGAACGTTTCACGAATCGTAGCTCACCGACGCCCTCATATAACTCAACCACGGAAGTATGAGCCGCATTTGTAATCAGGACTTTCGCGCCTCGTTTTGACGCCCTCACGACTGCATCCCTAAGCCTGACCTGATCATCCCAGCTGAATATCTTTTCGTTATATTTTAAGAAACCGTTGAGGTTGTGTTTCACTGTGTACGGGGGGTCCACAAATACAAAGTCCCCAGAGATTGCTCGGTCAATGGTTTCCTCAAAATCACAATGCCGTATTTCCGCGTTTGAAAGTGCTTCAGATATCTCTGAAAAACTCTCACATTCATCTATGACCTTGCTTTTAGTGCCGATTGGTACGTTAAAAAACCCGTTCATGTTGACTCTGTACAGGCCGTTAAAGCAGGTCCGGTTCAGATAAAGAAATTGGGCGGCCTTTGCGGCCTCGCAATCATAAATCGTCGCCCTGACATCATAGTAGTGGGATTCACTATGCAATTTTTGATGTTCTTCAAGAAGTCGAACAACCTCTCGATGATTGTCCCTGACTTGTTTGTAGCACTCGATGAGGCGAGCGTTTGAATCCGAGATTAGCGCCGACTGTGGGGAAAGATGGAAAAAGACCGAACCCCCACCAAGGAATGGCTCGATGTAACGACCATTAAATCTGGGTAATGCATCCGAATGGCGTTCGACCAACCAGCGCTTACCCCCCGCCCATTTTAGGAAGGGCTTGGCGGCAGTGCCCCCGATAGATTCGCAATTCGCCACCAAATACGACCCCGAAAAGCCTAAAAGGCTAATGACATCATTACAAAATTCAAGCGGTGATATCGAGCTACCCTGCCGGGCAACCTGCTCTATCCGCTGTCGCGGACCGGGCCTGTAGTCCCGGCCCATCCGGGTGACGATCAGGAGCATTTGGAAGCGGAGCGGGAATTCCTGGTGGACGCGCTCTGTCCCGCGCATTCTGCGCTCCTGAGGGCGCGGCATTTCTGAACTAACCCGCAGGCACTCTTGCCTCTCTCATTGCCGGAGGCCCGCTAGCGCACTGATCGCGCGCGCAGGACCTCCGACGGCTTCGCGCCGTTGCAAGGGTGCCGATCTTGTGTGGATCGCGGGACGATCCTTTGCGGGAACACCAAGGGCTTTGCCCTCTCGTTCCCGAAACCGGAAATAGACGCCCCCGTGTGGCGGGCTGTGCCCGCTGGCCCGCGCCAGGGCATCGATTCCGGTTTTCCCTCCCCCTCCCATCCTCGCCGGAAGGCAGGCCGCATGCCGCGTGTCGGATGCGGCATTCAGCCGAAGGAGGGCAGAAAATGGGTGATCTGATCTTGAACTACCGCGCTTGCGGAGCCGAGTGCCGCGAGGACTGGTTGCGGATGCTGGCCAACGAAAACGGCTTGCCGCTGGTGACAGTGTGGCAACTGGCAGAGGAACTAGGCGAGCGCGAGGATTTCGGCGAGCTGGTTCACATCTGCGAATGCGGCGGGAGGGCGGTGCAATGAGTGCTCGCACCCTTTCCCGCAGCGAGCAGATAGCACGGCTCAATGACCGGGCGCGGCAGGCGATGGGGCTTGCCTGTGTTGCCGTGGTGACCGAGGGATTCCGTGCCTTGTCCGAGGAAGATCAGTCGCGGGTGCGGGAACTGATTGAGACCTTCGATGCCTTCACGCCGGACAATGATCCCTATGGCGAGCGCGATTTCGGGGCGATCTATCTGGACGGCGATGGCGTATGGACGACCACGCGACCTGTGCGGCCTGCTGAAACCGTGTTCTGGAAGATCGATGCCTACGACCGCGACTTGCAGTTCGGCAGCGAAGACCCCGCCAATCCTGCGGTTACGCTGAGGGTGCTCACCATCATGCTGGCCAGCGAATATTGAGGGGAGGCAATCCGCGCGCCGCCTGACACGTCAGGCGGCGCGTTGATCGACGAAGCAGTGTTCGTTGTGCCAATCGAGAAAGGCCGGTTCAGGATCGAACCGGATTGCTGACCGCAACGTTGCGTTCTCGAATTGCTGGAAATAGTCGCGCGTCTCGCGGCTATGGCTTTCGCGCAATTGCCGCGAGACGCGAATGCGGCGTTGGCGATCAACCGTGATCAGCCCCCGATCGAATGCGCGGTCTAGGGTCGCTGAGAGTAGCAGGCCATTGGCCGGATTGTGGCGGTTCTCGCTGTCCTTGCCCCACGGTTTGATGTGGCTTGCGGTGAGCAGGCGGGGATCGGCGATGCCTGTGATACAGCAGGTCTCTTCGTAATTGGCGAGCACCGCGCGGCGGAAGAAGTCCTGGCCGACACGCTGACTGACGAGCGCCTGTGTCGTGGACTCGCCTTGATATGGTTCGAACCGGAATTCGCTGCGCTTCTCGTTCAGGCGCGATGGCGCGGACGACGGTTCAAATTGCCCTACCTGGGCAGTCCATAGGTCTTCGGCCCGCGACACGAGACCGGTCCAATCTTGCCCAAACTCGGAATAGGTTGCGCGATCCAGCTTGGACGCACCATCCAGACCTTTCCGTCCGCTATCGGTGATCTTGGGGTCGAGGCTGGCGAAGTTGCACAGCTTCATCGCGACCGAGCTGCTCGTGCGCCCGAGCGCAGCGGCAAGCTCCTGGATTTCTGGATTGCCCGAGTGCAGCTTTCCGAACGGCAGCTGGAAGTAGAGATACAGCGCGAGCACCGTCTCCTCTTCGCTCCAGCGTTTCCGTGAACTGCTCTCGACTGCCATGGCGAAGGTTTGAGCGAGAGTGATCCAGCGCGCAAGTCTGGCGGTTTGCCATGTGTTTCCATTCCGTTCGATCGGGCGGCTTCGTTCTTCAGCACCTTCACTGGCCGCACTCGGTCAGCCTTCAATGCCCTGCCCGCGCCGGTTCCCCCGGCCTTTGCCGGGGGAACCCGTGTTGGACATGAAACCTGTCCTTGGCCGTGCGGCCTTCCTGTTTGGTGCAACGAGCCACCAGACACGAAAGGAAATCATCATGGCACGCAGCAATACCGCACCCGCGCAGGAAACCAATCCGCCGGACTTTCTCGCCTGGCATGTCGCCAACAAGGGCGACAAGGGCTTCTGGACTCGCATCGGCGCCGCGTGGTTCCACCGCGACCGCAAGGGGCTTTCGCTTCAACTGGAAGTGGTGCCGATCAATGGCCGGATCGTCCTGCGCACGCCGCTGGACGACGAGAAGAAGGAACCGGGCGCTTAGCGCCCGGCCTTCGTTTCAGCTGAGAGCCCAACCGCCACCGCCCGTTACATGCGCGTCCCGTTCGCGCAGGTTACGATCCAGGTCGAGTATATCATTTAGGTGCGCAGCTGTATGTCCGAACAAGCGGTCGAGTGCGGACATCTCACGCGGGAAACTCGCCGACAGCTCCTCAAGCTGGTCGATCAGTTCGCCCGCTGCCGACCTTAGCAAGGCTTTCGCACCCGATTCCGGAATCCCGATAGCAGCGCAAAAGGCAATCAGATCGTCCGCAGTTATGTCGTCAAAGCGATTGGCGGCTCCCACGTTGAATGCCAGCTCATCTGTATAGTCGCCGCCTGTCAGCACCGGCGTAAGATCATAGAACGGAGCGAGTTGCACTGTGCCCCCGGAGGCCAGGATCAGGCCGTTGTTCTTGGCATGGTTGTCGTTGTTACCAAGCAGCAGGTTGAACAGCGTCATTCTCAGGAATGTGTTGCGAGCGAGAGCGGGCTGATCCGTTGCGGCGAGTATTCTTCCGATTGTTGCCGCGTCGAACCGACGCCCCGCCTCTCCGCGTCGCTCATACTTGAGATCGGAGGGAAGGCCGCTTGCCTGGGCAAAGTCTTCGACATGCAAGCGATAGACCTTGTCGTCGTCGATCAGCCGATCGAACCGGTTGATGAGCAGGATTTCATGTCCGCCAATCTGGTCGGCCACGCATGTGCCGACTGAGAAGCCACACTTTGCCGCCAGATCGGTCAGGAAGGCTTCTTCACGCGCTTCCTTAGGATTCTGGCGGTCCGGCAGCTTCAGAATGTGGGTCGTGGGTGCGCCCGACCCATGCTTGGGAAGCGCGAAGCGTCCGTCCGGCAAGGCGGCGAGTGATACCTTCCGGCGAACACCAGCGACTGGCGAGGGGTCGCGCATCTCATCTGGCAGGGGTTTGCCTGTGGCTAGGCGCTCGACAATTTCGCGCAACATGCCCTCGTCGAGCGGATCATAGTCTTCGCTCAGCGTTCCAGGGCGTTTTACCGGTGGCTGATCAAGACCGAGCACGCTGACAGCGCCCGGGCAATCCGCTCCCAGATGTTCGAGCAGCCCAGCGATGTCGCTGCGCTCGATTCCATAGCGCGCCATGGTTGCTTCAAGCTGGTCGTTTTCGTGGAGCAGGTTTCCGAACCACGCGCGGACAGGAACGTCGCCGAACGGCTCTTCGTCCAATGGCAACGAGAGCGATAATGCGTGACCGCTCGGATTTGCCAGCCATTGGGCATTGTAAGTGAATGACAGATCACCTTCGTCACCTTTGACAAGGTAACCGACCGGCTCCGTTGATGCTTCAAGCCAGACTTGCAGAATGAGCATCAGCGGTTGCGCAATCTGGCGGTGAGATCGATGCCGGCTGCCTGGGCACAGGCCATCACGCGGTCGAATTCGAGGCTGGCTTTCCCGCCTTCGAGTTCGGAAACGAACCTTCGTCCGACGCCAGCATGAGCGGCAAATTCAGACTGGTTCATCTTCATAGCTTTGCGCGCGCGGCGGACCAGCGCGCCCAGTTCGGCAACTGATCTTACACGCTCGCCAGGAGGGGGAGTACGCGGTGCTTCAATTCGCGGCGCGGGCAACTTCGGAACAGAAATGCCGGAGGAAGCTTCCGACAGCTGCCGAGCGATATCGATCGCCCGCTGATACTGCGGGGTGCGTAGCTGTTCGGAAAGTTTGCGTGCCGTGGCACCCGGCCCCTCGACCAGGTCGTTTATCGCACGATTGATTTTGTTGACGGAATCGAAGGCCGGATTCGTGGCGAGCTTCCGAAATGCCTGATCCTGTTCATTGAGCGCCTTCAAGAGGCGCTGGCTATCGGTCACCGGCTTCATAGTTGTTCCCTTTCGGGAGCAAAGTGGCATTCCATGCCCGAAAAGTCAATAAATGATCCCGAACGGGCGCGAAACGCTTCTTGACCGATTAGACAGCGAAGTTTGCTACCGTTCGGGGTCATTAGCTAGATCTGCGGGTAGCGCGAGAGCCGCCGGAGTCAAAGCTAGCCGCCTTCTCCGATCAGCCCGCCCGCAACCCATCAAGATAGTCGCTCCACCACTGAGCCATCTTAACGCGCTCATCCCAGTAGTTCCCGCGATTATAGACCCCGCGAATGGCGTTGCTGTCGCCGTGGGCCAGAGCACGTTCGATGGCGTCGGGATGCCAGAGACCGCTTTCATTGAGCATTGTCGAGGCCGTTGAACGAAGGCCATGAGCCGTCACTTCGTCCTTGGTGAAGCCCATGCGACGAAATGCTGCATTGATCGTGTTCTCGCTCATGGGACGCTGGCTTGTGTGAAATGCAGGAAAAATGTAGCCCTTGTTGCCGGTAATCGATCTTAGCTCTCGAAGCAGTCCCAACACCTGCCGAGATAGAGGCACCACATGGGTCCGGCGCGCCTTCATCTTGCCTTCCGGAATTGTCCAGGTGGCCTTGTCCCAATCGATCTCGTTCCACTCGCCGTGTCGAAGCTCACCAGGCCGCACAAAGACATGTGGTGCGATCTTCAACGCGAATTTCGTGGCCGGATAGCATTCGAAGTCATCGATCGCGCGAAGGAGCCCGCCCAACTTCTCGGGTTCGAGGATCGCCGCGTAGTGCCGTGCTTTGGGCGTGACCAATGCACCCTGCAGGATCGATGTTGGATCGGTTTGGCACTGGCCAAGCGCAGCGCCATACCGAAACACTCGACTTGCGAAGGATCGGCATTTCTTCGCAGTTTCGAGATTGCCTTTGGCTTCGAGTTTCTTGAGCGCCGCCAGCATCAGCTGCGGATCGACGTCGTTGATCGGCATATTGCCGATTGCGGGTTTGAGCAGGTCGAGGAACCAGCGCGCCTTGCGCAGCGTGGCTTCCGCCCTGCCTTCAGGCACCATCTTCTCGTCGATGTACTTGTTGGCGATGACCTCGAAGGTGTTCTCCGCACCTAGCTTGATCCTGGCCTTCTTGCGCTTCCGCTCAAGCATCGGATCGATGCCATCGGAAACCTTGAGCCGCGCCCGGTCGCGAAGCTGGCGAGCTTGCGACAAGCTGACCTCTGGGAACGCGCCGATGGGCAGCTTCTTTTCCTTCCCGCCGAAGCGGTACTTGAAATACCAGAGCTTCGAGCCATTCGGCTTCACCAGCAGCAATAGGCCCCGCGAGTCGTATTTCTTGTACGACTTGTCGGCAGCCCGGAAGCCTTTGATTTCCTGCACATTGAGGCTCATTTGGGGGCCTCACTTTCGTGCGATTGGGGGCCTTTGGGCATGGAGCCCCCAGTCGAGGCCCCCACAGGCGTTGGAACAAAGCGGAACAAAACAAGACCTCGCTTTCTGCGCTAGAGGTCAAGAATGGCAGAATTCCGCCATTTCTGCAATGTTTTGGAACGTTCTGATGAGAACAAATGGTGCCCAGAAGAGGACTCGAACCTCCACACCCTCTCGGATACATGCACCTGAAGCATGCGCGTCTACCAATTCCGCCATCTGGGCACTCGCCTGGCGAATCCGTCATCCTGTGCGGTTTCGCCGGGGTAGGCGCGGGCAGTTAGCTCAGGGGGAGGGGTTGGTCAACACGGCAATGCGGGCTTCCTGCGATAAAGCTGCGCGCGATGTAATATGGGCTCTTGAAGCCCACCCCTAGGCTTCGGACAGTGGCGCTTTTCTCCGGGTCATCTGCCCCGGAAGAACATATTCATCGTCATCCTGCCCTCGGCTGGATCAGGCGAAAGGAGCGAGGGGTCCGGGATGACTCCTGAATGCAGCAGCTTCGCGCGGTAGAGGACCAACCGGTCCGGGCGCGCCTCAACCTCGTAAATCATCTCGTAACGGGGGGTGTCGCCGTAATGATAGGCGCGGGGAGGGCTGCCGAACGCGCGCCCGTCTTCGGCCATGGCGGCGCGATAGGCCTGCTCGCGCGCGGCAGTAATGGTCTCGTACCCAGTGAGCCTATGGCGGTAAAAGGCAGTACCCCCGGTTTCCGGCCCCATCATGTAGAACATGCCGGCCACGACACCTTCGCTGGCGGCATCATAATGCGGGATGGCCTGCAGCGGCGCTAGATCGCCGGGAGGGGTCGTTACCAGAGCATAGGCGAGCATTTCGAGCACGACCGGCTGGCGCAGGCCGAATACCTCCTCGAGGACCCTTGCCACCAGGTCGCGTCGGCGATCGACGAGATCGGGCCGGGCCGGCGCGCGCAGGCCGGGATAGAACGCCCCCGCGGCCTGAAAATGCGAACGGCGCCCGATTTCCAGAAAAGCATCCGGCGACCCGCTGAACCGGTCCAGCACGGCGAGAGGCTCTCGTTCCTGGCCGATCGCATGGATTGTTACCTGCGGTTGGGGCGGGCCGGGTTGGGGCGGGCGTGTCATGCGGCACGGTTTGGCTGCACAGCCGTCCTTGCATCGGCCCCGCCCCGTCCCCGCAAAGGCATCAGGGCAGGCGCCATCTGCCGTCGACCCGCACCAGATTTCCGGTCCGATCATCCCTTAGCGCACCGGGCAGCAACGCCTCGGGCACGTCCTGATAGGAGACCGGTCGCAGGAAGCGGTCTATTGCCAGCGTTCCGACGGACGTGCTCCGACCATCGGAAGTTGCCGGGAAGGGGCCGCCATGCACCATGGCATGGGTCACATCGACGCCCGTTGGCCAGGCATTGGCGATGATGCGGCCTGCGCGCTGCTCCAGGATCGGGACCAGCCTTGCAGCAGCTTCGTGATCGCTTTCCGCCATGTGGAGCGTGGCGGTCAATTGGCCCTCCATGCCCTGCAGGATGGCGGCGACTTCGTCCACGTCCGCGCATCGCACGATGATCGAACTCGGCCCGAAGACCTCCTGTTCGAATGCGCGGTTGCTGCGGAAATGCCGGCCCGAGACGGTGTAGACATAGGCCTGTCCGCACGGACCTGCCCCTTCGGCCCCTACACCGACAAGTTCGGCGCCCTCCTGCTTGGCCAGCGTGTCGATCCCGCTCCGGTAGGTTTCCAGGATCCCGGCGGTCAGCATGGTCTGGGCGGGTACGCTTTCAAGGGCCGCGCGCGCGGTTTGGAGGAAGGAGCGCGTAGCATCATCGTCCAGTGCCAGGACAATTCCGGGATTGGTGCAGAATTGCCCGGCCCCCATCGACAGCGACCCCACATAGGCGGCGGCCAGATCGCTGGCGGCATCCGCCATGCGGCCCGGCATCAGAACGACGGGATTGACGCTGCTCATCTCGGCATAGACCGGGATGGGGACGTCGCGGCTGGCCGCATGCTGCATCAGGGCAAGCCCGCCCGCACGGGACCCGGTGAAGCCCACGGCGGCGATGCGCGGGTCCTTCACCAGCGTTTCGCCCAAGGCATAGTCCGTGCCGTTCAGGAGCGAGACCACGCCCTGGGGCAGGCCGCATTCGTCAAGTGCCTCGGCAATGGCCCCGACGACCAGCTCCGACGTGCCGGGGTGGGCGGGGTGCCCTTTCACGACCACGCAGCAACCGGCCGCGAAGGCCGACGCGGTATCGCCGCCTGCCACGGAGAAGGCGAGCGGGAAATTGCTGGCACCAAAGACCGCCACCGGGCCTAGCGGGATCTTGCGCATACGGAGGTCGGGCTTTGGCGGCGTTCGGTCCGCATCGGAGTGATCGATTCTGAGGCCCTGCCACGCACCGTCCTCGATCTCGTCTGCGAACAGGCGAAGCTGGCCCACCGTACGCCCGCGTTCGCCGTTGAGGCGGGCCTCGGGCAGGCCGCTTTCGGCCATGGCGCGCCGGGTCAGCGTATCGCCCAACGCGTCGATCTTGTCCGCAGCGAGGCGCAGGAACCTGGCGCGCATGTCGAGCGACAGATTGGCGAAGACGGGCTGGGCACCGGCCGCCGCCTCGCAGGCATCGGCTACGTCTCCGGGCGACGCTTCCATGAAGGGTGGTTCCAATTCCTCCCCGCTTCCGGCTTTGACAGCCTTGAAGGTGTTCGTTCCCTCGCGCCAGTCGCCTGCCACGAGATTCTTGCCGGTCAGCATTGCGGTATCCCTTCCCTGGTAAGGTGTGTTCTTTCGAAAAACGCGGCTTGCAACCGCGTGAAATTCGGTGAAAGGTAGCGCTAACATAAATGACCGGGGTTGCAACAGCCCGGCATATGGGAGGGAAATCGTGGATACAGCGCGTAACGGTGCGAATCTCGGCCTGATCACGGCCATTGTCGCGGTCGCCACACTGGGGGGCTTTCTTTTCGGCTTCGACAGCGGGGTCATCAACGGCACGGTAGACGGCCTCAGGATCGCTTTCGATTCGGATGACGTGGGGACCGGTTTCAACGTGGCGTCCATGCTGCTGGGCTGTGCGGTCGGTGCGTTCGTCGCGGGCCGACTGTCAGACACGCTGGGGCGCAAGCGGACCCTGATGCTGGCAGCCGCCTTCTTCATCGTCAGCGCCTATGGCTCGGGAATTGCGGGCTCTTCCCTGGAGTTCGTCGTCTATCGCATCATCGGCGGTTTCGCCGTCGGCGCCGCCAGCGTGCTGGCCCCGGCCTATATCAGCGAAGTCACGCCTGCCGACATGCGGGGCCGGCTGTCCAGTATCCAGCAGGTCATGATCATCGTCGGCCTGACGGCGGCGTTCCTGTCCAACTACCTGCTGGCGGAATATGCCGGTTCGTCGACCGCCGAGTTCTGGCTCGGCTTCGAGGCCTGGCGATGGATGTTCTGGATCGAGCTGGTCCCGGCGACGATTTTCCTGGTGGCCCTGTTCTTCATTCCGGAAAGCCCGCGTTATCTGGTGACCCGCGGACGTACAGATGCCGCGCGCGGTGTCCTCGACCGCCTGTTCGGCTCGGGGACGTCGCAGCGAAAGGTGGGCGAGATCGAACGATCGGTCTCCAACGACCATGCGCCGCGCCTGTCCGACCTGATCGACCGTTCGAGCGGCAAGGTTCGGACGATCGTGTGGGTCGGCATCGGCCTCGCCGTGTTCCAGCAGCTCGTCGGCATCAACGTCGTGTTCTATTACGGTGCTGTGCTGTGGCAGGCGGTAGGTTTCAGCGAATCCGACGCGCTGAAGATCAATGTTCTCAGCGGCACCATCTCGATCGGTTCCTGTCTTGCAGCGATTGCGCTGATCGACAGGATCGGGCGCAAGCCGCTGCTGCTGATCGGATCGGTCGGCATGGCGGTGACGCTGGCCATCATGTCGTTCGCATTCATGAGCGGTTCGCTGGTGGACGGCACGTTGCAACTGTCGGACGGTGCGGGCCTTGCCGCGCTGGTCGCGGCGAACGTTTACGTTGCCTTCTTCAATTTCAGCTGGGGCCCGGTGATGTGGGTCATGCTGGGCGAGATGTTCCCCAACCAGATCCGTGGCTCAGGTCTTGCAGTGAGCGGGTTCGCGCAGTGGATCTCGAACTTCGGGATCACCATGACCTTCCCCGTGATGCTGGCGACGATCGGACTGACCGGCGCCTATGGCTTCTACGCGGTCAGCGCTGCGGTCTCGGTGGTGTTCGTCTGGCTGATGGTCCGCGAAACGAAGGGGATGGAGCTGGAAGAGATGCGGGGCTGACGTGCCGCAGATGGGCGTTGGTGAACCGGGCGGCGGACGCGAGCCAGGCAGCGAAACGCGGCGTGACGGCCGGGGCAAGCCGGTTCGCGTCGTCGTCCTGGGCGGGGGCACGGCCGGCTGGATGACGGCGGCGGGCATCGCCAAGCTGTTGCCACGCACAGCCGAGGTGCAACTGGTCGAGAGCGAGGATATCGGCATCGTCGGGGTGGGCGAGGCGACGCTGCCGCATATCCGCGGCTTCGTCGAAAAGCTGGGAATCGACGAGGCAGCGTTCATGAAGGCGACCCATGCGACCTACAAGCTGGGCATCGACTTCCGCGATTTCGGGCGCATCGGCGAAAGCTACATCCACCCGTTCGGATCCTTCGGGGAAGAGCTGAACGGCGTCGGCTTCCATCATTACTGGCTGGAACTGGAGCGCCGCGGCCTCGCCCGGCCGATGGGCGACTATTCGCTCGCCGTCACCGCTGCGCTGGCCAACAAATTCAGGCCGCCGGCGCAGGATGACAGCCTGTCGTCGAGCTACGGCTATGCCTACCAGTTCGATGCGACATTGTTCGGACCGTTCATGCGCGATTTCGGGCGATCGATCGGCGTCCGGCGTCACGAGGGCCGGGTCGTCTCGGCAGAGCGCGATGCGGCGAGCGGGGACATCGCGGCCCTGACGCTGGAGGATGGCAGGCGCATCGAGGGGGACCTTTTCATCGACTGCTCCGGCTTCCGTTCCCTCTTGCTGGGACAGGAACTGGGGGAGGACTGGGAGGACTGGACGCACTGGCTGCCCTGCGACCGCGCGGCGGCGATGCCGTGCACCCACCAGACGCAGGACATTCGCCCGTATACGACCGCGACCGCCATGCCTGCCGGATGGCGCTGGCAGATCCCCCTGCAGCACCGCATGGGCAATGGATACGTGTTTTCCAGCGCTCATATTTCGGAGGACGCGGCGTGCGAAGCCATTCGCAATGCCGCAGAGGGCGAGCCGTTGGCCGACCCGCGCATTCTGCGCTTTCGCCCCGGTCGCAGGTCGCGGTCGTGGAGCCACAACGTCATCGGCGTCGGCCTGGCAAGCGGGTTCCTGGAGCCGCTCGAATCGACCTCGATCTACCTCGCGCAGATGGCGATCACCTACCTGATCGAACTGTTTCCCGAAGACGGGCGGATCGATCCGCGCGACCGGGACGAGTTCAACCGGCTGGTGGACATGGAATACGACCGGGTGCGCGATTTCCTGATCCTGCATTACCATGCGACGACCCGCGACGATTCCGAATTCTGGAACCACGTGCGCACGATGACCGTCCCGGACAGCCTGGCAGGGAAGATGGAATTGTGGCGCAGGGCGGGCCGGATAGAGAAATATTCCGACGGGCTATTCTACGATGCCAGCTGGATCGCGGTCTATGTCGGGCAGGGCCTGCTGCCCGAATGCCACGACGCACGGCCAGCGTTTGGCGATCCGCAGCAACTGGCACGCGCGGCCGACAGACTGTGCGAGGCCGTCCGTCATGAGGTGTCCGGCATGCCCGATCACCGCGCGTATCTTCGGTCGGAAGCAGCCCGCCTGGCTGCCGCCGCATGAGCGATCAGCGCGAGCCCTTGCGCCGCATTGCGGTCGTGGGCGGCGGGCAACTCGCGGTCCTCGCCGCCATCGCCCTGCGCAGGAGCCTCCCGGTCACGCAGGTGGTGCTCATCGGACAGCCGCCTTCTCCTGCTTCCTTCTCCGACTGGTCGCCGACTGCGCTGCCCTTCACGAACAAGCTGCACGACCGGCTGGGTGTCGAAGAACGCGATATCGTATTGAAGGCGGGCGGCAGTTACCGCCTGGTGACCCGCTATTCCGGCTGGGGAAGCGACGGCGCGCCGGATGGAACGCTGTCCTTCGGCGAAGTGCTCGACCCGGCGCTGAAGACGGCCTTCGCCCGCGACTGGGGAGGGGGCGTGCGCGATACCGGTGGTGGGCCGAGGGCGGGATCCCTGGCCGAGGTGCTGGCGGATGCCGGCCGGTTCGCACCCCCGCCGCCGGACGAGGCCACGCCCATCTCGGGCATCGACTACGCTCTGCGTTGGAACCCGGCGGCTTACCGGGACCTGCTTGTCGGGCACGCCCAGCAGCTGCAGGTCCAGTATGTCGCGGGCGCCGTGGAAGCGGTAGAGCCGGACGGCGATGGTGGGATCGTCTCGCTCGCTGTCGCCGGACAGGGCCGGATCGAGGCCGACCTGTTCGTGGATTGCAGCGGACCTGCAGCGACCCTGCTCGCATCGTCACCCGCTTTCCGCAATGTCGACTGGTCCGCCAGCCTGCCCACGCGCACGGTCTATATCGGACAGAAGGGTGCGCCGGTCATTGCGCTGGAGGACAGGCTTACACTTGGACGTACTGGCTGGACGGCGCAGGTCGCGGGGCGCGACGGTCTCTACACCGTTTTCGGCGCGGGCGAAGGCACTGCGCGCGAGGATGCGCTGGGCGCCTTGGGCATGCCGGCGTCCGCAGCGATCGCTCTCAGTCCCGGCCGCGCGGTCCAACCCTGGATCGGTAACGTCGTCGCGCTGGGCGATGCTGCTTCCCGCTTCGAACCGCTGGGGCCCTACCATCTCGATCTCGCGCATCGGCAGCTCGACCTGCTTCTCGAGATGCTGCCCGGGCGCGTGATCGAACCGCTGGAGCGGGCGGAATACAATCGCCGTTCGGTGCTGATGATGGAAGGCGTGCACGAGATCCTTGCCGCGCATTTTGCAAGCGCTCGCGGTCGTACGATTTTCGGCGAATGCGCGCTGCCCGGCCGGATGGCGGAGGTGATCGACCAGTTCGAGCGGCGCGGGCGTATCCCCTTCCGGGAAGAAAGTCCGTTGCTGGCCCAGGAACAGTTCGCGCTGCTGGTGGCGCTGGGCTTCACGCCCGGCCTGCCGCCATCCGCGCGCCACGCAGACGAGAGCGGCGAAGCGCAGGCGAAGGCGCTTTTCGCTGCGGAGTGCGAGGCTGCGCTGGATTTCGCGCCCCCCTATGACCGCTGGCTGGTATCGGTGCTGAAACCGGGATCGGCGGGGTAGGGCAGGCTGTTCAGGCCGCCCCGCCGCGCAGGATCGCTCGCATCCTGTCGAACAGCGCAGGGGACGCCGGCCCCAGGATGCCTTTCGCAGCCGTGGGCAGGTGCCCGGCGGGATCGCCGCCGCATTCAAAGACGTAGTAATCCAGCATCGTGCGCCACACCGCCCGCTGGTCCGCCGGCAGGTGCCTGAAGGACAGGAGCGCCTGCAGCAGGCCGTCATAGGGGCTGGCGACCCCGTCCGGCACGCCGGGCGCCCACCAGTAATTGACGAGAATGCTGACCGCCTCGAGCGACTCCACGCCGTGCCACCAGCCATAGGGAATGTAGATCGCATCTCCCGGCTCCAGCACCGCCGAAACCGCATGGCCTGCCGCCTCGGCATAGCGCGAGTGTTTTTCCAGGTCGGGATCGGCGATATCGACCATGCTGACGGGCGTACCGGCCGGGGTCAGTTCGAACGGCCCGGGATAGAGATTGGCAATCTGCTCGGGCGGATAAACCGTAAAACGCCTCCGGCCGGCCACGCACACCGCGACGTTTTCCTTCGCGTCGTAATGCGGCGCGACCCGAATGCGGTTGCCGATCCAGATACGCGGTGCGACACCCGGCAGCAGGTCCAGCCGGTTCTCCTGTGCAAAGGCGGGAAGAAGGCTTCCCACCTCCTCCGACTGCACCGCCATGGCCGGGGGATCGGGCAAATCGGCCGCCCGCAGCAGGTCCTCCATGAAAACGCCGAGGGCACCCGAGCCCTTGACGAAATTCAGGCGCGCAAGATCGTCGGTGTAAAAGAAACGCCCTTTCTCGGCAGGGGCCGCGGCTATTGCGCCGACCTGGCGGTCGGCAGCCCTTTCGATCAGGTAGTCGGCAATGGTCCGGTCGCTTCGGCGTGCAGCGGCGACGGCAGGCCAGTCGCTGGTCGCGCCTCGCAACACCGCGGGCCGGACCCCCTGCCGGATGGCCTCGAAGGATGCCTGATCCATGTCGCCCGCAGCGAATTCGCCGATGGGGCGGGGCTGCGGGAGCGATGTCATGCCGTCATCCTCTCCGCGGCAGGAATGGCGCCGCCCTGCTGCTTCAGGAAATCTTCCTGCAGCGGCAACTGTCCGACCGTCTGCGCAATAACCTCGCGGATATGCTTCAGCCGGTTGCGGGTTTCATCTTCGTCCAGGATGCAGGCGGCCGGATGGTAGCGTTCCGGCTCTATCCCCTGGCTCAGCATGACGGACAGCCAGCTGGCTTCGGTGAAAAGCTCGTTCTTCTCGCGGAAGATACGCCCGGAACTGCGGAACATCTCGATCTTCTCCGCCAGGCCGCCCGGCGCGTCCAGATTGCGGCAATAGCGCCAGAATTCGGAATCGTCCCGCTCGCTGGCGCGGTAGTGAAGGACCAGGAAGTCGCGGATATCGCTGTATTCGCGCAAGGTTTCGCTGTTGAACCGATCAATTTCGACCTGGCCGAACCCGGTATCGGGAAAGAGCGCCATCAGCCGCGCTATGCTCGACTGGACCAGGTGGATGGAGGTCGATTCCAGCGGTTCGAGGAAGCCTGCCGCGAGGCCCAGAGCGACGACGTTCTTCTTCCAGAACCGGTCACGGTGTCCGGCGGTGAAGCGCAGCTGGTTCGGATCGGCCAGTGGTTTGCCGTCGAGATTGGCCAGTAGCATCTCGGTCGCTGCATCGCGCTCGATATGGGCGGAGGAAAAGACATGGCCGTTGCCGAGGCGGTGCTGTAGCGGGATGCGCCATTGCCAGCCGGCGGTGCGGGCAGTGGCCCTGGTCAACGGTTCGTTCCGCCCGCCCAGTTCGCAAGGGATCGCGACCGCGCTGTCGCAGGGCAGCCATTTCGTCCAGTCGGTAAAGGGAACCCCCAGCGCCTGGCCGAGCAACAGCGAACGAAAGCCGGAGCAATCGATGAAGAGCTCTCCTTCGATCGTGGTGCCATCCTCCAGCTCCACGTGACGGACGAACCCGGTCTCCCCGTGCAGGGCCGTGTCGACAATTCGCCCTTCCACCCGGCGTGCGCCCGCAGCTTCCGCCATGCCGCGCAGGAAGCGGGCGTAACGCCCGGCATCGAACTGGAAGGCATAGGACAGCTTCGACATCGGCGATTTCGGATTGTCGGATCGGGGCCAGAAAAAGCGGCCTGCCTTCCCAGCCACGGCGGCAATCGAATAGGCATCGACCGGGGCGGTATCGCCCAGGGCGCGGCCCCGGAAATAGAAATGCTGGAATTCGATCCCCAGCATGTCGAGGCCGAACGTGCCGAACGGGTGGACATAGGAATGGCCCGGCCTCAGCCAGTCGACGAATTCGATCCCCAGCTTGTAGGTCGCCCGCGTCTCGCGCACGAACTGCATCTCGTCGATCCCGAGCATTCGGTTGAAGCCGATGATCTGCGGAATGGTCGCCTCGCCGACGCCGACCGTGCCGATGGACTCGCTTTCGATCAACGTGACCGAAAAGCCGGGCAGGTCGCCCATGATGCGAGTCAGCGCGGCGGCAGCCATCCACCCGGCGGTTCCGCCGCCCACGATGACGATCTTCCTGACGGGCTCGACGCTCATGATGCGGTCCTCGTCATGGCAACCCCGCGCGCGTCTTTTTCGTGCCAGCCGCCGCACTGGCGGATGAATGCCTCGTGCGGAGGAAGTTTTTCCGCTGTTTCCTCATAGGCGCGGCGCATTTGCTGCATCGCCCGCGTGACCTTCTCCTCGTCCAGCGTGTCGGCAATCGGGTCGTAGGCGGCAGGCCGCATGTTCTGGCCGAGCATCACCGCGACCCAGCTGGGCGTCGTGAAAAGCTCTGCATTTTCGCGGAATATCCGCCCGTGCAGCCGCCACAATTCCATCTTGCGGGCCAGGCTGCCGGGAATTTCCATGTCGCGGACATACCGCCAGAATTCGGAATCGTCGCGCTGCGTCGCCTTGTAGTGCAGGATGATGAAGTCGCGCACATCCTCGAACAGTTCGCGCATACCGCGATTGTATTCGTTGCGCTCCAACGGGCTGATGGGGCTGTCGGGGAACAGCGCGAACAGCCGCTGGATGCCGTTCTGGATCAGGTGGATGCTGGTCGATTCCAGCGGTTCGATGAAACCGCCCGACAGGCCGAGCGAGACCACATTGTGGTTCCAGGCCTTGCGTCGCATCCCGGTCTTGAAGCGCAGGGTGCGCGGCTCTGCCAGCGTTTCTCCTTCCAGATTGGCAAGCAGGATGCGCCGCGCCTCGTCCTCGTTCATATGGGCGCTGGAGAAGACGTGACCGTTACCGGTGCGATGCTGGAGCGGGATGCGCCATTGCCATCCCGCCGAATGTGCGGTCGACCGGGTGAAGGGATCGGGCGGACCGGTATTGGACGTAGGCACGGCAATCGCGCGGTCCATCGGCAGCCAGTGGCTCCAGTCCTCGTATCCCGTCTCCAGCGCTTCTTCGATTAGGAGGCCGCGAAATCCGGTGCAGTCGATGAAGAGCTCGCCCGCTATCTGTGCGCCGTTTTCCAGCCGCACCGACGTGACGTCGCCCGTTTCGCCGTCGCGGCGAACATCGACGATCCGACCCTCTTCACGCCGTGCGCCCTGCCGTTCGGCCAGCCGGCGCAGGAAGGCTGCATAAAGGCTGGCGTCGAAGTGGTAGGCATAGGCGATCTGGCTGACGAGCGATTGCGCACCCGGGGCGGGCCTGCCGAACCGCGCCTTTCGCGCGGCCATCGTGCTCATCGAAAAGGCACCGATGTCGCCAGCGCTGCTGGCGTTATCGCCACCGTTCCCCCCAAGCAGCTCGCGAAGATAGAGATGGTGAAACTGGATCCCGTGGAAATCCTGTCCGTATTCCCCGAAGGGATGGAAATACCTGTCGCCCTGAAGGCCCCAGTTCACGAACTCGATGCCGAGCTTGTAGGTACCGCGGGTCTCTTTCAGGAAGTCGCTTTCGCTGATGCCCAGCATGGCATTGAAATTGCAGATCGGCGGGATGGTAGCCTCGCCCACGCCGACCGTGCCGATCGCATCGGATTCGATCAGTGTGATCGTCCGCCGCCCATCGGCAAAGAATCGCGAAAGCGCGGCAGCCGCCATCCATCCCGCCGTCCCCCCACCAACGATGACGACCCGTTCCAAGCGCTTTACGTTACCGATACCATTCCCTCCCGAACCCATGTCCATAACCCTATCATTCGCGTTATTGTTGGCAATCTGCAACAGGTTGCAGGCGTATTTCACTTAGTGACTTGTCAATCACGAGAAGGATGGATAAGCCTTACGGTCGAGGAAAAGCAAGCTACACACCATAATGTGGTAGCGCTAACATGGGAGGGGTGGTCGAATGGCCAACATGTACCGAGGGAATGCCGGGCAGGCGGTCCTGTTCAAGAATGCTTTGAAGGCCGGCGCATCTGCATTCGTGGTGGGTAGCGTACTGTTCAGCGCTGCTGCCTTCGCGCAGGAGGCGAATCCCGAAGAAGAGGCTGGCGATCCGGTTGCGGTTGGTCAGGCCGACGAAAATGTCATCGTCGTCAGCGGTATCCGCCAGTCGCTGGCCAATGCACAGAATATCAAGCGCGATTCGGACACGGTGGTGGACGCAATCACGGCTGAAGATATCGGCGCCCTGCCTGATCGCTCGGTGACCGAAGCGTTGCAGCGCGTGCCGGGCATCGCGATCAACCGTTTTGCCGGATCGAACGATCCCGACCACTTCTCGGTCGAAGGCTCCGGCGTCGTCGTGCGCGGCCTGAACTTCGTTCGCTCCGAATTCAACGGCCGGACGGCGTTTGCAGCAGGTGTGGGCGGTCAGGCGCTGAACTTTGCCGACGTGCCGTCCGAACTCCTCGGCTCGGTCGTCATCAGCAAGAATGCGACCGCCGACATGATCGAGGGCGGCCTGGCCGGTACGGTCAACCTCAACACGCGCAAGGCCTTCGATCGGGACGGCTTCCACATCGGTTTTGGCGCGGAAGCGAACTATTCCGATTTTGCCGAGGAATGGAGTCCGACGGGGTCGCTGCTCGTCAGCAATACCTGGGACACCGATGCAGGACGCTTCGGCCTGTTGGTCAGCGGATCCTTTTCGCAGGTCAAGAGCCGGGCCGACGGCATCCAGATCGCCAACTACCAGACGCGTGACGGCCAGCTGGTCGCTGCCGCGAACACGGCCGACCGTCTGATCTGCCGCACCCGCTTGCCTTCCGCAGCCGACAGCCTGACCCTGCCGCCGCCGGGCGCCGGTTGCGACGACCTGGGCACACCGGGCGCCGACGGTTTTGCAGATTATGCAGACTCGCGCGTGGCACCGGTCGGTGGCCAGTTCCGCACGCAGGAATTCAATCGCAAGCGCGACGGTTTCGCGATTTCGGGCCAGTGGGAAAGCATCGATGAGCGCACGCTGCTGACGGCGGAATTCATTCGCTCCCACACGACGAACGACTGGGGCGAATACACTTACGAAGCCGCACCCGATCTGTCCGAATATTCGACTTTCCCGGTCGGCTGCCTGCAGAATGCCGACGGTCCGCCGGTCCGAGACAGCAATGGTGCGATCAATCCGGACGACGAAACGCCGCCGCGCGCGCAATGTCCGGTCGGTGGCTTCACCGATTATGTCTATGACGAAAGCGGACTGTTCCAGTCGGGGTATATCACCGATGTCAGCAATGGCTGGCGCGGCGATCCGGGTGCTTCGCCGTTCGTGCCGATCGGCGGTTCGCAATATTCGCTGGCACGCCGGCAAGTGGACGATGAAACGACCAACCAGGATTACAGCCTCAACCTGCAGCACCAGCTGACCGAGAAGCTGAACATCGAGCTCGATGCGCAATATGCGACGTCGAAGAAGGAAAATGTCGATTTCAGCGTTTTCGGTTCGAACTTTGCCGACCAGGAACTCGATATTTCGGGCGAGTATCCGAGCATCATCCCGCGCAAGCCGCAATATCTGGGTTATGTCTGGTCGACCCCGGGCGAGGCGCTGGCCAATGCCACCGAAGAGGAATATTTCAACGACCCGCGTTTCCAGTTCTGGCGCGCGGCGATGGACCACATCGAGGAAAGCAAGGGCGACCAGTTCGCCTTCGCCCTGGATACCACCTACGACATCGACGAATACGCCTTCCTTCGCGAGGTGAAGCTCGGCGCACGGTTCCAGACCCGCGACCAGACGGTGCGTTACACGACCTACAACTGGGGCATGCTCAGCGAAACGTGGTCGGGATCCCGGCCGGTCAATTTCGGCGATACCGCGGATGACGGCAACCAGGCGCGGTACGACTTTCCGAACTTCTTCCGCGGCGAAGTGCCGGCTCCTCCGGGCGCCTTCTATTACGATGGCGACCTGACGGATGGATATGACGAATCGGTCGCCTATTTCCAGACGATCCAGGACCGTGCCCGCGAACTTGGCGGCGGACCCACCTGGGTTCCGCTAGCGGGCCGCGACGGTACCGTCGGCGGAAGCCCGTTCCTGCCGTCGGACATCCAGCGTGTGCAACAGGACGACACCGCGCTTTACGCGATGGTGCGCTTCGGCAGCGACGACATGTTCGGCGGCGTGCGCTTCTCCGGCAATGCCGGTGTGCGTTACGTCACGACGACTGTGCGTTCATCGAGCTCGCGCGGGCCGGGTTCGGCAGCATCCCTCAATATCGCCGATCCGTTCGACGTCCGCTGTCAGCCACGCGACCGGCCGGCGGAACTGGGTGGCGGGCAGGTCAGGCCGGGCGGGATCTGTACGCTGGGCCAGGACGCCTACGAGGCGCTGCAGGACTTTGCCGATGGCAGCTTCCAGTTTAACACGGTCAAGAACACCTACGACTACTTCCTGCCGAGCATGAACCTGAAGTTTGGGCTGTCGGACGATCTGATCCTGCGCTTTGCAGGGTCGAAGGTGCTGACCCGCCCGGAAAACAGCTACATTCGCAACTACTTCACATCGAGCATCGATACCTCGGGTAACTTCACCGGCAATGCCGGTGATCCGACCCTTCTGCCCGCGACTGCATGGCAGTTCGATGCTTCGCTGGAATGGTATTTCGCGCGGGTAGGGTCGCTGACGCTGAACGGCTTCTACAAGGAAATCGACAACTTCTTCTTCCAGTCGATCCGGCAGGAGACGATTTCAAATGCCAGCGGCGAGACGCGCGACGTTACCGTCCGCGGACCGGCGAACTTCGACGGGAAAGGCAAGATCAAGGGCTTCGAGGTCGCCTATCAGCAGACCTTCGACTTCCTTCCGAGCCCGCTGGACGGGTTCGGGGTGCAGGCGAACTACACCTATATCGATAGCGAAGGCCTGCCCAACACCTTCCTCAACACAGGCGCGCCGGTGACACCGTCGACGGTTCCGCCTGGAAACCTGCCGCTGGAGCAATTGTCCAAGCACAATTACAACGTTGCCGGTTTCTACGAGAAAGGACCGATTTCTCTGAGGGCGACCTACAACTGGCGGTCTCGCTTCCTGCTCACCGCATCGGACGTGATCTTCCCGTATTACTCGATCTTCAACGAGCCGACGGGGCAACTGGACGCATCGATCTTCTTCAATGTGAACGACCGCCTCCGGGTCGGTGTGCAGGGCGTGAACCTGCTCAACGAAGTGACCAAGACCACACAGGCCTATACGGGCGACCCCGATGTGCTGGCACCGCGCTCGTTCTTCATGAACGACCGCCGCTTCTCGCTCATTGTCAGGGGCAATTTCTGACCCCATCCTCCCTGGGGTTGAAGAACGGGCCGTCCCACCTTCGGGTGGGGCGGCCTTTTCCGTTGCGCAGCCAGCTCCTGCACATGGCCGGGGAAAAGCGCGTGGCCCGCGCTACCCGGGATGCAAGAAACCCCGGTCGGACCTTCGGGCCAACCGGGGTTCTTCATTCCTGCCGCAGCAGGAACCTCTTTGCGCCGTGTTCAGCCAGCGAGCGACCGGGCCAGCGCCGTGCGAAGGGGCTTGGGCTCGTAATTGCTGGAATAGGGGGTGCCGCGCACTTCGAGACCGTCGTCGCGTTCCGCGGGATCGAAATATTGCAGCCAGTTGTACTGGTCGGTCATCCCCCAGACGAGCACGTCGTCCAGATGTTCGCCGTATTCCATCATCAGGTCCATGTAGCGACGCGAGAAGTCGGCGACCTTGGTATCGCGCGCGGCGATGTCGGCGGGCAGCGCCTTGTCCTTCACGTCGAATTCGGTGATCAGCAAGCGGTATCCCATGCCCGTCACCTCGTCGAGGAAGCTGCGCCATTCACGCTCGGCATAGGGGCCCACACCGGTGGCGGGATCGATGGAGAACATCTCGATATGCGACTGGATGCCGAGTGCGTCGACCGGCGTGCCGCGTTTGCGGAAGCCCTCCAGCAGTCGCAGCACGTCGGGCACATGCCTGTTTCCCGTGATGTGAGCAGGCTCCCAGCTCATGTAATCATTGTAGACCAGCTGACCGTTCGGCAGCTGTTCGCGTGCGGTATGGAAGGCGAGATCGAGGACGGCCTCCGGGCTGCCCATTGCACGGCTCAGGCTGGTTTCGATCGGCATGTTGCGATCATGGTCGATGGCTTCGTTGACCACGTCGTAACTGGTGATCTGGCCGCGATAGCGATCGGTCACGGTACGGATATGTTCGGTGAGCAGGCGCTCCGCCTCCTGTACCGGATTGGCCCCGTAATCGTAGTTGTTCAGCCAGTCGGGGAACCATTGCGGCCGATGCCACAGCAGCGTGTGACCGCGCAGGGCAAGATCGTTCGCCTGCGCGAAGGCGGCGATGCCGTCCATACGGGCGAAATCGTAGACATCGGGCGCGGGGCGCACCGTTTGCCACTTCATCTCGTTTTCCGCCACGACCATGCCGCATTCGGCCTTGATCAGTTCGGTATAGCGGGGGTTCTGGATGCTGCCTGCAGCGGTCCGGCCCGGGGTCGAGGCGATGGCGCTTCCGAACCTGCGGCCGGACCGCTGCGCGATCGTGTCGAGCGAGGGAACGGGATAGCCGGCGGGGCCGGCACCCGTGGTTGCAGGCTGCGCCGGGGCGAGGATGCCGGACGCACCGCCGCCCATGCAGGAAGCAAGCGGCAGGGACGCAATGCCGGCCAGCGCTGTACGCCGCGACATCTCCAGGGACTTTTTCATTTCAAGCGATCTCCACATCGACGGATTGTAAGTTTGCGCTGCTGCTGCCCGCCGACAACGTCACGGGCCCGGGCTCGTTCGCTTCCTCCATCTGCCGGTTCCAGATGGCGAGCTGTGCGGGCGTGATCGTGAAAGCGACGGTGCGCGTTTCGCCGGGCTGCAGGGTGACGCGTTCGAACCCCTTCAGCTCCAGTACCGGCCTGGTCACCGAGACATCGCTGCGAGTAATGTAAAGCTGAACGACCTCGTCGCCCACCCGGCTTCCTGTATTGGTCACATCAACCGTAACCGGTATTGGCTCCGTTACCGAGAAGCGGGTCTTGGCGGGGCGGGGCGCCGACATGGTGAACGTCGTATAGGACAGCCCGTGTCCGAAGGGGAAAAGCGGGCCCTTGTCATCGAACAGATAGCCCCGGCGAGCGCTGGGCTTGTGGTTGTAGAAATAGGGCACTTGCCCTTCGTTACGAACGACGGTGACGGGCAGCTTCGCGCCGGGATTGATATCGCCGAGCAGCGCTTCGGCCACGGCAATCCCGCCTTCCTGCCCCGGATACCAGCATTCCAGGATGGCGTCGGCTTTCTCCACCACGTTCGGCCAGCTGGGCGGGCGTCCGTTATAGGCGGCGACGATCAAAGGTTTGCCCAGAGCGGCCAGCGCATCGACCAGCGCGTTCTGCTCGCCCAGGATATCGATGTCCGTCCGGTCGCCCAGATGGTTCGTGGCGAAACCTTCGCGGCTCGTCTGCTCGGTATCGCCGACGGCGAGGATAATCGTGTCCGCCCCGCGCGCCGTCTCCACGGCTTCTGCGATCAAGGCAAGATTCCGGTCCCGGTCGGCGAGGGTGACGAGATCCTGCGAGCGGTCTTCGCTGGTGGTGATGAATACCCCCTGCGCGGTCACGAAATCAGTATTAGGGGCCATCTGCCGCAAACCCTCGATCAGGCTGACTGACTGCTTGGGCACGCTGGAATAGCCGCCCAGGCGGGCGATCGCATGGTTGGGCCCAATGACTGCGACCCGGCCCATCGTGGCCCGGTCGAGCGGCAGCGCATCATTCTTGTTGGTGAGCAGGCACAGCCCCTTGCGCGCCGCCTCCAGCGCCAGGGCGCGGGCCTCGTCATTGCCGGTAATCCGGGCCGTCAGCGCCTTGTCGCCAAATGGGTTCTCGAACAGGCCGGCACGGAATTTCAGCGCCAGCATGCGCGCGCACGCGATGTCCACCAGGCGCTCGGGGACGCGGCCAGCACGGATGGCGGCGGGCAGCACGGCATAGGCCATGCCTTCGGGCAATTCGCTGTCGACGCCCGCTTCCAGCGACTGCCGCGCCGCATCTTCCAGGTCGTCCGCCACCTTGTGCAGCGTCGCTAGTTCGTGGACTCCGCCGTAATCGCTCACGATGACGCCGTCGAACCCCCATTCGCCGCGCAGGATATCGCCCAGCAGCCAGGTATTGGCATGGCTCGGCATCCCGTCGATCTCGTTATAGCTCGGCATGACGGCTCCGACGGATGTGCGCCGGACGATCTCGCGGAAGGGCGGGAAGAAATTTTCCCGCAATTCGCGCTCGGACAATTGGGCCGGGGAGACGTTGTTGCCGGCTTCCGGCTGGCCGTGCCCGGTCATATGCTTGAGTGTTGCGAAAACCTTGCCGTCACGCAGCATCTCGAACTTGCCAGGACCTTGCAGGCCCTCGACCGCGGCGACGCCCATTTCGCCGACCAGGTAGGGGTCCTCGCCCCATGTTTCCTCGATCCGGCCCCAGCGGGGGTCGCGTACGATATCGACCACCGGGCTCAGTACCAGCGGCACTCCGCGGGCACGGACCTCGCGCGCGGTCACGGATTGCACGCGCTGCATAAGCTCGGTGTCGAAACTGCCAGCGAGGGCAATGGCCTGCGGGAACATGGTCGCCTCTGTCGCCATGTAGCCGTGAAGCGATTCCTCGTGCAGCAAGACGGGAATGCCGAGGCGCGTGTCCTCCAGCGCCCAGCGCTGAAGGGCATTGATGAAATCGACGGTCTGTTCGGGCGTGCGCCAGCGAGCCGCGGTGCCGCCCGCTGCGCCCGATATGCCGGGCACGCCGCGTTTGTCGCTCGGACGTGTGACATGGCCGATACCGTCGGGAAAGGCGGCTCTGGCCTTCTCCGGACTGAAGGCCAGTTCGTCGATCATGTCGCCCTTCGCCGCCCAAGCAGTGCGGATCTGGGCGACCTTTTCCTCCAGCGTCATGCGCGCCATCAGGTCCGCCACCCGTGCCGCGACCGGGGCTGCCGGATTGCGGTAGAGCGGCGCTCCCTGCGCCAGGGCCACGCCCGGCTGGGCGAGGGCAAGCGCCGAAAGGCTGCCCCCGGCCAGCAGCGCCAGCGCTCCGCGGCGGTGGAGGTTCACGGCGTCACCGTGAGCGTGGTCTCCTGCAGGTCGACCGAGCTGGTGCCCACCATGACGGTGAATTCACCCGGTTCGATGACGCGTTCCATGTCGCGGTTCCACAGCATCAGCGAGCGGGGCTCGATCGCGATATCGACCTGCCGCGTTTCGCCCGGCTGCAGCGTCACGCGCTGGAAACCGGCAAGTTCCTTCACCGGGCGAGTGACGGAGCTGATGACGTCGCGCAGATAGACCTGCACCACCTCGTCGCCCGCCATGTCGCCGGTATTGGTCACCGGCACGCGCACGGTAACGCCCGATCCGGCCGGAATGCTCGCTGCCGACAGCACCGGGGCGCCCAGTTCGAACGAGGTGTAGGACAGGCCGTGTCCGAACGGGAACAGCGGCGTCACCTCGTCGAACAGGTAGCCGCGCCGCGCGCTCGGCTTGTAATTGTAGAAATTGGGGACCTGGCCAACATTGCGGGCGGTGGTCACCGGCATCTTCCCGCCGGGATTGATTCGCCCGAACAGCGCATCGGCGATGGCCGTGCCCTGCTGCTCGCCGGCATACCAGGTTTCCAGAATGGCATCGGCCTCTTCGGCTACGGTCGGATAGCTCGGCGGGCGGCCGTTGACGAGGACCACGACGACCGGCTTGCCCAGCGCCTTCATCGCCGCGAACAGTTCGTTCTGCTCGCCCACAAGGTCGAGGCTGGTCCTGTCGCCCAGATGGCCCGGAGCCCAGCCTTCGCGGCTGGTCTTCTCGGTATCGCCGATGAACAGCACTATGGTATCGGCTCCGCGTGCTACCTCGACCGCTTCCGCAATGCGGCGGCGGTTTTCGGCCGGGTCGCCCAGTTCGACGGTGTCGTCCCACCAGTCATCGTCGCCCTTGGTAATCTCGACGCCCAGCGAGCTGACGATATTGGCGCGGTTGCCGACCAATGCGCGAATGCCTTCCAGCGGGGTGACGCTGGCGCGCGGCTCACCGTAATAGCCGCCGAGGCGCGCGACATCGGCATTGGGGCCGATCACCGCGATCGTCGGCCTGTCGGCGACCCCCTCGGGCAGGGCGAGGGGAAGCACGCCGTCGTTTTTCAGCAGGACGAGCGATTTTTCCGCGGCCTTGCGGGCAAGAGCCACGCCTTCAGCACCGTTGGACGTCATCGCGGTGGCCATGTCGGGCCACGGATTGTCGAACAGGCCTGCGTTGAACTTCATCGTCAGAAAGCGCCGCACGGCGGTATCGATGGCGGCCATCGACACCCGGCCGGCCTGCGCACTTTCCACCAGGTTCACGAAGCCTGCACCTTCGGGCAGGTCGACATCGACGCCGGAATTCAGCGCCAGTTCGGCTGCGGCAGTATAATCGGGCACGATCTGGTGCAGCCGCGCCAGGTCCTCGATCGCGTAATAGTCGCTCACCACCGCGCCCTGATAGTTCCATTCGCCGCGCAGGACATCGTTCAGCAGCCAGCTGTTGGAGTGCGAGGGAATGCCGTCGATCTCGTTATAGCTTGCCATCACCGCGTCGATGGCGGTGCGGGTCACCACCTGTTCGAACGGCGGGAAGAACATTTCGCGCAGCGTGCGTTCGCTGATCTGCGCCGGTCCGACATTGGTGCCGCTTTCCGGCTGGCCGTGCCCGGTCATGTGCTTGAGCGTGGCCATCACCTGCCCATCGCGCAGCGTGCGGTCCGTCCCGATACCCGTCAGCCCCTCGACCGAGGCAACGCCCATTTCGCCGACGAGATAGGGATCCTCGCCGAACGTCTCCTCGATCCGGCCCCATCGCGGATCGCGCGCGACGTCCACAACCGGGGAGAGGACCAGGTGGACGCCGCGCGCACGCACCTCACCGGCAATCAGGTCGTTGATCTCGCGGATGAGATCGGGGTCCCAGGTGCTGGCAAGGCCGATGGATTGCGGGAAGGCCGTTGCATCCTTCGCCGCGAAACCGTGAAGCGATTCTTCGTGAAACAGGATGGGAATACCGAGACGTGTTTCCTCCATCGCCCATTTCTGCGCATCGATGACATACTGGATGCTGTCTTCGATACTGCGGCGCGGGACCTCGCGCGGGCTGGAGGGGCCAAGCCTGTCGGAAGGACGGGCGATCTGGCCGATGCCGTCGGGATATTTGGCAGCGGCCTTTGCCGGATCGAAGACGTCGTCTTCGCCCTGGATATCGCCCTTGCTGTCCCATACCGTGATGATCTGGGCGACCTTTTCCTCCAGTGTCATGCGGGCGAGAAGGTCCTCCACCCTTTGTTCGACCGGCAGGTTCGCGTTCCAGTACGGCGCATCCTGCATGGCGCGTTCGACGGTCACGTCCTGCGCGGCGGCGGGTGCCACAGTTGCGACCTGCAGTGCTGCGAGGCACACTCCGAACGCGAGCGCGGTCCTCTTGAAACGATGCATAGCTAAAATCCCTCTCCCATGCGTGCGGCTTGACTGACGCACCCTTTGTGGTAGCGCTACCATGATGAGAGGGAGATTGCTTGTCAACCGGCTTGCCGTGTTGTTCGCGGCGTTGCTTGCAGGGGTCCTTGCTGGACCGCCTGTTCAGGCAGAAGATGGTTACGATCTCTGGTTGCGCTACGCGCCATTGGAGGGCGAGGCGCTGGAGCGACTGCGAGCGGTCGAACCGCTCGTGCAAACACCCCATGAGGGCGATCCCACCGTCGAGATCGCCAAGCGTGAACTGATCGGCGGACTGCAGCAATTGCGCGGCATTCCCGGTCCACCGGACCCGGACGGAACCGGCGAAAAGGCGAATTTCGTGCTGGAGTGCGAAAGTCCTGAAATCGCTATCGGCGGCTCCTTCAGCATTTCGCGGATCGGCGATGCGACGCAAATTCTGGCGGGCGAGCGGATCGGCTGTGTCTACGGTGTCCATGCCCTTCTGCGCGAACTGGGCATGGGGCGCGCACTCGAAGATATCGCGCTTGCCTCAGCGCCCGTCATGCCGCTGCGGATGCTCAACCACTGGGACAATCCCGATGGGCATGTCGAGCGCGGCTATGCCGGGCGGTCCATCTTCGATTGGTGGCACCTGCCGCAGAAACTCGATCGCCGAATGATCGATTACGCGCGTGCCAACGCGTCGATCGGCATCAACGGCGTGGTGGTGAACAATGTGAATGCGCGCGCATTCATGCTGGAGCCGCGTTATATCGCCAAGATGAAGCGGCTGGCGGATGCCTGGCGGCCCTATGGGATCCGGCTGTACGTTTCCGCCCGGTTCAGCGCGCCCCGGGACATCGGCGGACTCGCCACGGCCGATCCGCTCGACCCGGCGGTCGCTGCCTGGTGGCGAGCCAAGGCGGACGAGTTCTATGCCGCCATCCCCGATTTCGGTGGCTTTCTGGTAAAGGCCAACAGCGAGGGCCAACCCGGTCCGCAGGATTATGGCCGCAGCCATGCCGATGGCGCCAATATGATGGCGGCGGCGCTGGGGAACCGCGGTACCGTAATCTGGCGCGCCTTCGTTTATTCCGAAGAGGACGAGACGGACCGCGCCAAGCAGGCCTATGCCGAATTCGTGCCGCTGGACGGCCAATTTGCCGAAAATGTCATAGTGCAGGTCAAGAACGGCCCGATCGATTTCCAGCCGCGCGAACCCTTTCATCCGATGTTCGGCGCGATGCCCGATACGAAGCTGATTCTGGAACTGCAGGTCACGCGCGAATATCTGGGTCAGGCGACCGGCGCGGTCTATCTCGGCACGATGTGGACCGAGGTGCTGGGCGCCGAGACCGGTCGCGGCGGAACCGTGGCCCAGATCGTCGCTCCGGCCGGCATGGCAGGCGTTGCCAACACAGGTTCTGCCCGCAACTGGACGGGCACGCATTTCGACCAGGGGAACTGGTACGCTTTTGGCCGGCTCGCCTGGGATCCGTCTCTATCCAGCGAAGATATCGCGCGCGAATGGGTGTCACAGACCTTCGTGCGCGAAGCGGAACCACGCGATCGGATCGTGCGCTCGATGGAAACGAGCCGTGAAACCGTGATCGACACCATGACGCCTTTCGGCCTCGCCCACCTGATGGCGACCGGACATCATTACGGGCCCGCGCCTTGGGTTTGCGACCTTCCCCGGCCCGAGTGGAACCCGTGCTATTACCACCGCGCCGATGCGAACGGGATCGGGTTCGACCGGACGGCGTCGGGTTCCGATGCGCTGTCACAATATGCGCCCGATATCGCCGCCAAATGGGCGAATCCGGCGACCATCGACGAGCAATACCTTCTCTGGTTTCACCATGTACCGTGGGCCCACCGGATGAAGAGCGGACGGACCCTGTGGGAAGATCTGGTGTCGAGCTATGGATGGGCTGAACTCGAAATTCGGGCGAGAATTCAGGGCTGGGAGAAATTGGCACCGTTTATCGATGACGAACGCCATACAGCGGTCGCGTCGGACTTAGCCATCCAGCTGGAGGAGGCGCGCTGGTGGCGCGATGCCTCGATCGCGTACTGGCAGTCCGTAAACGGTCTCGCCCTGCCGCCGGGTGCCCGCGCGCCGGAGCATGATCTCGAACACTATCGCTCGCTCGAATTTCCCGAAGCACCCGGCCAATGAAGAACCTTGCTGATAGCGCTCCCCGCGCGTTATGGCGGCGTGCATGAGTGCATCTGAATCCGTCGCGCGGCCGACAAGAAAGCGCGCATCGAGGCGCGGAAACGCAGCCCCGACGATTGCCGACGTCGCGTCCGAAGCCCGCTGTTCACCGATGACGGTCAGCCGTGTCATAAATGGCGAGACGAATGTCCGCGACGGCACGCGAGAACAGGTGCTGAGCGCGATCGAGAAACTGAACTATATTCCCAACCGGGCAGCTCGCTCGCTCGCCGGTGGCGCCCAGCTCAGGATTGCGCTGCTGTTCGACAATCCTTCCGCCTCCTATCTCAGCGAATTCCTCATGGGTGCGCTGGAAGAGGCGAGCCGCCGCGATATCCACCTGCTGGTGCAAAGCTGCGAAACGGTGCCGGAAAGCGATGCGCTCATCCGCAAGCTGATCGACGGGGGCGTCGAAGGCTTCATCCTCCCGCCGCCGCTCTGCGACGACCAACGGGTCCTCGACCAGATCAAGGGTTCCGGGGGTATTGCAATTGCGGTTGGACCGGGCCGCGCCGATGGTTCTCACGGCGCGGTTCTGATCGACGAATACCAGGCAGCCTATGATATGACCCGGCACATTATCGGGCTGGGTCACGAGAGGATCGCCTTCATCGTCGGCAATCCGGAGCAGGTTGCCAGTGAACGCCGCCTGCAGGGTTATCGTGCTGCGATGACCGATGCGAGGCTCGACGTCGACGACAACCTCGTTTCCCAGGGCCAGTTTACCTATCGATCGGGAATGGTGGCAGCAGAGCGCCTGCTTGCCCTGACGGAGCGGCCCACGGCCATTTTCGCATCCAATGACGACATGGCCGCCGCCACCGTCGCGATGGCGCACCGGCGGCATCTCGACGTGCCCAATGATATCACCGTCTGCGGTTTCGACGATACCGAGCTTGCAAGCTCGATCTGGCCGGAACTTACGACCGTTCGGCAACCCATTCGGGAAATGACCGCCCAGGCGGTTTCGATGATCTCCCGGATTTCCAAGCAAAAGCCTCGCACGGGCCGCGGATCGGCGGAACAGGTGACGCTTCCTTACAAGCTGATCCGGCGCAATTCCGATGCCGGACCGGGTCTCGTATCCTCCTTCAAGAAGCCAGCCGAGAATACATGACAAACACCCGAGGCACACGCCGTCTGCGGTCGCGCGACTGGTTCGACAATCCCGACCGGATGGACATGACCGCGCTCTATCTGGAGCGCTTCATGAATTACGGCGTCACGCCGGAGGAATTGCGCAGTGGCAAGCCTATCATCGGTATCGCGCAATCGGGTAGCGACCTGTCGCCCTGCAACCGGATCCATATCGATCTGGCGATGCGCACGCGGGACGGAATCCGCGATGCCGGCGGCATTCCGATAGAATTCCCGGTCCACCCCATCTTCGAAAACTGCCGCCGCCCGACGGCCGCGCTCGACCGCAACCTGCTGTATCTGGGGCTTGTCGAACTGCTCAATGGCTATCCGATCGACGGGGTGGTGCTGACGACCGGCTGCGACAAGACGACGCCCAGCCAGATCATGGCGGCCAGCACGGTCGACATCCCGGCCATCGTCCTTTCCGGCGGGCCGATGCTGGACGGCTGGCACCAGGGCGAACTGGTGGGGTCCGGCACGGTCATCTGGCGCAGCCGCCGCAAGCTTGCGGCAGGCGAAATCGACGAGGAGGAATTCCTGAACCGCGCCACGGGTAGCGCGCCCAGCGCAGGCCATTGCAATTCGATGGGAACGGCCAGCACGATGAATGCGGTGGCAGAAGCGCTGGGACTGTCGCTTCCGGGCTGCGCGGCGATACCCGCCCCTTACCGGGAGCGCGGGCAGACGGCCTACCGCACCGGGCAGCAAATCGTCGAAATGGTCCTTGCCGACCGCAAGCCGTCCGACATCCTGACGCGCGAAGCCTTCGAGAACGCAGTCGCCGTAGTCAGCGTGATCGGCGGGTCGTCCAATGCGCAGCCGCACATTCAGGCGATGGCCGCGCATGCCGGGGTCCAGCTCGAAACCGATATCTGGCAGACCCATGGTTACGACCTGCCGTTGCTGGTCAACATGCAGCCGGCGGGCGAATATCTGGGGGAGCGATTCCACCGCGCAGGAGGCGTCCCGGCGGCGATGTGGGAGTTGCTTCAGGCGGGCCGGCTCCATGGCGACTGCCTGACCTGCACGGGTGCGACGATGGCCGAAAATCTCGCCGGGCGCGAAAGCCCGGACCGCGAGATGATCCGGCCCTTCACCGATCCGCTGATGGAAAAGGCGGGCTTCATGGTCCTGCGCGGCAATCTGTTCGACTTCGGGATCCTGAAGACTTCGGTCATCAGCGAGGAATTCCGCCAGCGTTACTTGTCCCGCCCGGGCGAGGAAAACGTGTTCGAAGCGCGCGCCGTGGTGTTCGACGGATCGGACGATTATCATCACCGCATCAACGATCCGGCGCTCGGCATCGACGACAATTGCATTCTCGTCATCCGCAGTTCCGGCGTGGTCGGCTGGCCGGGCAGTGCAGAGGTCGTCAATATGCAGCCGCCCGACGCAATGATCCGTGAGGGCAAGCAATGGCTCCCCACGCTGGGCGACGGGCGGCAGTCGGGCACCAGCGACAGTCCTTCCATTCTCAACGTTTCGCCCGAAAGTGCGGTTGGTGGCGGCCTGTCGTGGCTGCGGACCGGAGACATCATCCGGGTCGACCTGAACGAGCGGACCTGCAACGCGCTGGTCGAGGATGCGGAGATCGCCCGTCGTCAGGCCGACGAACCGGCTCCGGACTATCCGGAAAGCAATACGCCGTGGGAAGAGCTGTTCCGCGAGAAGACGGGCCAATTGGGCGAAGGCGGGGTGATGGACTTCGCACTCAAATATCGCGGCACGAGCCGGAAGCTGCCGCGCCATAACCACTAGGTAAAGGCGCCGCCGCGTTACGGGTAGAGATTGCGTCTGTGGCTAATCAGGGTGTGCAAGCTTCCCCTGCGCCCAGGCAGCTTCTCTGCGCGTGAGCCCGTACCAGATCGAGCATGGCCTTGTCCGTGTCGAAGAGTCCGTACCATCCCTGGGGCTCGTGCGGCGGGTCGCCCATATAGGCCCGGTCGCCGTCCATGAAGCGGAAGTCCTCGTGGACGGCACGTGCCTCGCCGTTCCAGGCCCAGAAATTGCTGCCTTGGAGCGGACCCCCTTCGGCCCAGCTCCGCTCCACCGCGTCGTAGATCGTCCGGTAATAGCGCTGCCGGAATTCGGTCGTAGTGTCCGGCGCGTAGCTTTCCGCATCGCGGGGAAAACCGAATTCCTCGACCAGCAGGGGCTTGCCCATCAGGGCTGCAAGCTGCGTATGTTCGCCGAGATAGGCTTCCACCTTGGTCTTCCCTTCGGGCCAGGTGCCCGGCAAATCGTCCCCGTCAACCCAGCTCCAGTTGAGCGGCCAGATATGCGCCGTGACATAGTCGACCGGTTCATGCGCCTCCACCACGAGGTCGCGGCTGCCATTGGTCGCCTGCGTCCCTTCCTGCCCCAGCGAGACGAGCTGGTCCGGGGCCAGGGACCGGATCATGGCGGCGGTCGACCCGATCCAGTCGAGATAGGCCGAGCGGTAGCGCGCGATGGCGCTGTCGCTCCCGCCGGGCCGGGGCTCGTTGGCGAGCTGCCAGCTCATGATGGCAGGATCGGCGCGATAGGGCGTGCCTGTCACCGAATTGCGGCGCGTCAGGATGTCGCGGGCGTGTTCCCGGTAAAGCCTCATTGCTTCGGGAGAGGCATAGAATGCTGCGGTCACATCGGCGAAAGCGGGCCATGGATGAACCGGATCGCCCATGTCCATGTATCTGTTCGTAGTGCGATAGAGCAGGGTTTGCAGCCCGCCGGACCATTCCCAGAAGTTCGACAGCACCAGCACCGCGGTCATGCCGCGCTTCGCCATTTCCGCAAGCGTGAAGTCCAGCCCTTCTGCCAGCGCGATGTTCGACGTTCCGTCCCCGGACGTGAAGCCGGGCTTGATGGAGTTGCGCAGGGGGCCTTCCTCTGCTGCGGCCATGATGCGCAGATTGTTGATGCCAATAGCCTGAAGGCGATCGAGTTCGCGGATCAAGCGCTGGCGATCCCCGAACGGGGCATCGGCACCAAGCCATGCCGCGTACCACATGTTCGCGCCGACGATGCGATAGGGCCGCCCTGCCCGAACGAAACTCGTACCCTCTCGTGTGACGAAGCTCTGAGGTATCGGCGGCTTCAGCGAGGCGCAGGCGGGCATTGCTGCAAGCCCGAGGGACGCAGCGCCCCCCGCCAGCATCGTTCGACGATCAATCTGCACTATCGACTTCTATCTCGAAGCCGGGAACAGGCACGCCGCGGCCGTCATAGAGATTGACGATCGGCGCATCGGCCCACGCATGACGGATGCGCCGCGCTTCCGAACCGGCCGGAACCGGCACCAGCAGTGAGTCGCCGCGAATGCTGGGGATCGCCCACCGGCAAGTGCCCGCAGCATCGCCGCAAAGTTCCACGCCGAGCGGGTAGGGTCCCCCCTGCGCCTGCAATTCTCCCTCGATCCCGCTGAAGCGAAGAGTGACCCAATCGCCGTCTCGCACGGCGCTTTCGGGCATGGGCATTGGCGCGCCCAGCGCCATGGCCAGCCGCTTGCCCAGGTCGTTCTTGTTGGCGGGATGGATGTCGGTCGGCTCGCCTATATCGATGGCGCTCACCAAGACGGCATTGGCATCCCCCGCCGCGGCATCCAGCTGGCTTTGCCGAAGCTGCGCCCAGGCGGATTCGCCCGGCCGGGATTGCCGTTCTCCGAAATCGGCCAACTGCACGACCAGCATCTTCGCCTGGCTGCCGAATTGCGCGCGCCAGCCGGCAAATAATTCGCGCAGCCGGTCATCGTAGCCAGCCTGCCCGACATCCGCTTCCCCCTGATACCATGCAACGCCCGCCAGTCGCATCGGTCCGAGCGGCGCGATCATCGCGTTGTGCATCACGCCGAGCCCGGCATTGGCATCCCACGGAGCGCGCGGCGGAGCTCCGGTCACGTCGGTTAGCGCATATTCCCAGTCCGCGCCCAGCGGGATCGGGTCGCCGCCTTCGGGGCGGTAGGACAGGCGGTCGGGGCCAGCGAAGAAACCGCCGGTGTCCCACATGTTATTCGCTGCGATCAGGATTTCGTTCTCGCCCGCCTGCATGGTGCCTGCGGGTATCTCATAGGTCCGCTCCACACCCCAGCCGAAGGTGTAGCCGACCGGCCGGCCGTTGACGAAGGTCAGGTCCAGATCGTCGATCGCGCCGATCGACAGCGTCCCTCCTTGTTCCGCCTGCCGTGCGGTCAGGGTGACGGTCTGGCGAAGCCAGACATTGGCCCGGGGTTCGCTGGCGAGCGCAGTTCCTTCCCACTCGTTCCAGAACGAGAATTTCGGGATCGGCTGCCAGTCCAGCATGGCGGTATCGGTCCACGGTTCCCGCCCGCCGTCCTGCGCCCTCCACCACGCGAACCATTGCGGTACGAATTGCCGGGTCGCGGCCAGCGGGTCCCGGTCGTAGGTTTGCAATAGTTCCAGCGGCTCGTCGCCGTAGAGCACGCCGATGCCCGCCGGGGACAGCCATGCCCTTGCCGCGCTGCCGCCCCAGTTGGAATGGATCAGCCCGACCGGCACGGCAGGGCTTTCGGCGCGCAATTGTTTCGCCATGTAGAAACAGGCAGCGGAGAATTCCGCCACGCTGTCACGGTCCGCCGGCTTCCAGGCCGGATCGCCCGCAAGGGTGTCCTGCGGGGAAGATGCGGTAGCTTGCGCAACCTTGAGAAGCCGGATCGCATCGTCGGCCGCCAGGCGAAGCTGGTTCGACGTGTCGAGCGCCCGCGACACCGGCAGTTCCATGTTCGACTGGCCGGAGCAAAGGAACACGTCGCCTATCAAAATATCCTGGTAGACCGTGCTTCCCGTGTCATTCGAAAGGGTAAGATCGCGGCCATCGGTCGAGGCTTGCAGCGCGGGCAGGGTAAGAGTGAAACTCCCGTCTGCAGCCACTTCCGCCTCGCCGGTATTTCCAGCCATGCGCGCGCTGACCGTGCTGCCCGGCTCCGCCGTTCCGGCGAGGACGACGGGTTCGCCGCGTTGCAGCACCATCGCATCGCCATAGGCCGGGCCGAGCGTAGGGGCGGCAAGGGCCATGCCCGGGGTGAGCATCGCGAGAAGGCCAATAGCCTGGGCAACGGCAGGACGCCGCATCACAGCTTCACGCTTGCCTGTGCGAACCCTGCCACGGGCGCATCGAAGGAAAAGAGGCTACCGGCCTGCGGGAATTGCTTCATGTCCTCAGGCTCCATGTTTTTCGTCGCGCTGGTCACATAAGCGGTGCGGAAATCCGCGCCCCCGAACGCCATCTTCGTGATGTCGCGCGCCGGCATCGCGATTTCCTGCTGCAGATCGCCATCGGGCGTAAAGCGGGCGACCCGGCCGCCCAGGTAAAGGCCGGTCCACACATGGTCCTCGGCATCGACCACGGGGCCGTCGGGATAGGCGCCCGGAAACAGCGCCCCGGTATCCGCGAAGGGACGCGCCTCGCCCACACCGGATGGGGAGAGGTCGGCCACCATGATCTTTTGCGCGGTGGTGTCGGTGAAATAGATCCTGTCGCCCTGCGCGCTGACGGCCGGCCCGTTCGTGATCGTGATGCCGGCGGGGCCGGCCGGGCGGATGTCGCCCCGGTCGAAGACATAGAACCGCCCGGAGGCGTCTTTTTCGCTATCGTCCATCGACCCGAACCAGACGCGCCCCCATGGGTCGGTGCAGGCATCGTTGAGACGGTTGTCCGCCCGTTCACCCGGCACATCGGCCAGCTTCTCGAAAACTTCTGTTTCCGGATCGAACGTGTAGAGCCCGTCCTGCAATCCGCACAGCAGCAGGCCGTTATCGGCCGGAATCGCCCATCCGATCTGGCCGGGCGCTTCGCTATGCGCGTTGCTCCCGGTGGCCGGGTCGTAATGCCACAGGCGGTGCCGCTTGATATCGACGAACCACACGATCCCGCGCGCCGCATCCCACAGAACGCCTTCGCCCAGCTTGGCATCGGCAGACAGAACCTGGCGTATTTGCATCGCTATCTCCAGCCGGCATCGACCCAGTAATTGTGGGCGGTGCAAAAGCGCGCATCGTCGGATGCAAGGAACAGGACCATTGCGGCGATGTCTGCCGGTTGTATCCGGCCATCGAGGCATTGCGCGCCGACGATTTCGGCTTCGCCTTCGGGCGAATACCATTTCATCTGGCGCGGGGTCTTCACATTGCCAGGGATTACCGTGTTCACACGGATATTGTCGCGGCCAAGTTCGCGGGCCATGCTGCGCGTCAGACCCTCGGTCGCTGCCTTGGCGGTCTGGTAGACGACCAGGTCCTCCAGCCCGAGGTGCCAGCTGATCGATCCCATATTGATTATCGAACCTCCCCCGGCGTCCTTCATGGCACCGACCACCGCTTTCGCCGCGAAGAACTGGTGCTTCAGGTTGACGGCCATCCGGGCGTCCCAATATTCCGGCGTGACATCCTCGATCGAGTGGCGATCATCGCTGGCCGCATTGTTGACCAGCACGTCGCAGCCGCCCAGCCGCTCTATCATCTGCAGGATCTTGTCACCGTAATCCTCGCAATCGGTCACGTCGCAAATCTTGAAGAGCGGAGCGATCGGTGCGTCGGACAGACGCTCCGCCAGCTTTTCGCTCGGATCGTCGAGGATATCGACGAAGGCCACGGCTGCGCCCTGCCGCGCGAACGCTTCGACAAGCCCTTCGCCAATGCCCGAACCGCCGCCACTGACGATGACCTTGCGGCCCTCGAGGCTCGGATAATGCGCTGTGTGCACGGCCGTGCCGCCATGATGCGCCATCAGATAAATTCCCCGTCCCGTTTCATTCGTTTCGTCGATGCTCAAGTAATTGCAGCGCTCAAATCCTGTCGATCAGGCCGCGCTCCGACAAGTTTCTCGCAAAGGCCGCAAACCCCATTTCCCACGCAGGCGCATCCCGCGATGTCGTGACCGTGTTGGTCAGCGCGCCGAGCTTGTCGGAGCGAATGGTGACCACGTCGCCGACCTTGTGAGTGAAACCGGCACCCGGCTTGTCGCGGTCCTGGGTCGGCGCGAACAGAGTGCCGCAAAACATTACGAAGCCGTCGGGATAGTGATGTTCCGACAGGCACTGGCCCACCAGGTCCAGCGGATCGCGGCTGATCTGGGCCATGTCGTTGCGCCCTTCCAGGCGGTAGCCTTCCGGGCCGTCGATCGTCAGCTCTATCTCGGCGCGGCGAACGTCGTCCAGCGTGAACGTGTCGTCGAACAATCGGATGAACGGTCCGATGGAGCAACTGGCGGTATTGTCCTTCGCCTTGGACAGGAGGAGCGCCGAGCGTCCTTCGAAATCGCGCAGGTTGACGTCGTTGCCGAGCGTGGCGCCCAGCACCTCGCCGCGCGCGTCGCAGGCCAGCACGACCTCGGGTTCGGGATTGTTCCAGTCGGAATCGGAGCGGACGCCGATCAGCGCGCCGTGACCGACGGACGACAGGACCGGCGATTTGGAAAAGATTTCCGCATCGGGCCCGATGGCGACTTCCAGATATTGCGACCACATGCCCTGTTCGATGAGCGCGGCTTTCAGCTGGTCTGCCGCATCGGAGCCCGGCACGACCGAGCGGATGCCCGAACCGATCGTGTCTTCCAGCTGCGCACGGATTTCGGACGCCTTGCCAGCGTCACCCCTCGCGCGTTCCTCGATAACGCGCTCGATTGCCGACAGGGCGAAGGTCACGCCGCTCGCCTTGATGCACTGCAAGTCAATAGGTGCAAGCAGGCTCCATCCTTCGGGCAGGCCGTCCGTTACCGGGCCCATGACCTCTCCACCGGTCAGTATGCGGCGGCCGAGAGCACCGGACACGGTCGCGACCTGCTGCGTGAGATCATGCAGGATACCGTTTTCGATCGTGACGACGCACGGTCCGGACGGCGACTGCGCACGCCCGATGAAATGGCCGCGCATGTAATCTGCCGGCATGCTATCTTGAATCGTATCGGCCATTATCGGCTCTTGCCCTCCCGTTTGATAGCGCTACCATAGGGTGCGGAAATTCTGCAAACAAGTCCGAATGCGGACAGCTCTTCGTAGAGCATTGGGGGACGATGATGACCAAGTCGATTTTGGGCGCGGGTGCGTTGCTGTTGGCATCCCTATCGCAGGGGGCACTTGCCGGTCCGACCGCTACATTCGACTACATGGAATATTCCGCAATCGACGAGCGGGAGGCGGCTTCGCCAAAGATGTTCCGCAATCCGGTCATTCCCGGTTTCCACCCTGATCCCTCGATCGTCCGGGTCGGGGACGATTTCTATGCCGTCACTTCCACCTTCAGCTGGTTTCCGGGCCTGCCGATCCTGCACAGCACAGATCTCGTCAACTGGCGCCTGATCGGCAATGCCATCGATCGGCCCGGTCAGGTCGATTTTTCGGGGTTGGGCGTGAACCGGGGCCTCTTCGCCCCGGCCATAACGCATCACGATGGCCGTTTCTGGATCGTCAATACCTGTATTGAATGCGGAGACAATTTCGTCATCACCGCGGACGACCCGGCGGGCCCGTGGAGCGATCCGACCTGGCTTAATTTCGGCGGCATAGACCCTTCGCTCTACTTCGCCGAGGACGGGACGGCATGGATCACCTATAACGATGCGCCACCCGGAGAGCCGAGATACGAAGGCCACCGCGCCATCTGGATCCAGCAATTCGACATGGATTCCATGCAGGTCATGGACGAACGCACACTGCTGGTTGATGGCGGGGTCGACCCTTCGACGAATCCGATCTGGGCCGAAGGTCCGCATATCTACAGGGTCGATGGCTGGTATTACCTGCTGACGGCCGAGGGCGGCACGGCCGACCAGCATTCGCAGACCATCTACCGCTCGCGCGAGCTTACCGGGCCCTATGTACCCGGGCCGTTCAACCCGATCCTGACCCAGCGCGACCTGCCACCGGACCGGCCCGATCGGGTGGAGGCGACCGGACATGCTGATATCGTGAAGCTGGATGATGGCAGCTGGTGGGGCGTGTTTCTCGCCACCCGGCCTTTTGCGGGGCAATCGACCTTGCTCGGGCGCGAGACGTTTCTTCTGCCACTGGAATGGCGAGAAGGCTGGCCACGCTTCCTCGACACCGGAGAAGCGGTGCCGATGGAGCTGGCGCGGCCGGACCTGCCGCGCGGCGAAGGCGACGAATTCACCCGCTGGCGCGAGGATTTCCGCGAGCCATTGTCGGGCAAATGGATCGGGCTTCGCACACCCCCGATGCAGCAGCAGGTCGTCGTCGATACGGACGGCGGCGCCTTGTACCTGATTCCCGGTAGCGATGCGGCCGGAAGCCGCGGCAAGCCGGCCTTCACCGGTCGCCGCCTGCGTCATCATTCCGCCGATATCGTGACCCGCGTCGACTTTGCGCCCGACCGGCCCGGTCAGTTCGCCGGTCTGCTGGCGTTCATGGACGAGAGCCATTTCCTGGCCTTCGGCAAGGAACAGGGACGCATGGTGGCCCGCCTTCGGACCGGTCCGGATCAGGCGGACAGCGGTGAAATCGTGGCCCAGCAGGCGCTTGGCAACAGCGGGCCGGTCGACATCAGGATTGCACTACGCGGAGGCAGGGCGACGCTGGCCTGGCGCGCTGCCGGGGAAAGCGACTGGAAACCGCTCGCCGAGCCAATCAATGTCGAACCGCTTGCCTCTGTCCACGCCGGTTTGTTCACGGGTCTCGTGGTCGGCCCCTATGCCTACGCTCCCGAAGGTTAGGCGGAGAGGACCTGCAGGATAAAGCGTCGCATCTGTTCGTCGCGTTCCGGCGAGGCCGGGCCGTTCACGCCCCTCGCATGGAGGGGGATATGGTCGGCGGCATGCTGCGCGTTCTCTGCGAACACGAAGTGATCGAACCAGGTCCGCCATGCTTCGCGCTGTCCCGCGGGCTGTTCGCGGATCGCAAGCATGGCGTGCACGAGAGCCAGGAATCCGCCGCCGCGACGGGCATCGTTGTGCCAGTAATTGACCAGCAGGTTGATCGGCGCGCTGGCCGTTACATGATGCCACCACAGGGTGGGAACGTAGATCGCATCGCCGGGCTCCAGATCCGCGAACAGCGCCATCTCTTCGGCCTTGCGATACTCCGGAAATCGCTCGTGATCGGGTGACAGCGGATCGACCATGCTGACGGGCTGCCCTGCCAGGGTGATATTGAGCGGGCCCACATAGAGATGGGGCGTGGCTTCGGGCGGAAAAAGCGTGAAGCGCCTGGTGCCGGCGGCAACCACCGCGAAATTGTCCGACAGGTCGAAATGCGTCGCCACCTGCGTGGCATTTCCCATCCAGATGCGCGCGGTGGCGCCCATCGGCTCGGTCAGCGGCAGCGGATTGTCCCTTGCCAGCTCCGGAAGATGCGCTGCCATGTCGCTCGCGCCGGCATAGATTCCGGACGGCTCGTCCTCGCCTGCGAGCGCCACAAGCTGCCGGGCAAGCTGCGTCAGCGTCGCCTTCTCGCGGCGGAAGTTAAGGCCGCGCATATCCTCGCCGTAGAAGAACCGGCCTTTTTCACTGGAAGGCGCGACCATGATGTCGGCGGGCACTCCGGTGTCGGCGCGCTCAATCAGCGACAGGGCGACCTGCGGGTTGGACTTCGCCGCGATGACCAGTGGCCAGTGCGCCGCAAGACCGCGGATGACATAGGGCCTGTATTCCGGCCGATAGTCCGCCTCGAAGCGCGCCGCGTCGCAGGCAGGGATTTCCTCGATCGGTATCATACCGCCCGGCATCTAGCTGCAGGGCAGGACCTGCTCGGCATCGGTGCCCAGCCGGACTTCTCCGATAGCGTAATCCGCCGTGCCCGTGGTTTCCAGGACGAATGGCTGGGTGAGGCTGGTTACGTCGGCTCCCTTCGACCGCAGGCATTTGAGCGGAATGCCGTAACGCACGAAACCAGCGGTTTCCGGCAGGGCAAAGGCGCTGAAGCCGCTGCTGTCCGGTCCGATCGCGCCGATCCGCGCACTGTCGGGGGCATCCCACACCCTGGCCGTCACCAGCAACAGGATATCGGCATTGGTCTCGCGGTCGATATCGACCGGTTCGAAATTGCGCAGCTGCACGCTGGCCGAACCTTCCGTGATGGCAAAGCGCCGGGCACCTTCCTGCACGAGGAAGTTTTCGGCCGTGACCCGCGCCCGACCGCCCAGCGCCTCTGCGGGCACCGTCGTGATGCGTGTCTGGTCGCCGGTCGTCTCGCCGCTTACCAGCAGCGACCAGCGCGCGGCCGGAGAGCCGGCGCTGAACCACAGCCGACTATCACCCGCAAGCGCCGCCGTATCGATCTCCGGCAGCTCGGTCCATGCAGGGCCGCTCGACGCATAGGAGAGGCCGAACCCGTAGTCGAACAATGTGCCTTCGCTCATGAGCGTTGTGCGGGGCCAGTCTGCAGGCAGCTTGCCAGTGAAGTCGTAGCGCGGTGTGCCGCCTGCATCACCCACCAGCACATCGGCGATCCCGCCGCCCTCGCTGCCGGGAAGCCATGCGACCACGAAGGCATCCGAGGCGTTGAGCGCGGGATTGGCGTAAAGCGGTCGGCCCGTGATCATCAGCGCCACGACCGGGATGCCCTGCGCCTTCAGCTTGCGCATCGTTTCGTAGGGCTTCGTCAGTTCGGGGTCGAGCGCAAGGGAGGCGCGGTCGCCCTGAAATTCGGCATAGGGCGTTTCACCGAACACCACGATGGCGGCGTCCGGGCGCTGGTCGAACGATCCGTCGGGCGACAGCTGCGCGCTGCCACCGCCGCTTTCGACCGCCTGTTTCAGGCCGTTCCAGATCGAGGTGGCGCCGGGGAAATGGCTGTTGTCGACGCCGGTCCCCTGCCATGTAAGGGTCCAGCCGCCGGACTGGCGGGCAATATCGTCCGCACCGTCCCCTGCGACGAGCAGGCGTCCACCGGGTGCGAGAGGCAGGACGCCTTCGTTCTTCAGCAGCACCAGCGACTTGCGGACCGCCTCGCGCGCCACGGCGCGGTGTTCGGGCGCGCCGAGCAGATCGTATTGTCCCGACAGCGGGCGGTTCGACGGCTTGCCGGCATCGAACAGGCCCAGCCGTCCCTTGACCCGCAGGATCTTGGTGACCGCATCGTCGATCCGCTCCATCGGAATGGTTCCGGCCCTGGCGCGGGTCAGCAGGTCTTCGTAGATCGGTTTCCAGGTATCGGGCGCCATGTACATGTCGACCCCGGCCATCAGCGCCTGCGGGCAGCTTTCATTGGTGCACCCGGCAACCTGTCCATGGGCATTCCAGTCGGAGACCACGAAACCGCCGAAATCCATCCGGTCCTTCAGCACGCCTGTGACCAGCGACTTGTTGCCGGTCATCTTCTTGCCCTGCCAGCTGGAAAAGCTGATCATCACGGTGGAAACGCCTTCGGCAATGGCCGGGCCGTAAGGCTTGCCGTGTATGTCGCGCAGTTCCTCCTCGCTGATGGAACTGTCTCCTTGGTCGACGCCGTTATCGGTGCCGCCATCGGCAAGGAAGTGCTTGGTCGAGGCGATGACGTAAGGACCGGCCAGCAGGTCGTCATTGTTCGGCGGACCCTGCAGCCCGCGCACCATCGCCCCCACATAGGATGCGACGAGGTCGGGATCGGACGAATATCCTTCATATGCGCGGCCCCAGCGAAAATCCTGCGGCACGGCGACCGTCGGCGCGAAGGTCCATTCCTGGCCGGTAACGCGGATTTCCTTCGCGGTAACGACGCCGATCTTCTCGATCAGGTCGACATCGCGCATTGCGCCCAATCCGATATTGTGCGGGAAAATCGTCGCACCGATGATGTTCGAATGGCCGTGCACCGCATCGGTGCCCCATACCAGAGGGATACCTGTGCCGCCGTCTGAGGTATCGACCGAGGCGAGGTAGAACGCATCCGCCGCTGCCAGCCAGTCGGGCGCTGGCGATAGGTCGTTTCCGTTGGGACCGCTGTTACCCCCTACGAGGATCGAGCCGAGATTGTATTCGCGCACATCGTCGGGTGTTACGCAGCAAAGGTCCGCCTGTACCAGCTGGCCGACCTTCTCCTCGATCGTCATGCGGGACAGGAGGTCCGCGATGCGTTTCTCGTCATCCGCCTGCAGAGGTACGGGGTACTGGTAGGACGGCCAGATTTCCGGATTGGCGACGCCCGGTTCTGCGCCTGTCTGAGTAATCGCGCTTTGCTGAGCGGCGGCAGGCGCCGTCCGGTCTATCGCGCCCGTAGCTGTGCATCCGGCAAGCAGGACACTTGCGGCCAAAATCGCTTTTCCGGCGTGAACCGCCATGCAAACTCTCCCCTCTCACCGGGCGGCGCGCCGATCCGGACGCATCGAACCCTTGTGCTCTTTGTGAGCGCTATCATCGTGCTAGGAAAAGCCTGCAATCGTGTCAATCACGGGCCCTTGTGCCAGCCACCATGCGTTCGTATTGTTCGGTCAGTTTATTGGGCTGCGCATCTGCTTTGGGTGGGGGGATTAAACGCATGACGTTCCATGACGTGATAGCGGTACCAAAAAGATCGGCGTTGCTGTTGGGCGCGGCGGCGTTTGCGAGCTCCTGCCAGATCGTGCCCGATCAAGGTTTCGACAATTCCGGCTTCGCCTATGTCGGCAATCCCATCGTGCGCGACCGCTTCACTGCCGACCCGGCGCCGCTAGTCGTAGGCGATACGCTTTACCTCTACACCGGCCACGACGAGGCGGGGGAAGGGGAAATGTTCAACATCACCCGGTGGCTCGCCTATTCCACGAAAGACATGGTCCGCTGGAATGACCACGGCGCAATCATGGAACCGGCCGACTTTGCATGGGCCGCACGCGATGCCTGGGCCAGCCAGGTTCATGAGAAGGACGGACGATACTGGTTCTACACCGCAGTCGAGCATGACCCCGATCAGGGGTCCGCTGGCAAGGCCATAGGCGTGGCCGTTTCCGAATCGCCGCTGGGGCCGTTCCGGGATGCGCGGGGCAGCGCTCTCGTACGCAACGAAGACACGGATGGACCGCATCACTGGGATGATATCGACCCCACGGTCTGGACCGGGAACGATGGCCAAAGCTGGCTGATCTGGGGCAATGGAAATTGCTATCTCGCACCACTGGGTGACGACATGGTTTCCCTGGCCGGTCCGATCAGGACGATCGACTTGCCCGACTTCGAGGAAGGTCCGTGGATATTCAGGCGCGGAGACATTTTCTACCTCGCCTATGCCAGCATGGACAAGGCAATCGATCCCGACGAGCGAATATCCTATGCGACCGCCCCCGCCATAACCGGCCCGTGGACCTGGCGCGGAGAGATAACCGGATCGGCTGAGAACAGCTTCACCATTCATCCCGGCATCGCCCGGTTCAGGGGCGAATGGTACCTGTTCTACCATGTCGGCACCTTGTCCGTCGACGGTCAGGAAGGCGGTCTCGGCCGGCGAGCGGTCGCAGTCGAGCGGCTGCGGTTCGATGAAGACGGATTGATTCTGCCGGTAGAGCAGACGGAGGCGGGCATACTGGAAGGAAGCTGACACGCGAGCCGCTGAAAGCGGCTGCGCTCAACAGTATCGTGTCGGCGCATACAACAACACGGCGAAGGGGCCGGGGAGGGGAAAATGCACGGAATTACGAAAATGTTCGCCGTCGTCGCACTGCTGCTTGCGGGGTGCGCTTCGGGGTCCGACCAGCAGGTCCGGCAGTCGTGGCAAGGCGAAACGGACCTGGGCGCTTCTATCGATGCATCGGCCGCTACTCCCGTCGAACGGCATGGTGCGCTGTCGGTCAGAGACGGCAAAATCGTCGGCGTGCATGGCGAACCCGTTACCTTGCGTGGGATGAGCCTGTTCTGGTCGCAATGGGCGCCGCAATACTACTCGCGTGAAACGGTCGATTGGTTGGCGACCGACTGGAAGGTCAGCGGGGTGCGCGCAGCGATCGCAGCGACCCAGCAGGACAGCGCGCTGACCCATTTCGACCGCGAATTGGAAAAGGCCTCCACCGTGATCGAGGCAGCCGAAGCGAACGGCATCTATGTCATTGTCGACTGGCATGCACACCAGGCCTATCCTGAACAAGCAGAGGCATTCCTGACGGAAATCGCGCGGCGTTACGGCCACCTGCCCAATCTTATCTACGAGCCGTTCAACGAACCGCTGCGCGAAGGGGTCGACTGGTCACGGGATATCAAGCCTTATCACCAGCGGATGATCGCCGCGATCCGGGCCGTGGACCCAGACAATCTGATTATTGCCGGGTCGCCCAGCTGGAGCCAGGATGTCGACATCGCCGCAACCGATCCGCTCGTCGGCGACAATATCGGCTATACCCTGCATTATTACGCGGCCACGCATAAGGACGATCTGCGAAAGCGTGCGGACACCGCGCGCGAGAAGGGGCTGGCGCTGATGGTTACCGAATTCGGCCTGGTCGAGGCGAACGGTGATGGCGCCATCGACCTCGCGTCTTCCAATGCGTGGTGGGACTGGGCCGAGGCGAACGACATCTCGTGGTTCAACTGGTCGATCACGGACAAGGACGAAGGCAGCGCGGCGCTGAAGCCCGGTACGCCCCCTTCGGGATGGACGGACGATGATCTCACGCCCAGCGGCAAACTCCTGCGTGCGCGCCTGAGGGCTGCAGCCGAAGCGGATCGGTGATCGCCCGAATACCCCCCGTGCAAAGCATTGACCGACCGGACGGGAAATGATGGCGTGTTGCCGACTTTCCCGCCCGGTTGATCTCTTGCGCTTCTACTGCGCAGACAGCGCGATGTGGCGCTTCATATGGTGGTCGATGCTGCCGAATTCGGACTTGAAGATCGTCAGCCGCTTGAAATAACCGCCAATCGCCAGTTCGTCGGTCACGCCCATGCCGCCATGGATCTGGATCGCTTCCTCGCCGATATATTTCGCAGCCTGGCCCAGGCGGACCTTCGCCGCCGATACGGCCAGCTTGCGCTCTTTCTCCGGCGCATCCAGCTTCATCGTCGCGAGATAGGTCAGCGAGACGGACTGTTCGTATTCGGTATACATGTCGACCATGCGGTGCTGCAGTACCTGGAACGAACCGATCGGCACGCCGAACTGCTTGCGCTGGCGCGAATAGTCGACCGTCATGGCGTGGGCGACCTTCATCGCGCCGCACGCCTCTGCGCAGGACGCGGCGATGGCTTCGTCCGCAACACGCTCGATCAGGGGCAGGGCCTTGCCTTCCTCGCCGAGCAGGCCATCCGCCGGGACCGACACGTTCTCGAAATAGACTTCCGAAGCCATGCGGCCGTCGAAGGTAGGGTAATCGCGGGTCGTGACCCCGTCGGCGGACTTGTCGACGATGAAGACGGACACGCCGTCATGGTCGCGCTGTTCGCCGGAGGTGCGTGCGGTCACGACGAGGTGGCTGGCCCACGGAGCGCCGATGACCACGGCCTTGTGACCGTTCAGCGTGTACCCGTCGCCATCCTTCTTCGCGGTGGTCTGCAGGTCGGCATAATCGTAGCGGCCCTGCGGTTCGGCATAGGCGAAGGCGAAGATGCGGCTGCCATCGACGATGCCGCCGATATGCTCTTCCTTCTGCGCATCCGTGCCGGCGTGCTTCAGGAAGCCGCCGGCGCAGACGACGGTCGGCACGAAGGGTTCGACGACCAGCCCCTTGCCCAGTTCTTCCATGACGACCATCGCATCGACCGCGCCGCCGCCAAAGCCGCCATCCTCTTCGGAAAAAGGCATGCCGAGAATGCCCAGTTCGGCCAGCCGGGCCCAGATCTCGGGGCGCCAGCCGCTGTCGCTGTTCACGACGCCGCGGCGCGTTTCCCAGTCATATTCCTCGCGCACCAGCCGCGACAGCCCGTCGCGAACCATGTCCTGTTCTTCGGTGAAATTGAAATCCACGGTGTTTCCTCTCTAGTCTCTTTGTCTCTTGCCGGCCTTAGAGACCGAGGATCATCTTGCTGATGATGTTGCGCTGGATCTCGTTCGAACCGCCGTAGATCGATGCCTTGCGCATGTTGAAATAGGCAGCCGCGACGTGCTGGGCATGACCCGGCCCGACGGCGTATTCGTTGTTGCCCGGCACTTCCATCCGGCCATACATCGGCGTGCCGTAATGCCCGACCGCCTCCAGCGTCAGTTCCGTCAGGCGCTGCTGGATCTCGGTGCCCTTGATCTTCAGGATGGAGCTTTCCGGCCCCGGTCCCTTGCCCGCCTGTTCACCGGCCAGCGTGCGCAGTTCGGTGATTTCCAGGGCGGCCAGGTCGATTTCGAGCTGGCTGACCTTCCGGGCGAAATCGACATCGTCCATCAGCGGTTCGCCGCCGACCTGTTCGGACCGGGCGATATCGCGCAGCTTCTCCACGCCGCGCTTCGACCGGGCAACGCCGGCAATGCCGGTGCGTTCATGGGCCAGCAGGAACTTGGCATAGGTCCAGCCCTTGTTTTCTTCACCGACAAGGTTCTCGACCGGCACGCGGACATCGGTCAGCCAGGTCTCGTTGACCTCATAGCCGCCGTCGATCAGCTTGATCGGGCGCACTTCGATACCTTGCGTCTTCATGTCGATCAGGATGAAGCTGATGCCTTCCTGCGGCTTGGCCGCGTCGGGATCGGTGCGGCACAGGAAGAAGCCCCAGTCGGCATGCTGGGCCAGCGTGGTCCAGGTCTTCTGGCCGTTGATCACGTAATGGTCGCCATCGCGCACGGCGGTCGTCTTGAGCGAGGCGAGGTCGGAGCCTGCGCCGGGTTCGCTATAGCCCTGGCACCACCAGACATCGCCGCTGCGGATGCCGGGCAGGTGCTTCTCCTTCTGCTCTTCGCTGCCGAAGGTGTAGATCACGGGGCCGACCATCGAGACGCCGAAGGGCAGCGGCATGAAGGTGTTGGCGCGGGCGTTTTCCTCCGACCAGATATAGCGCTGGGTCGGCGTCCAGTCGGTGCCGCCATACTGTTCCGGCCAGGCGGGAACGGACCAGCCCTTTTCGCCCAGCACCTTGTGCCAGGCGGTCATGTCTTCGGGGGACATGTCCTCGCGCATGCCGAAATCACCCAGGTGCTTGGGGTGGTTTTCCTCGATGAACGTGCGCACCTCCTTGCGGAAGGCGATCTCTTCTGGGGTGAATTCAAGGTTCATGCGCTGTCTCTCCAATTCGTCGCTATTTGCGACAGGTCTGTGCCATGTGGACCTGTCTACACAAGGGCGAATTGCGAGTCACCGCGTCCCAAGGGGCAGGCTGAAACGCCCGACTTCGGCCATTCCCGGCATTCGGCACGGCGCACCAACCATGCGATTGCCGTTACGCCTTCTGCGAAAAGCGGGGGCGCGACCGGTCCGGCCGAATGAAAAAATTGGAAGTCGGAGCACGCGGCGAAATTTTTTTGCGGGCTATCGGCCGGGGCGCTCCATGCCAGCCGCCAATGCGCCCGGGTGCATGGAAGCCGAAGCGCTTCCGCGAGGCTTGACTCAGGCGCGGCTTGCCCGAAGGCCTGACGGCCATGACCCGCCTCATCCTGTTCAACAAGCCCCACGGCGTGCTGTCGCAATTCACCGACCGGGGAACCCCGACCACGCGGCAGACCCTGTCGGATTTCGTCGATGTGCCGGATGTCTATCCGGCGGGACGGCTGGACCGGGACAGCGAGGGACTGCTGCTGCTGACCGATGACGGGAAACTGCAGGCGCGCATTGCCGATCCGAAATTCAAGCTGCCCAAGACCTATCTCGTACAGGTGGAGGGGAAGCCGGACGAGGCGGCGCTTGCGGCCTTGCGAGAAGGCGTTCGGCTGAAGGACGGCATGACCCGTCCCGCCGGTGCGGAGCGGATTGCCGACCCCGAGCTATGGCCGCGCGATCCGCCGATCAGGGTCCGCAAGTCCATACCCGACAGCTGGATCCGCCTGACCCTGCGCGAAGGTCGCAACCGGCAGGTGCGGCGCATGACGGCGGCGGTCGGTCATCCCACTCTGAGGCTGGTGCGGTGGTCGATCGGCGACTGGTCGCTGGACGGGGTGGAGCCGGGGCGCTGGACCGAAAGAAGCGCCGGCTAGTCAGCCTTCCTCGAAAGCCACGCAGCCGCGATTGCAGAACGTGACGAGAAGCTGCGTCACTTCGGAGCTGGCCTGCACCTTCTCGAGGCGCGGCGAAGCGCAAAGTTCGGCGGCGAAGCGGGCTGCATGGCCCGTGCACCGGACCCCTTCGCCATCGACGTAAAGGTGCACCTCGTCCTCGCCCGTTCGGATGAAGGCGAAGCGGCTAGCGGGGTTGCGCAGGATTGCCGCACCTTCGGCCAGCAGAGCGGCGACCTGCCTAGCCTCTGCCGGGTCTTCCGGCCGCCAGTCAATCAGGTCGTTCTTCGGCGCTGTCGCCAGCCGGCCGAACCAGAGGGCGAAGGCCTGCCGGTCGTCCAGCTTCGCGATCGCGGCGGCATGGAGGCGGCCGAGCGCGTCTTTCGTGATTTCGCCGGGATTGTCCTGCAGCGTGAGGTCGGGATCGGCATAGCGATCGTCCTCTGCCAGGGTGTCCAGCACCGCGTCCGTCCAGCCTTCCACCAGTTCGCCCTGCGACGGCGCGCGAAAGCCGACCGAATAGGTCATGCAGTCATGTCCGATGGCGGTCCCGCGGTGGGCAAGGCCGGGGGGCACGTAAAGCATGTCGCCCGGTTCCAGAACGAAGTCCTGCCGCGCGGTAAACTCCGCCAGCAGGCGCAGGTCCTCATGCGGCAAGAGCGGCGTTTCGTCGTTGCACATATCGCCGAGTTCCCAGCGCCTGCGGCCGAGACCCTGGATCAGGAACACGTCGTACTGGTCGTAATGCGCGCCGACCCCGCCGCCATCGGTGGCGTAGCTGACCATGACATCGTCGATGCGCCAGTTCGGCACGAAGCGAAACGCATCCAGCAGTCCTGCGACCTCCGGTACGTGGTGATCGACCGCCTGTACCAGCAGGGTCCATGCCGACGTGCCGAGCGCATCGAAACGCTCCGCCCCCAACGGGCCGTGCTCGACCGAAAGAGCGCCCTCGGCCCCGTGGACCAGTCGCGATTCGATCCCGCTCTCGCAGGCGAGACCGGCCAGTTCGTCCGGTTCGACCGGGTTAGACCAGTCGGCAAAGGCGCCGCGCATCAGCAGCGGTTTCTTCTGCCAGGTGTCGCGCAGGAAAGCCTGTGGATCGAAATCCGCAAGGGTCATGGGCAGCGGGCTCACGTGCCGCCCGCAGCGATGGCGATGTCCATGAAATTGCGCGCAGCCTCGCGGTCGGCCTCGTCCTCGAATGCGACGTCGAGGTCGGGCGCGGCGTCCAGCATGTAAAGCAGGCTCCACAGGGCGAAGCGATTGGCGCGGTCTTTCTCCATGCCCAGATCGACCAGCATCCGGTCGGTCGCGGCGGGGATGGCATCGACCTTTACCTGGGCGAGGTCGGTCGTGCCGAAATAGCGCAGCAGCAGGTTTTCCATGTCCATGCCTGAGCCGCTAGACCGGGCGGGGCCGCTTGCAAAGGAGAACAGTACGCGGATTCGCGCCATATTCGATTGGGAAGACCCGCGCGGCTTGCTAGGGGCGCGGCCATGCTGACGATCGACGATATCACCGTGCGGCTGGGCGGGCGGCCCATCCTCGAACGCGCAAGCGCCGCCATCCCGGTGGGCGCGCGCGTCGGGCTGATCGGACGCAACGGGGCGGGCAAGTCTACCCTGATGAAGACCCTGATCGGCGAGATCGAACCCGATGCGGGCGAGATCGCCAAGGGTTCGCGCGTGAAGCTGGGCTATATCGCGCAGGAAGCGCCCGCCGGATCGCTGACGCCCGAAGAAGCGGTTCTGGCTGCCGATACGGAACGTGCCGCGCTGCTGGAGGAATCGGAAACCTGCACCGACATGGACCGTCTGGGCGACGTGCACGAGCGCCTGCTCGCCATCGATGCCTACAGCGCGCCGTCGCGTGCCGCGCGCATCCTGACCGGGCTGGGCTTCGACGAGGACATGCAGAAGCGTCCGCTCGACACGTTCTCGGGCGGCTGGAAGATGCGCGTCGCACTGGGGGCGCTGCTGTTCTCCCAGCCCGATGTGCTGCTGCTGGACGAACCGTCCAACCATCTCGACCTCGAAGCAACGTTGTGGCTGGAAAACTTCCTGAAGAGCTATCCCGCCACGCTGCTGCTCATCAGCCACGAGCGCGACCTCCTGAACAAGGTCGTCGATCACATCCTGCACCTGCAGGGCGGGCAGCTGACACTCTATCCCGGCGGGTATGACAGCTTCGAGAAGCAGCGGGCCGAACGGGCGGCGCAGCTGGCCAGCGCCAAGGCCGCGCAGGACGCGCAGCGGGCCAGGCTGCAGGATTACGTCGCGCGCAACAGCGCCCGCGCCTCCACCGCGCGGCAGGCCCAGTCGCGGGCCAAGATGCTGGAGAAGATGCAGCCCATCGCCGCGCTGATGGAAGACCCCTCGCTCAGTTTCTCCTTCCCCGATCCCGCCGAGCTGAAACCGCCGATGATCACGATGGACATGGCCGCCGTCGGCTATGCGGAGGATACGCCTATCCTTCGCCGGATGAACTTGCGGATCGAGCCCGATGACCGGATCGCGCTGCTGGGCCGCAACGGCAACGGCAAGACGACGCTCGCCCGCCTGCTGGCAGCGCAGCTTCCCGCGATGGAAGGCGCGGTCAATGCGCCCGGCAAGATGAAGGTCGGCTATTTCACGCAGTACCAGGTGGAAGAACTGGACGGCGACGACACGCCGCTGGAACACATGACCCGCGCGATGGAAGGGCAGTCGCCCGGCGCGGTGCGCGCGCAGCTGGGCCGGTTCGGGTTCTCCGGCAACCGCGCGACGCAGGAAGTGGGCAAGCTGTCGGGCGGGGAGCGGGCGCGGCTGGCGCTGGCGCTCATCACCCGGGATGCGCCGCACCTGCTGATCCTGGACGAGCCGACCAACCACCTGGACGTCGATGCCCGCGAGGCGCTGGTGCAGGCGCTGAACGAATATACAGGCGCGGTCATCCTGATCAGCCATGACCGCCACATGGTCGAATTGACCGCGGACCGGTTGGTGCTGGTGGACGAGGGCACGGCGCAGGAATTTCCCGGCAGCATGGAAGATTATATCGACTTCGTGCTGGGCGGTTCGCCGCCTCGCAAGGATACGGACGCCGCCAGCGGGAAAGGCGCGAAGAAGGCGAACCGCGGGCGGGGCGGCCTGTCCGCAAAGGAGAAGGCGAAGCTGCGCAGCCTGCGCGCGGATCTGGCCAGGACCGAACAGGACATGGCCAAGCTGGAGAAAGAGCGCACCGCCGTCGACCGCGCGATGTACGAACCGGCAAGCTCTGACCCAAGGCTGGCCTACCAGCCGATGAGCGAATTGCTCTCGCTCCGCGCAAAGATCACCGAGCGGCTGGAAAAGGCGGAGGCACGGTGGATGGAACTGGGCGAGACGATCGAGCAACTCTCGGCGGGCTAGCCGGGTCAGCTCCTCCGCGATCAGGCCAGGGAAGTCAGGCCATGTAAGTCAGGTCAGCGCGCGCAGGACCTTCAGCGCGGCATCCAGATCGCCTTGCGCAAAATTGCCTGAAAGCGGGCCGGTCAGGGCCTGCTCGACCATTCCGGCCGCCAGGGCCAGTCGCTGGGCTTCGGTCTCGTCGGGCGAGCCTGCGCGCGGGCGGTGGTCCGCATAGCGCCCCCCGTGGAACAGCAGCGGCGCCTCGTCGCGCGCTTCGAAATCCACCACTTCGCCGACCATGATCACGTGGTCGCCGCCATCGTAGAGATGGCGCGTGGTGCATTCGAAAAGCGCCGCGTGCTCCGCGAAGACCGGGGAGCCGAGGCGGCCGGGGGTCCACGGGACGCCGCTGAACTTGTCCGCGCCGCGCCGCGCAAACCGGTTCGACAGCTCTTCCTGCGAGGCGGCCAGCACGTGGATAGCGAAATGACCGCTTTCGTCGAAGGCGGCGCGCGACTGGCTGTCCTTGGCCAGCGACCAGAGGACCAGCGGCGGGGCCAGGCTGACGGAATTGAAACTGCTGGCGGTGACACCGACCGGCTGCCCTTCCGCATCCAGCGTGGTCGCGATGGTGACCCCGGTGGCGAAAGAGCCCAGCGCTTCCCGGAAAGCGTCGCGATGGCCATCGTCCATCGAGGGCGCCAAGCCGGACTGCGTGCTGCGATTGTCGTGGGAAGGAGAGCTGCTCACCTGTCCGCATCTATGCGCACAGGCGGCAGCCTTCAACTCATTCGTCCACGCGGACCTGCCGCCTGCCTACTTGCCGGTGAATTGCGGCTTCTGCTTGTTCAGGAACGACGCTGCGCCAACCATCGCGTCCTGCGTGCTGCCGGCGATGCGCTGGCCTGCGGCTTCTGCCGAGAGGGTGGAGGTGAAATCGGTTTCCAGTCCGCCGCGCAGGGTTTGCTTCATCTGGCCCAGCGCCACGGTGGGGCCATTGGCCAGCTTTTCCGCCAGTGCGTTCGCCTCACCCATCAGGGCATCGTCCTCGACGCATTTGTAGATCAGCCCGATACGCTCGGCCTCTTCGCCGTGGATGCGCTCGCCCAGCATCATCATCCGGCTTGCCTGCGCCAGGCCGACCAGACGCGGCAGCATCCAGCTGGACCCGCCATCGGGGACGAGGCCGATATTGACGAAGGCCTGCAGGAAATAGCCGCTCTTGCCCGCGATCACGAAGTCCGCTGCCAGCGCGATCGAGCAGCCTATGCCCGCCGCCGGACCCTGCACTGCGGCCACCACCGGGACGGGCAGGCCCGCGAGCAGTTCGACCATGGGGTTATAATGCTTCTGTAGGGCGGTGTAGGACCGTGCGCCGCCGGTGATGGCGCTGTCGGCGCTGGATGCGAGATCCGCCCCGGAACAAAAAGCACGGCCTTCCCCGCTCAACAGGACGGCGCGCGCGCCGTCGAGGTCGCGCAGAGCATCGAACAGCTCGTCCGCCATTTCCGGCGGGCAGGCATTCAGCCGGTCGGGCCGGTTGAGGGTGATCTTCAGGACCGGACCGTCCTGCTCGGTGCGCAAAGTGTTATAGGCCATCGCTCGCTCCTGTCTTGTTTTGTGCCGCTGCATTGCAGACACGCCGCATCGCTGTCGAGACGCTGGCGCGGGGTTCCGTTACGGCACCCGCGACCCGCGCCTGGTAAAAAAGTTCAGCTGTCACGGAAGTCCGGTTTCCGCTTCTCCATGAAGGCGTCCACCGCCTCGTGGTGATCGTCCGTATGGTGGGCCAGCGCCTGGTAGGCGGCGCTCAGTTCCAGCAGGGGGCCCAGCTTCATGTCCTGCCCTTCGCGGAGCAGGCGCTTCGCCATGCGGGTGGAGTGACCGGGATTGACCGCGATCGCGCCTGCCACCTCGACGGCGCGTGGCAGGCATTCGTCATGCGGCACGCATTCGCTGATCAGCCCGAATTCCAGCGCCTTTGCCGCGTCGATGATCTCGCCGGTCAGTGTCATCTGCGTCGCACGCGCCATGCCGATCACGCGCGGCAGCAGCCATGCACCGCCATCGCCGGGGATGATGCCCAGCTTCACGAATGTCTCGCCGAAGATCGCTTTCTCGCTGCCGATACGGATGTCGGCCATGCAGGCTAGGTCCAGTCCGGCGCCGATGGCAGGTCCGTTGACCGCGGCGACCACCGGCACTTCCAGGTCGTACAGCGCCGCCGGGATCAGCTGGATGCCGGTGCGGTAGCGGTTGCGGATTTCGTAGGGGCTGCCCGCGAACATCCCCGATTTTCCGGCCATGTCTTTCACGTTGCCGCCCGCGCAAAAGGCGCTGCCCTCGCCGGTCAGGACGATGGCGCGCACGCTGCGGTCGCGGCTCATGTCGGCGCAGAACGCGGCGATTTCCTCGCTATGCGCGGTTTCCGAAATGGCGTTACGGGTGTCGGGGCGATTGAGGCTGGCGATGACGACGGGCCCATCGCGCTCTGTTTTCAGAAACGGTTCCATGGACGCTGTGCTAGGTTGCATGGCGGCCCCGCGTAAACCTAAATGTGCGGCAAGACTGCGGAGACGATGCCCTGTTCGACCAGATGATCCTTGCCGAAATACCGCCTGAAGACGAGGCGCTCCGCGAACGGGTGCGGGCGTTCGCGGCGGAGGCGGTGGCGGACATGACGCCGGCGCAGCGATCGCGTTCGTGGTCCGGCTTCGATGCGGACTTCAGCCGCAAGCTGGGGGAGGCAGGGCTGCTCGGCCTGACCCTGCCGATTGAATATGGCGGGGGAGGCCGAGGCCCTTTCGCGCGGTTCGTCGTGGTTGAGGAATTGCTGGTCGCGGGCGCACCGGTTGCCGCCCACTGGATCGCCGACCGGCAGAGCGCGCCGCTGATCCTGAATTTCGGGACAGAGGAACAGCGCCGCAAATACATCCCTGCCATCTGCCGCGGCGAATTGCTGTTCTGTATTGGGATGAGCGAGCCGGGCAGCGGATCGGACCTTGCCAGCGTGCGCACGCGCGCCGAACGCACCCAGGCCGGGTGGCGTCTCAACGGCCAGAAGATCTGGACCACCAATTCGATGCATTCGGACTACATGATCGCGCTGGTCCGCACATCGGGCACGGCAGACGACCGCCATCGCGGCCTGTCGCAGCTGATCGTGGACCTGAAAGCGCCCGGTGTGGATATCCGCCCGATCACCGACCTTGCCGGCGACGCGCATTTTGCGGAGGTTTTCTTCGAGGACGTGGACCTGCCGGCCGATGCTCTGATCGGGGAGGAAGGCGGCGGCTGGCAGCAGGTGGTCGCGGAACTCGCCTTCGAACGCAGCGGGCCGGAGCGGATCTATTCCAGCATCGTGCTGCTGGATGCGTGGCTGGCGCATTTGCGCCGCGTGCAGCGACGCGATCCGGCGACCCTGGCGCTGGTCGGCGGTTTCATGGCGAAGCTGGCGGCCCTGCGCGCCATGTCGCTCGCATGCACCGGGCAACTGGCGGCCGGGGAAAGCCCGGTGGTCGAGGCTTCGGTGGTGAAGGACCTGGGCACCGCCTTCGAACAGGCGCTGCCGATTGCCATCGGAGACGATCTGGCCGCCTATCCGGAAGAACCGGTGAGCGACGATTTTCGCGCGGCGCTGACCTATGTCACGCATATCGCGCCCAGCTTCTCCCTGCGGGGCGGGACCCGCGAAATCCTGCGCGGGATCATTGCGCGGGGTTTGGGCCTGAGATGAGGGGTCTGAGATGAGCGCGTCGGTGACAAACGAATATCTCGAACCGTTCGAACAGATGCTGGGCGAGCATTTCGCGCCCGCGCAGGTTCGCGCCATGGAGGCTGGCGAGGATACCGGGGCCATGCAGGCGGTCGAGGCGTCCGGCTTCCTCGATGCGCTGGTGGCGGAGAACGCGGGCGGAGCCGGGCTGGGCCTTGCCGATGTCGCGCCGCTGTGGATGGCGCTGGGACGCCATGCCGTGCCCGCCGGTATCGGCGAGGCGATGATCGAACGCGCGACCGGCGAGAACGAACCGGAGCGGCGCGAGAACGCGGCCGCGCTGCGTCACGCCGCCCTGATCGCGGGCGCCGCGGACAGGCTGCTGGCCATGGCGGTCGATCATGCGAACGAACGGGTCCAGTTCGGCAAGCCCATCGGCAAGCAGCAGGCGCTGCAGCAGCAACTGGCGGTCATGGCGCAGGACTGTGTCGCGATGCGGCTGGCGGTGGAACTGGCGGCGTCCAGCGGGTGGCCCGGGCGCGCGCAAGCGGCCATGGCAAAGACCGTCGCCGCAGAGGCCGCACCGCGCGTGGCGAACACCGCCCACGCCGTCTTCGGTGCGATCGGCATCAGCGCGGAACACGACCTCAATCTCTACACCCGCGCCATCCACCGCTGGAGGCTGGAAGGCGGGGCGCATACTTACTGGTCGCGCATGCTGGGCGAAGACGTCCTGTCCGCCGAAATGCCGGGCGATGCGTTTTCAAGTGTCGACTGGGTCCGCGCCCATTTGTTCGGGTAGGCTTTACGATCGGGCGTTCAACAATTGGTCGGGAAATGGCACTAGACTGCCTGAGGCGCGCATTTTCGAAGATGCCGCGATAGGAGTCTGTCTTGCGTTTCGGCCATCTCAGCACACGGGCGCTTGCGATCATCTTGCCGATCGGCCTGTTGTTGTTCGGCATTTCGACATGGGTCGCCTATGACGAGGCGCGCAGCCGCGAGATCGGCTCCGCGCTTTCTGCACTGAGGGAAGATCGCACGCTGGCGGGCCGCGAATTGCAATCGCGCTTTGCCGAGATCGAGGCTGCCCAGCGGTCCGCCATCGACCGGATCGAGCGGGAACTTGCAGGCGGCGGCATAGCGGCTGCCGAGTTCGACCGCGTCATGCCGCAGGCGGCCGACGGAACCCGGCGCAGTGCAGATGCGCTGTGGAACGGTACGACGACTTCGCGCGGCCCGGTCCGCGGCTTCGGCGCTTTCATTTCGGACAGCGCGCTGGACGGGGGACGCCGCCAGACCCTGGGCGCGGCTTTTGCCACCATTGCCGGAATGGCGGATGGCCTGCCGCGGCGCAGTGTCGACAACCTCTATTTCTTCTCACCCGACAACGATCTCGTGATGTACGCGCCGGGCCGGTCCGACAGGCTGGAATTCTATCGCCGCGATGCACCGCCCTCGCTCGATTTCCAGGACGAGGAATTCACCCGGATCGTCCAGCCGGGCAGCAATCCCGAAGGGGCCATGCGCTGCACCAGCCTGCAGCCAATCCTCTACGACGAAAGCCGCACGACATGGACGACCGGCTGCATGACCCCGGTGCGAACCGGCGGGCGGCAGCTGGGTGCGTTCGGGACGAGCGTCGTGCTCGATTCGCTGTTCGAGGAAGGGATCGCGGCGTCGCGCGCCGATGTCGAACGAATTATCGCGACCGCCGACGGGCAGCTCATCCTCCATCCGCGTTACACCCTGCAATCGAGCGCGCGCACCGGCAAATTCCTGGACCTGACCGCAACGCGGGAAAAGGAACTGGCGGCGATCTGGCAGACAATTTCGCAGCTGGAGGAGGGCAGCGAGGCCGCCTTCGTTCAAGGCGCCGATCTCTATATCTCGGCCGAACGGCTGCAGCGCCCCGACTGGTACGTCATCTCCGCAACGCCTGCCGCCAGCGTGCGCGATGCCGCCTTCGCCTCGGCCCGGCCCGTATTGATGGCGGGGTTGGCGACGACCGCCATTTTCGCGCTGCTGGTCATCTGGTTCGTACGCACGCGCATCGCGTCACCGCTGGAGCGTCTTGCCGGACGGGCCGATGCCATTGCCTTTGCCGACCGCGATGCCGCGGGACCGGCGGATGGCGAAGGCGACGAGATCGCCCGGCTCGACCGTGCCTTCGACGACATGGAAAGCCGTGTGACCCGGGAACGCCTGCGGCTGACGCAATCCTTCGATTTGCTGGTCGATTCGCTGGAAGAGCACGCAGTCCTGCTGCTGGATGCGGAAGGGCGGATCACGCGGGCCAACCGCGCCGCGACGCAGGTCTATGGCTGGGACGCATCGAGCGATCTCGGTCTCGCGCAGGTGTGGGCACAGGTCGGGGAGCCGGAGGGCGGCCGAGGAGGCCAGGCAGGCAGTGCGGCAGCCACGCTCATGGCGCGCGAACTGCTGGCACAGGTGGCGCAGGAAGGCCGGGTCTCGCGCTCCAACGAACTGCGCGACGGACAGGGCCGCGTCTTCTGGGCCGAAGAAGCCATCGAGGCGATTACCGACAATGCGGGCAAGCTGACCGGCTTTGCCTATATCGCGCGCGATATCAGTCAGCAGAAAGCTGCCGAGGACGCCTTGCTCGCAGCGCGGGACGATGCCCGCAATGCGGCGGAAAACCGCAAGATCCTGCTCGCGACGGTGAGCCATGAAATCCGCACGCCGATGACCGGTATCCTGGGAATGCTGGAACAGGTCCGGCAGGACAATTCGGCGCGCGCACGCGACCGGGCGCTGGCCACGATCGAGAATTCGGCAGAGGCGCTGATGCGCGTGCTGGACGATGTGCTGCGAACGGCGCGGGCCGAAAGCAATGCTGTCCAGCTGGAGGAGCGACCGTTCGATACGGCCGAAATGGTCCGCCGGGCGGGCGAGCTCTTCGAACCATTGGCGCGGCGCAAGGGCGTCGGCCTGGCGCTTGAGCCGGGGCCGCGCGAGATATTGCTGGGGGACGAGGCGCGGATCCAGCAGATCCTCGCCAATTTCCTGTCCAATGCCATCAAGTTCACCGCCAGCGGCGAAGTGCGCCTGGCGTGCGAGATCGTGCCGGTGGATGGTGACGACGTGCGCCTGCGCCTGTCCGTTACCGATACCGGCATCGGAATACCGGAAGACAGGCTGGATGCCCTGTTCACGCCGTTCGAACAGGTCGATGCCTCGACAGAGCGGCGTTTCGGCGGCACCGGGCTCGGGCTGTCCATCTGCCGGACTTATGCCCGCGCGATGGGCGGGGATGTCGATGTGACGAGCGTGGAGGGCGAGGGCAGCACTTTCATACTCGACCTGCCCGCACGGCGCGACCGGCGCGGCACCGCAAGGCTTCCGGGCACCGGGCTGACGGCGGCGATTGCCGGGGGCAGCGCCATTGCGCGGCTGGCGGCGGAGGCTGCGCTGGAGGAACTGGGCTGCCGGGTCTTGGGCGAGGGGGATGACGGACACGATCCCGACATTGTCATCTGCCTCGACGGGGCAGCGCCCGGTCCCGGTCATACCGGGGCGCGGGTCATCAAGCTTGGCGGCGTGCCCGATTCAGACATGATCGCGCGGGCGCTGGAGGACAGCTAGATGAAGATCGACACGTCCGGCACGCCGTCGCCGGAGCGGATGGCCGAGATACTCCAGCGCAAGCTGGCGCGCGCGGAAAAGGCCCTGGCCGAGGCGGAGCGTGCGCTAGAAGGCCGGATGCGGGAACTCGACAGCGCCAACCGCGAATTGCGCAAGAGCGAGGAAGAGCTCGTTCGCCGGCTGGAACTGCAGAACCAGCAATTGGTGAGCGCCCAGCGCACCGGCGGTTTCGCCACGATCCACGGCGGTCCGAGGGAGCCTTTCACCAGCTCTGTCCAGCTCAGCCATATCTTCGGCTATCCGCCGGACAGGCAGATGACGCCGGAGGATGTGGTTGCCCGCATCCACCCGCTCGATGCTCGGCGTATGATGGCGGAAACCAAGCGTTTCTATTCCGAACTGCCGCCCGACATCGACTATGAATTCGACCATCGCATCGTCCATCCGGAGACGGGGACGCGCTGGCTACGCTGGCATATGCGCCGCTCTACCGGGAAGGGCCGCACGGCTCGCGGTATCTATGGCTCGGTGCGTGACATTACCGAAATCCGCCAGAACGAGCGGACCGTGCGGATGCTGCAATTGCGTGCGGAACGGCGGGTGAAGGAGCTGGACCGCGTAACGCAGGACCTGGAGGTTGAAAGAACCCGCGCGGAGGACGCGCTGGCCGTCCGCACCCGCTTCCTGTCGACCATGGCCCATCAGTTCCGCACGCCCCTGGCGGCGCTGTCCGGCCTGATCGACCTGCTCGACGGGCGGGCCGAGGACGAGGCGCAGCAACGTATCCTGCACCTCGCCGAACATTCGCTGGAGCGGATCGGCGCGCTGGTGGAAGATGCCTTGGCCGAAGCGCAGGGCGGTTCCGATTCAACGACCCTGTTCGATGCGCCCCTGTCGCTCGCGCGCCTGTTCGAACAAAGCCGCCTCTTCTGGGACGAAGCCGGCGACGGGCAGGACTATACGATCAGCTGGGAGATCGCGCGCGAGCTGCCAGTCCGCGTCATCGGCGATGCCGTGCGGCTGCGCGAACTGGTCGACAATCTGTGCGGCTTTGCAGCGGGCGAAGGGCATGACGCGCTGCTGGCCGCGGGGTGGGCCGGTGGGCTCGATCTGACATTGCAGTCCGCGCGTATCGGATATGAAGTTGCAAGGGGGAGCGATCCCGCGCTCGATCCCCAGTTCCGCCGGGCCGTGGAACTTGCCCGGGCCATGGGCGGACAAGCGAAGGTCGATGGAGAGCGGCTGTAAATCTCACTCCCGCTGCCGGTCGCGGCCGATGGCGACGGGGGCGAGGCAGCCACGCTTCGCACCGGCGACGGGGACGCACCCTCCGTCCTGCTGGCCGAGGATACCGAGAGCAATCGGCAGATTATCGCTGCCCTGCTGGAGAAGCTGGGCTGCACGGTGCAGACCGTGACCAATGGTGCCGAAGCCGTGGACCTTGTGCGCCGCGAGGCATTCGACGCCGTGCTGATGGATGTGCAGATGCCGGTCATGGACGGCGAAACAGCCGTCCGCACCATCCGGTCGATGGAGGGGGACGTTTCGCGCACACCGGTCATCGGCATTACCGCACACAGCCTGCAGGAAGAGCGCGACCGCCTGCTGGCGGCGGGAATGTCCGCGTGCCTGTCGAAACCGGTGAAGCAGGGCGAGATCCGCGCGGCGCTGGCGACGGCGCTCGCCGCGGCATCGCAAGGGCGGGCAGGGCAACCGCCCTTCGACCTGGTGCGGTTCCGCGCCGCGTTCGAGGCGCTTCCTGCCCATTTCGGAGAGCGTTTCCTCGAAGCGGTGAAGAGCGATCTGCTATCCTACGGCGAGAAGCTGGAAGCTGCCATGCGCGGCGGCGATGGCGAGGCCGCAGACCGGCAGGCCCATGCGCTGAAGGGCGTCGCCGGGAATGTCGGCGCGATCCGGCTGCTTTCCGCGATCGAGGCGTTCCGGGCGCAATTGTCCGGCAGTTCGCCCGGCCGGGCGGACGACGGTGCGGACGACCTTGCCGAGGCGCTGCAGGAAACGCTGGCCGCCTGTGACGAGGCTTATGCGCTGGTGGTCGCCGGCCAGTGATGACCGGCGAGCACGCGCATTCCGGTTTCGCTTTTCCGGCTCAGTAGGCCCCGCGTCCGCCCAGCACGGCGGGGACGGTGCGTGCCAGCAGGGCAAGGTCGGCCATCAGGCTACGGCGGCGCAGATAGGCGACATCCATCGTCAGCTGCCGATCGAAGGGAATGTCGGCCCGTCCCGAAACCTGCCAGATGCAGGTCAGGCCCGGCTTTCCGCGCAGGCGGCGATAGGCGTTGGGGCGATAGGCAGCGACTTCGCTCGCCAAAGCCGGACGCGGCCCGACCAGCGACATATCGCCGCGCAGCACGTTGATAAGCTGCGGCAGCTCGTCGAACGAGAATCGCCGCAGGATGCGTCCGACACGCGTGATGCGGGGGTCGCGGGCGATCTTGAAGCAGATGCCGGATCGGTCCGACTGGCTCACCAGCGCTGCCCGGCGCGCTTCTGCATCGACATACATGCTGCGCAGCTTGAGCATGGCAAAGGGGCGGCCGTTTTCGCCGATCCGCATCTGGCGGAAGAAGACGGGACCACGGTCTTCCAGCTTGATGGCCAGCATGGCGAGAAGGAAGAGCGGTGCAAGCATTGCCAGGGCGAGCGCGGCGACGACGGCATCGACGCAGCGCTTGGTTGCCGCGAATACGGCGTCTCCCACGTGGCGGACATTCAGGGCATGGCGCAGGGCGTGTCCCATGAAGATTGCATTGCCGACGAGATAGCGGCTGGCGAGGCGGCGCGGCTCCATGGCGAGGCGCCACGCCCATTCGCAGCCCACCGCACGGACGAGGGCGGGGGCGCGGGCGATGCGGCCGGAATAGTAATCGAACAGGCCGCCCACGGCGAGGACGACCGGCACGTCGATCCGGCTGCGCAGGCGTTCGATCCATTTTTCCTGTAGCGGCACGCCGAACCCGACGAACAGGATCCGTGCGCCCGATGCTTTGATCCGTTCGATCAGGGCATCTTCTTCCGCAGCCCGGAAATAACCATCGGCCGTCCCGGCGATGCGCAGGCCCTGATTGGCCGATACCATCGTGGCCCCGGCGCGCATGGCGATGCCCGGACGTCCGCCGAGGAGGAAGATGGGATCGCCCGTCTCGCTCGCGCGCTTGCAGATCTCGGGAAAAAGGTCGGTGCCGTTCAGATTGTCGTCGAAGCTGCGCCCGGCAAGCCTTGCCGCGATCCGCATGCCGCTGCCATCGGGCAGGATCATGTCGCTTGCCTCCAGCGCGCGGCGGTAGCCGGCATCGCGCTGGGCGACATTGATGCAATGCGCATTGGCGAAACTGACGGTCAGGCGCTGTCCGGCAGAGGCGGCGGCGACGATGCCCTGCGCCATGGCGCTGCGCGTGCGGCAGGCGATGGGCAAGCCGAAAAGGTCGGTCGTCCGGTGCTCGCCGCCCCGGGCAAGACGGGCAGCGAGGCCATGTTCGGGATAAAGGTTGGCGGTGCCGAGGGCGGGATCGAATTTCATGAGCTGGGCTCCGTTTGCGTTGAGCCCGTCACACAGCATCGGCTGTGCCAGATTGCCTAAATCGTTCTAATTACGTCGCTTTTTGCCCCTTTGACCTGATCGCCAAACCGTTCGCGACAGCGTTTTCGCAAATTGCGAGACGCAAAGCGGGAAAACACTCCTCACCTCTTCCCAAAATGCGAAATTTGCGATCCTCTCTTCGGTAGCACTGCATGGATCGGACGAAGAAACCGCGCATTTCCTGCAATCCAGCGAATTGGCACGCAAATTGAAACGAGGGCCGCATGACCATGCAACCTCGCCCTTATCCCTTTGCAATTCGCAGCCTCACCGTGCCGCCGGGCCTGCAGCCGATCCTGCGCGGGGTGGCGGGGTATGCTTCGGCGGAACTCGCCAACCGGGTCGTTCGCCTGCTCGCCATCCTGGTCATCGCGCGTCACACGGATGCGGCGATGCTGGGAACGGCGGCGCTGGCCCTGTCCCTGTTCGAACTCGTCCGGGTGCTCGCCAATGTCGGGATCGGCCAGCGGATCATCGTCGCTCACGACGCGGAGCTGGAGGCAATCTGCCGCACCGCGCTTCGGCTCTTCATCCTGCTGTGCGCGGGGGTCGCGCTTTTCCAGCTGGGCGTTGCAGGCATACTGGCTGTCATCTTCGGCCACCGCGAGGCAGGCACGATGCTGGCCGTGCTGGCCGGCGTCTATTCCTTCATGCCCGCCGGGCTGGTGCAGATACACCTGGCGCGCGCGAGCGCAGGTTGGCTACGACTGCGCGTATTGCCGCGACGCAGGCGATTGCCGATCACCTGCTGACCATGGCGCTCGTCGTCATCTGGCCGTCGGCATGGGCCATCGTCCTGCCCAAGCTGCTGACTGCGCCGCTGTGGACCGTCCTCGCACGCCGCGCCCGCCCCTGGAAGCCGCGCCGCGATGTCGCCCCGGCGCCTGCCGCGCAGTTCCGCACCTTCTTCGTGGGCGTGTTCGGCAGCGAAGCGATGATCGCCCTGCGCGGCCAGGCGGACAAGCTGGTGATCGGTGCGGTTCTGGGGGTGAAGGCGCTGGGCATTTACTACTTCGCCTTTGGCGCCGGGCTCGGCATCGCGCAGTCGCTGGTCACCGCATTCGGTATTGTCCTGTTCCCCAATCTCGCAGCCGAAGGCGATGCGGGCGAGCGTTCTGCAAGGATGCGCGCAGCCACGCTCGCCGGTCTCGCCTGCATCGTTCCCTTCGCGCTGTTCCAGGCCGTGGCCGCGCCGTTCTACGTCCCGCTCGTCTTCGGCGAGCAGTGGGCTGAGGCTGCCCACTACGTCGCGCTGCTTTCCCTTGCCGCGATACCCCTGTTCCTGGCGGCGGCCATCGGTGCCCATCTGCGCGCAGGCGGCAAGCCGGGCCGCGAGGCAGCGCTGTCGGCTGCGGCCACCGGTGCGGCGCTCGGCGGTCTCGCCATCGGCGCGCAGCTGTCCCTCTTCGCCGCGTGCGCCGGATATGCCGCCGGGCTCGCCCTCGTCCTCTTCCCCGCGGCGGCGCGGTCACTCCTGCCGCGCCGCCAAACCCTTCACCCCGCCCGAAAGGAAGCCTGACCATGACCTGCAAAGCGCCCGCCTTCTCCGTCGTCATCCCGGTCTACAATGCCGCCGCCACGATCGAGGCCACCATTGCCAGCGTGCTGGCGCAGGACTGCCGGGATTTCGAGATCGTGCTGGTCGACGACGGCTCGACGGATGAAAGCCTATCCGTCCTGCGGGCGCTGGCCTGCCGGCACGACTGCATTCGCTTTGTCTCGCAGTCCAATTCCGGAGTCTCGGCCGCGCGCAATCTGGGCGCTTCGCTGGCGCGCGGGACATTCCTCGCCTTCCTCGATGCGGACGATACGTGGGAAGGGGACAAGCTGTCGGCCCATGCAGAGCTGCATGCTGCAGGCCCGCGCATCGATGCCAGCTTCGGCAGGATCGCCTTCTGCGAGGCGCAGCCGGGCAAGCGGCTGGTCCCGCAGGTTTTCAGCACGGTCACCGCCGGTGCGAACACGCTGGACAGCGTGATCGCGGAAAATCCCGTCTGTTCCTCCTCCAACCTGCTGGTCCGCCGCACGGCGTTCGAAGCCATTGGCGGCTTTCGCGAAGGGATGCACCATGCAGAGGACCAGGAATTTATCGCCCGCCTGGTGGCTGCCGGACATGGCCTGCACGGCATTGACCGCCACCTCGTCAATTACCGGATGAGCGCGGACGGCCTCTCCGCCAACCTTGCCGCCATGCACGATGGCTGGCGCGCTCTTGCCGCACCCTATGCCGCGCAGGTGGACCTGCGGGCGGCAGAGGCGGTCTATTGCCGCTACCTCGCCCGTCGCGCGCTCAGGACCGGGGGCCCCGCACGCGAAGCGCTGGGCTACGCCGCGATGGGCCTGCGCAGCGATGCCGCGCGCTTCCTCGCCGATCGCCGCCGCGGCGTGCTGACGCTGGTGTCCGCCGTCGCCGCTCTCGCCATGCCGGGCGGCCTGCGCCGCCGTGTTTTTGCCTGAACCCCGATCCCAACCCGCTTTTCACCGGAAGGACCCTGCCATGATCACCGCCATCCCCACCGGAATTCCCACCGCCACCATCGTGTCCGCCCCCCGCATGTCGGTCGTCATGCCGGTCTACAATGTCGAGAAATATGTCGCGCAGGCCATCGAGTCCGTGCTGGCCCAGACGTTCGAGGATTTCGAGCTGATCATCGTCGACGATGGCGGGACAGATGGATCGATGGAGATCTGTCGCAGTTACGACGATCCGCGTATCCGGATCATCAGCCAGCGCAATCGCGGCCTGCCGGGCGCGCGCAATACCGGCATCGCCGCGGTCCGCTCCCCCTTCGTGGCGCTGCTCGATTCCGACGATGTCTTCCATCCCGACAAGCTGCTGATGCACTTCGTCCACCTGTCGGCCAATCCGCATATCGGCATCAGCTTTGCCGGGTCGCGCATGATCGACCACGAAGGCGCGGTCATGAGCGTCGCCATGCGGCCCAAGCTGACCGGCATCACCCCGGCCGATATCTTCTGCCGCAACCCGGTCGGCAATGGCAGCGCTGCGGTCATGCGGATGTCGGCCATCGATCTCGCCGCCTTTTCCACGCCCGGCGAGCCTGATCGCCTCTGCTGGTTCGACGAACGTTTCCGCCAGTCGGAAGACATCGAGTTCTGGACCCGCTGCGCGGTCCAGCATGGCATTGCGTTCGAAGGGATCGAGGGGATGCTGACCGATTATCGCATCGTCGGCGGCGCCTTGTCGGCCAATATCGTGAACCAGTATGTCAGTTGGCAATACATGGTGCAGAAGCTGTCCTCGCTCGCCCCCGAATTCGTCGAGAAGCACGGGGCACAGGCGCGCGCGTTCCAGCTGCGGTATCTCGCGCGGCGGGCGGTCCAGTTGGGCGATATTGCCTTTGCCCGCGATCTGCTGCGTAATGCGCTGAAGAACGACTGGCACATTGCCACGCGCGAACCGAAGAAGACACTCGCCACGCTGGCGGCCGTTGCTGCAGGCACCATGCTGGGACGCCGTGCCTTCACGTCGCTGATGGCGCGGCACCTGCGGGGCGCAGCTGGCCCCGCATGAGAGGGAGCGCATGATCCGTATCGCCCATTTGCTCGACGATTTCGCCATGGGCGGGGTGACGCGGGCGCTGGGCGTGTTCGAAGAGCCGGAGCTGTCTGCTATCGCGGACAGCTCCGTTCATGCCATGAAGCCCGGCTCGCTGGTCGCCCCGGCGCTCGATGCAGAAATTATCGTGACCCATTTTCCGCCGTCATGGCGGGGGCTGGCGTTCCATGCCGGCCTACGGGCGCGCAACAGGCACGCCCGTATCGTCCATGTGGAGCACACCTATACCGACGCGTTCGAGCGCCGGGAGGTGCGCTCGCTCCCCCGGTTCCGCGCCATGCTGCGCGCCCATGCAAGGCTGGTCGACGAAATCGTGTGCGTGTCGAACGCACAGCGCCGCTGGCTGGTGGCGGCGAGCAGGATCGGCGCAGCGAAGGCACGAACGATCTATCCCTGGAGCGGGCGTGACGCGCTGCTGGAGCTGGAGCCGCCAGCAGTGCGCGGCTCCCCCGATGTACCGCTCCGCTTCGGCGCCTATGGCCGCTTTTCCGAAGTCAAGAATTTCGCCGCGCTGATAGAGGCTGTCGGTGCGTACCCGGATAGCTGTTCCCTGCTGCTCGGCGGATCGGGTCCGCTGGAGGGGGAGCTGGCGCGCGCCGCTGCTCCCCATTCCAATGTCGCGCTGGCGGGCCAGGTAGAAGACGTTGCCGCGTTCCTCGCCCGGGTCGACGCCGTGATCGTGCCGTCCTTCTCGGAATCTTACGGTCTCGTCGCGACTGAGGCGCGGCTCGCCGCCCGGCCCATCCTCGTCGCCGATGTGGGCGGCCTGCCCGAGCAGGTGGGGCAGGGCGGCCTGTCCGCCCCCATGCACGATGCGCAGTCGATCGGTGCGGCCATCGATCGGTTCCGCGCGATGCCGCTTGCCGACATGGGCATGGCCGCAAGGGAGGAAGCCCGCGGCATTCGCGCAGGCGTCATCGCCGGATGGGTGGACCTTCTGACCGGACGCTGACGTCTCAGGCCTTTGTCTGACCGTTATCCGAAGAGGATGCGAGTGCCACCCCGATGGCGAGCCAGGCGGGCCAGCACAGATAGGCCAGCATCTCCAGGTTCTCGCCAAAGCTGTAGAGCACCATTGCCAGTACGAGGCCGAAACCGCAGCGGCCGGCGGCGCTTTCAAGGGCAGCCTTGCCCAGCACGGCTGCGGTCACCGCCAGGGGAACGGCAAGGGCGAGCGCGCCCGTCAGCCCCTTGACGAACAGCAGGCCGTACCAGCTGTGATGGCTGCCGATGGGCATGTATTCGACCAGATGCGGCCCGGCCTCGACCACGCCATGGCCGAACCACGGTGCCTCGTTCTGCCAGCGTTCGACGGCGATCCGGCCCAGCGCCGCACGCACCCGCGTGCTGTCGGCGCGGGCGCCCTGCAACTGGTCCATCACCTGAGCGGCCCATTCGATCAGGGCGCCGCCGAAGATACCGGCACACAGCATGGCGGGAACCGCTGCAAGCCAGAGCCATGGCCGCGCAGCATGGCGCATCGCCCACAGGACCGGCAGGATGGCCAGCAGTGCGACCAAAGCAAGGCGCGACTGCGACAGCAGGGCGACCAGGATCCATCCGGCAATCCCGGCGGCGCGCAGTCCCCGCTTACTTTCCTGCAAGGCGAGGATGACATTCAGCACGGCGACCATCCCGGCAGCGGGCGACCACGGCGCAAAGAACTGCCAGCGCGCCGTGCCGACGCCCGGTTCTATGGTGTAGAGCGTGGTGGCGAAATATTCCGGGCCCGAGCCGCCGATGATGCTCAGGGGCGATACCCACAGCGTCTGCGGCAGGCCCAGCATGGGCCCAGCCCTTCGCCCAGCCGATCGAGGATTTCACCGTCGCGGCCATACCCAGCGCATGGGTCGCATGTCCCATCCACAGGATGACCAGCATCGCGGCCATGCCCGCCAGCCAGAGCAGGGCGGCACCGCCGGGTGCCTGTGCGCGCTGTCCTTCGGGCCGCGCCGGCGCGGTATAGAGCGCCCACGCCGCCATCGCCGCCAGCACCCAGCCGAGTGCCGGCCCCGCAATATACAGTCCGCCGACCAGCCATAGCAGCCAGGTGGACCGTATCGTGAGCGAGATCAGGCGTTCGGCAGGAGTTTGCGGATAATCGGCTGGCGCAGCCATAACAGCAGGAACCCGGTCAGGAGGAGGAAGGTCGCGCCCGCTGCGCCGCCCAAGACGAGTAGGGGCTGCGGGGATGCCTTTGCGCGGGGCAGCGAGGGAACTTCCAGCGTCTGCACCAGCGGATAGGAGGCGTAGGGATCGGACTTGTTGGTATCGAGCCGAGCAAGGGCGGAACTGAAGACCGCTTCTGCCACGCGCAGTTCCCGGGTCAGTTCCGTCAGCTCGGCCGCGTGGCGAACCATCGTGCCTTTCTGGGCGGATTGTTCCCCGATCTGGCGGCGGATTTCGCTTAACGCTGCCTTCGATCCCGCTCCGTCGCTGTCGCGCGTCATCAGGGTCTCGAACAGGGCGGCCCGGTTTCCGGACACGGCGAGATCGGCGAACTTCATGACCGTCGCGCGGTTCAGCCCGGCCAGCGTGTTGCCGCGCCGCGCCAGTTCGCCGAGCAATTCGGACTTCTCCGCTTGCAGCTCTTCCATCCGTGCATGGGCTGGACCCAATGTCGCGCCCTGTTCGGCGTTCTCGGTGGCGATGTCGGCATACCGTTCCAGTAGGCCGGTGAAGACAGGATCGGATTGCAGGCGCAGCGCGCGATTCGCCGTGCCGGTGGAAACCCCCAGCGTCGCGGCAAGGCGGCCGGACATCGCGGCCGATTGGCGAGCGGACACGCGGGCCATCCGTTCCCGGTCCTTCAGCGTGTCGAGCGTGGAGATGCGACTGGCGAACTGGTCGAGCGAGACCAGCCCCGTGCGGCCCTGGAATGCCAGCAGCTTTTGCTGCGCCTGCGCGACCTTCGCGTCCAGCTCGGCAATGCGCGCCTGGTCCGCATCCTCGCGCGTGGCGAACTCGTCGCTGCGCAGCGCATCCAGCGCGTCGAGAAACGCGGTGCGCACCGCCTCCGTTCGCGCGCGGGCCTGTTCCGGGGTTGCGCCCGGCATCTGCACGGCGATGAGGTTGGTCTGGTCGACCAGCTTGATCGAGGGCTGGGGGAAAGCGGCAGGTTCCTCGCCCAGCGCGCGGGCGGCTTTTCCGGTCACCCTGTCGGACATCAGCAGGCGCTTGTAATTCTCCGTCGGGCTGAGCGTCGAGCTGGCGAAAGCGGAATTGGTGCTGCTGCTGGCCTGGCCGATGGATTCAAGGTTGATAGACCCGCCGACGCCGCTGCCCGGCAGGATGAGCGTCATCGTGCTGTCGTAGCGATCGGGGGCAAACGCCAGCACTGCCAGCGCCAGGCCCCAGATCGCGGCAAGCGGGAAGGCGAGGGCCGCGATATAGCGGCGATAGCGCCCGACGGAAGGCAGGCCGTCGCGCAGCCAGCGTGCGGCGCGGACCAGTCGCCGGGGCGGCGTGACTGCGCTATCCGTGGCCTCCTCCTGCGGGCCCAGGGCGGTCATCATGTTCATCAGTCGATCGCCTGCTGCAGGATGATGGCCGGCGTGATGCTGCCTGCGACATCGGACACCATGCCCAGCGCTTCGCGGAAATTGGTCCACTTGCTGTCGTAACAGGCCAGCGCGTCGCCCGGCATCAGGTAGGGATCGACGGTGTCGCGGTCCGCGCTGCGCACGAGCTGTTCGATCTTGCGCTCGATCACGACGGACTGGCCATTGGCAGGGTTGCGGCTGATCAGGATCGCGCGGCGCCCGGCCTGCATCTTCGTGCCGCCGACGCAGTTCATCGCGACCAGCCCTTGCAGCATCCGCGTGCCATAAGGCAGGCTGCCGGTCTTCTCGTTGATGGCCGCGCCTGCATTGTTGTTCGCGCTGCGGGTCAGGTTGGACATGAACACCTTGATGCCGGGCTGGGTCAGCGGACCGGGGCGTACCAGTGCCTCGTCGAAGCAGCCGGTTTCGGGCACGATGATCCGGTCGCCGGATGCCAGCACCGGGTCGTTTGCACCGTGGCCGGTCATCAGCCCGGCCATGTCGAAGATGGCATAGCGATCCCCCCGCACCAGAATGACGCCGCGCGCATCGGCATCGGGACGCAGCCCGCCTGCCGCGCGCAGTGCGGTGGAGAGCATGCGTGCGGCATTGGCATCGCCCGATGCCTCGCCTTCCTTCTGGCCGATGCGGCTTTCGGGTGTTCGCTCGCCCGGACGCACGGCCCCGCTGTTGAAGACCGCACCGGCGACATGGACGGAAACCCCGCCTGCCTCCGCCAGCCTGACGCGAACCGCATTCCTCAACGGGCGAACCAGCCCGGCAGCGACGAGGGCGGATTTCAGATCATGTGCAAACCGCTCCGGCGTTGCTCCGAGCGCATCGACAGGATCGATGGACCCGAGGGCGACCATGCCGTCCGCGCCGATGGCATAGGTGCCGCTCAGCGCGTCGGGGTCGCCCAGGATCTCGACCAGCAGTCGATCGCCCGGAGCAAGCCGGAGGGTCGCCGTTCCCAGCTCACCTGGTGCGACCCGAAGGGCACCGGGAACGGAGGGGAGGGGGGCATTGGTGCAGGAGGCCTGCGCGGATGCTGCGTCCGGCGCGGCCCACTCGCCCTGCGGATGGACGGTGCCGCCCGCGTCCTGTCCCGGCGCCCAGCGCGCCTGTGACAGGTTGGCAGGGGCCGGTCCGGCAGCGCATCCGCCCAGCGTCATGGAAGCGGCGGCAAGGCTGGCGAGCGGAGCGGTGAAGGGGGAACGGCGCATCGAACATAATCCGGTCAGGTTTCTGTGTGCCCCTCCTGTTCAAGACCCGTGCCAAACCGGCAGCCTCGTTGAAAACATTGGGATTTCGCATTTTGCCTACCCGCTGCTCGCAAAATGCAAGGGCTTATTTTTGCAAAATGAAAACATTTTCGCATTATGCGTCAGATTTGGCGGTAAAATCAGGGTTTCCATCGGGTTTACGGTGGCATGCATCTTGCATCAATAAGGCGTCGCGAATTGAAAGGACGTCCATGAAAGGTATCATCTTTGCCGAGCTCATCGGGTTTATGGAGGAGGTCGGCGGACTGGAGTTTGCCGAGACCGTCCTTGCCCGGTCGGACCTGCCGAATGACGGTGCCTTTACGCGGATCGGGACCTATCCGGCGGCCTACGCCCTGAAAATGGTCGGCACGGCCAGCGAATTGAGCGGCACGCCGGCGGAAAGTCTGTGCGATGCCTATGGCGAATGGCTGTTCGGACGCTTCGTGGTCCTCTATCCCGACATCGTGGGACGCTATCCGAGTGCTGAGTCCATGCTGGAACACGTGGGATCGCATATCCATGAAGAGGTCGTGGTGCTTTATCCCGATGCGAAACCGCCGCAGGTCAGTACCAGTTACGCAGAGGATGGCGCCCTTCAGGTGCATTACAGTTCGCACCGTCCGCTCGCCCATATCGCGCACGGCCTGATCCGCGGCTGCCTGAAGCATTACGGCGACCCGCGGCGGCCCGTATGGATCACGGATGCCGATCCCTCCAGCGCCAGCTTCAGGATCGTCGGCGAAGAAAAGGCCGCCGCATGAACGCAGCACGTATCCTGATCGTCGAGGACAGCGCATCGCTCGCCATGAGCTATGCCGCGCAATTGTCGGAAGCGGGGCACGAGGTGGAACTGGCCCAGACCGGGGCCGAGGCGGAGGCGCAGTTGACCGGCGCGCGGTTCGACGTGGTTCTGCTCGACCTGCAATTGCCCGACGCCAACGGGCTTGACCTGTTCAAGGCGCACCAGGCGCGGCTGCAGGAAACCAGCGTCATCGTGGTGACGGCCGACGGCTCGCTGGGCCGCGCGGTCGAGGCGATGCGCGTCGGGGCCTATGATTTCCTGGTGAAGCCGGTCGCAGCGGAGCGCCTGCTGACCACCGTGCGCAACGGTGCGGAACGGCACCAGCTGGCGCGGGAGGTCAAGGCCGTCCGCTCCGCCCGCACGCGCGACAGCTTCCACGGATTTATCGGCGCGTCCCCGGTTATGCAGGCAATCTACCGCGCGATCGAGAATATCGGCGATTCCAAGGCCGCCGTGTTCATCACCGGCGAAAGCGGCAGCGGCAAGGAAGTGGCGGCTGAGGCCATCCACCTGTCCGGACGCCGGGCGAAGAAACCGTTCATCGCCATCAATTGCGGTGCAATCCCGGAAAACCTTCTGGAGTCCGAGCTGTTCGGCCATGTGAAGGGCGCCTTCACCGGTGCGCTGGAGAACCGCGTCGGCGCGGCAAAGGCTGCGGACGGGGGCACGCTGTTCCTCGACGAGATTTGCGAGATGGAACTCAAATTGCAGGTCAAGCTGCTGCGGTTCCTGCAAACCGGGATGATCCAGCGGGTCGGAACGAGCACCACGGAGCCCGTGGATGTGCGTGTCATCTGCGCGACCAATCGCAATCCGGCGCTGGAAGTCGCGGAAGGGCGTTTCCGCGAAGACCTCTATTACCGGCTCAACGTCATCCCGCTGGAACTGCCGGCGCTGCGGGAGCGGGGCGACGACATCGTGCTGATCGCTCGCCGCTTCGTCGAGCGTTTCTCTCGCGAGGAGGGGCGGGAAATCGAACGCATCGCGCCCGCCAGCGAAGCGGCGCTGGCGGAGCATGGCTGGCCCGGCAATGTGCGCGAATTGCAGAATACCATTCGCCGAGCGATCGTGATGGGCGACGGGCCGGAACTGGTGGTGCATCCGGCAGCTGGAACAGCGGCGCCGCGCCCGGCGGCTCTTGCGACATCTCCCAGCCCGGACAGCCAGCAGAAACATGATGGCGCTGCGGCCCTGCCGCCGGCATCGGCAACGCTCGGCATGGCAGAGAATATGGGCGCGGATACGTCCACCACCCTCGATGCGATAGAACGCGCCGCAATCGAGGCGCGGCTGGCGGCGATGGACGGCAACATCGTTCAGGCCGCCCGCACACTCGGGGTCAGTCCGTCGACGATCTATCGCAAGATGGAGAAGTGGGAGCGCGCGGGCTGACCGCCGCGCCCCCTCACCGGATCAGACACGCTCCACGATGATGGCAGGGGCCATGCCGCCTGCTGCACACATGGTGACAAGGCCGCGCTTCTTGTCCTGGCGTTCCAGTTCGTCGACCATCGTGCCGATTAGCATGGAGCCTGTCGCGCCGATGGGATGGCCCAGCGCAATCGCGCCGCCATTCACGTTCACCTTTTCCCAGTCCAGCCCGAGATCGCGCACGAATTTCGCCGCGACCACGGCGAACGCCTCGTTGATCTCGAACAGGTCGATATCGTCCAGCGTCAAACCGGCGCGCTCCAGCACGCGTTTGGCCGCCGGGACCGGGGCGTTGAGCATCAGCGTCGGATCGTCGCCCATATTCGCGGTCGCCACGATCTTCGCGCGCGGTTTCAGGCCGTGCTTGTCGCAATACTCCTTCGATGCGATCAGCACCGCCGCCGCACCGTCGACCACGCCGGAACTGTTGCCCGCATGGTGGAAATGCTCGATCTCGAGATCCGGGTATTTCCGGTTGATCAGCTTCCGGAACGTGGTCCCTTCCTTGTCCAGCGGCACGTCCGCCAGCTTGGTAAAGGCGGGCTCCAGCGCCCCGAGCGTTTCCATCGTCGTCTGCGGCCGGGGGAACTCTTCGCGGTCGAGGATGACATTGCCCTCGTCGTCGACCACGCTCACCAGCGACTTGTCGAAGCGCCCTTCCTCGATCGCCTGCGCGGCGCGCTGCTGGCTGCGATAGCCGACCTCGTCCAGTTCCTCGCGCGTGAAGCCTTCCATGCTGGCAATCGCATCGCCGCACACGCCCTGGTGGCTTTGCGGATGCTTTGCCTGCAGGCGCTCGTTATAGCTGCCCATCATCGGCGGGGCGATGCCGGCGGCCATCTTGTCCTTCGTCATCTGGGCCGTCAGGCTCATCATCTCGGTCCCGCCTGCAACGACGCAGTCGGCCATGCCGGACATGACCTGCGCGGCCGCGAGGTTCACCGAGGTGATGCCTCCGCCGCAGAAGCGGTCCAGTGTCATGCCGCTGCTGGCAACGTCGTATCCGGCGTCGAGCGCGGCCATGCGGCCCATGTCGCCCGCCTGCTTCCCGTCCTGCGTGCTGACCGACCAGATGACGTCGTCGACCGTCTTCGTGTCGAGGCCGCTGCGCTCCGCAATCGCTTTCAGCACGGTGGCAGCCAGGTGCTGCGGATGCTCTGCGGCGAGGGCGCCCTTGCCCTGCTTCCCGATGCCGCGCGGGGTGCGGACGGCATCGACGATATAGGCGGTATGGGGCTGTGCAGGCATGGAATCGGTCCTCTCTTCTTTTGTCGGTTGACGTTTTCGTAAAGGCTGGGCAGCACCGTCACAAGAAAAGTTTCAAAAAGCCACGGAGAGAGAGAATGACCGACACCGGGACCGACGAACTGCTGGCCGAAGCGAAGGACGGCGTCTTGATCCTCACGATCAACCGCCCCGAGGCGAAAAACGCCATGACCAAGGCGTGTTCGGAAGCCATCGCCGCCCAGCTCGACCGGCTGGACGAGGATGACGATCTGCGCGTCGGCATCCTGACCGGTGCCGGGGGCACCTTCTGTTCGGGCATGGATCTGAAAGGCTTCCTGCGCGGCGAGAGCCCCAGCGTTCCCGGCCGCGGTTTCGGCGGCTTGACGGAGCAGAAGCCGGTCAAGCCGCTGATTGCCGCGGTCGAGGGCTATGCGCTGGCCGGTGGGCTGGAGCTGATGATCGCCTGCGACCTGGTGGTGGCAAGCTCGGGCGCGAAGTTCGGCATTCCCGAGGCGAAGCGCGGTCTGGCCGCGGCGGCGGGTGGCCTGATGGTCCTGCCCGATCTCATCCCGCACAAGGTTGCGATGGAACTGGCCCTGACCGGTGATTTCATCGATGCGGGCCGCGCCTACGATCTGGGCATGATCAACCGCGTGACCGATGGCTCTGCGCTGGACGGCGCGCTGGAACTGGCGAAGGCGATCACGGCCAATGGCCCCATCGCGGTGCGCGTGTCCAAGCAGATCATGGACGAATCGCGCGGCTGGCCCCTCGACAAACGATACGAGGAACAGGCCAAGCTGCTGCCGCAGGTCTTCATGTCGCAGGATGCGCAGGAAGGCAGCAAGGCCTTTGCCGAGAAGCGCGCGCCCAACTGGCAGGGCAAGTAATCGTGGCCGGGACCAGGGCGGGGCCCCTGCACGGCATCCGCATCATCGAATTCGCCGGGATCGGGCCGGGCCCGTTTTGCGGGATGATGCTGGCCGATCACGGCGCGGAAGTCATCCGCATCGACCGCGCCAGCGGCGGGCGGGGAGGCAGCCAGCCGATCACGACCAAGGACGTGCTGGCACGCGGGCGCAAGTCCATCGCACTGAACCTCAAGAGTGAAGAAGGCGTCGCACTCGCCCGCAAACTGTGCGCGAGTGCGGACGGTATCATCGAAGGCTTCCGGCCCGGGGTGATGGAACGGCTTGGCCTGGGTCCGGACGAACTGCTCTCCGACAATCCGAAGCTGGTCTACGGACGCATGACGGGCTGGGGCCAGACGGGGCCGTATGCGCCCTATGCCGGGCATGACATCAATTATATCGCCCTTGCCGGCGCGCTCGCCCATTTCGGGCGCAAGGGCGAGAAACCGACGCCGCCGATCAACATGGTCGGTGATTTCGGCGGCGGCGGAATGATGCTGGCCTTCGGTATGGTCTCCGCGCTGCTGGGCGTGGCCCGCGGCGGGTCCGGGCAGGTGATCGATGCGGCCATGACAGACGGTACGGCGGTGCTGATGAGCATGATGCACGGCATGAAGAACACCGGCACCTGGCGCGAGGAGCTGGGCGTCAACCTGCTCGATACCGGTGCGCATTTCTACGATACCTACGAGACGGCGGACGGCAAGTTCGTCTCCATCGGCAGCATCGAGCCGCAATTCTATGCCGAATTGCGCAAGGTTGCAGGGCTGGAAGAGGACGGCGATTTCGACGCGCAGATGAACCCTGCCGCGTGGGACGGGCTGAAAGACAAGCTGGCTGCCCTGTTCAGGACGAAGACCCGCGACGAATGGGACGCCCTGATGGAGCATACCGATATCTGCTACGCACCGGTGCTGACCATGAGCGAGGCCGCACGGCATCCGCACAACACCGCGCGCGAGACCTTCATCGAGATCGGCGGCGATACCCAGCCCGCGCCTGCACCCCGCTATTCGGGAACGCCTACGGCAAGGCCTGCCCCGGCCCCGATGCCGGGCGACCAGACCGATGCCATACTGGCCGATCTGGGACTGGATGAAAGCGAGAGGGAAGCCCTGCGCGAAGCAGGCACCGTGAACTGAGAGGAGGCCAGACGGCCATGTTGCAAACAGCGACACGCACCGCATACACCGACGACCACGAGGCCTTCCGCGATACGGTTCGCAAGGTCCTGGCCGAACACATGGAACCGTTCCTCGACGATCACGAGCGAGAGGGCATCGTCGGGCGCGAGGCGTGGAAGGCGCTGGGCGAGGCAGGCATGCTGTGCCCTACCGTGGCCGAGGAACATGGCGGCCTGGGGCTCGATTTCGGTTTCAACTGCGTGGTTGCGGAAGAACTCGCCTATCTCGGCTCGTCCGCCGGCTTCACTTTGCAGAACGACATCACCGTCAATTATTTCGAGCGCCTGGGCACGCCGGAGCAGAAGGCGAAATATCTGCCCGGCATGATCTCCGGCGACATCATTTCCGCCATCGCCATGACGGAACCGGGCGCGGGCAGCGACTTGCAGGGCATCAGCACTACCGCGAAGGCGGACGGGGACGACCTGGTCATCAACGGGTCCAAGACCTACATCACCAATGGCCAGAACGCCGATGTCGTAATCGTCGTGGCCAAAACCGATCCCGCCGCAGGGGCGAAGGGCACTTCGCTGGTGCTGGTCGATGCGGGGACCGAAGGTTTCGAGCGCGGGCGCAATCTCGACAAGATCGGCCAGCATGCGGCCGACACGTCCGAGCTGTTCTTCAACGATGTCCGCGTGCTGAAGACCAATATCCTGGGCGGGGAGAACCGTGGCTTCATCCACCTGATGGAGGAATTGCCGCAGGAGCGCCTGTCGATCGCGGTCGGCGCGCAGGCCGGGGCCCAGCGCGCTTTCGACGAGGCGGTGAAGTTTACCAAGGAACGCAAGGCATTCGGCAAGACCGTGTTCGAATTCCAGAACACCCGCTTCACGCTGGCCGACCTGAAGGCGAAACTGCAGGTCGGCTGGGCCCATCTCGACTGGGCCATTGCCCGCCATTTGCGCGGCGAACTGACCACGGGCGAGGCGAGCGCTGCCAAGCTGTGGCACACGGAAATGCAATGGGACTGCGTCGACACCGCGCTGCAGCTTCATGGCGGCGCCGGCTACATGAACGAATACGTCATCGCCCGCCTGTGGCGTGATGCCCGCGTCCAGCGCATCTATGGCGGGACCAGCGAGATCATGAAGGAAGTCGTCAGCCGAGAGGTTTGAGCGCGGGCGCGGATTGCCTGCTTCCGCTCCGGCTGAAACGCTGGAAAACTTGGCGGATCATCTTTGCGCTCAGCCGTCAGATGCCTACGCCGAGAGAGTGAGCGCGCAGATCATCATCGGGCAGGATTCGGCCGACCGGGACATTGCCATCGATCTCGAGGAGTTGCTGGCCACGCGCTTGCTGGTCCAAGGCAATTCGGGGTCGGGCAAGTCGCACCTTCTTCGCCGCCTGCTGGAGGAATGCGCCGGGCAGGTGCAGCAGGTGGTCATCGACCCGGAGGGTGATTTCGTCACGCTTGCGGATCTGTTCGACCATGTCGTCATAGACGGGGCGGCCCATTCTCCCCGCGAGATCGAGGCACTGGCGCAGCGCGTCCGGCAGCACCGGGCCTCCGTGGTCCTCGCGCTCGACGAACTGGAGGTCGAACAGCAGATCCGCTGCGCGGCCCTGTTCCTTTCAGCGATGTTCGATGCTCCGCGAGAGCACTGGTATCCCGCGCTCGTCGTCGTCGACGAGGCTCAGATGTTCGCTCCGGCCGCGGCGGGGGAGATGTCGGACGATACGCGGCGCCTGACATTGTCGGCCATGACCAATCTCATGTGCCGCGGGCGCAAACGCGGACTTGCCGGGATCGTTGCGACCCAGCGACTGGCGAAACTGGCCAAGAACGTCGCGGCGGAGGCGTCCAATTTCCTCATGGGCCGAACCTTTCTGGACATCGACATGCAGCGGGCAGCCGACCTGCTCGGCATGGATCGTCGGCAGGCCGATCGCATACGGGACCTGCAGCGCGGCCAGTTCCTCGGCCTCGGTCCGGCCATCAGCCGCCGCCCGGTCGCCGTGAATGTCGACCCGGTCCGCACACGCGGCAAGAACGCGAGCCAGGGCCTGATGCCGCTGCCGGATACGCCGTCCGAAGACATGGAGGCGCTGCTTACGGACAAGCTGGAAGACGCGGTGACCGTACGGAGCGCGCCGCCCGTGACGGCCTCACCCATACAGGCTATCGACCTCGACAAGGCGTTGCAGGCCGCGCCGCCATTGGCCCCGATGCGCTTGGCGGATCCTGCCGACCCGGAAACACGGGAGGATGATTGCGGCGCAGGGCAAGACCTTACCGGGGAAGCCGCTACCGGCGAGACGAACGCGTCCGTGCCCGCCGTGGAAGCCGAAGCCGGACCGGTCGGGCCTGTTACCGATATAGCAGGGGTAATCCGCGAACTGGCGGCAGGCGAGGGTGCGACCTTCCGGCCCGTCACCTCGCTCTTCCGCGATTTCGCCGTCCGGTCCCGGCAATACGGTGTGCCGAGTGCGCATGTCGACATGGCCCGGTTCCGGCGATTGTTCGCCTGCCAGGTCGGCGGCCTGGACAGGCTGCAGGGGGCTGCCCGCGATGCCGCCGAACAGATCATCGAAAATGTCGACGACGATGTTCTGGCGCCCTTCCTCGCCATGGTCGTGGCCACGGCCCTGGGCGAGGATATGCCCGACGAAGACGATCTGGCGCTGCTTTATGGCAGTTCCTCGCCAAGCCGGGTTCGCCGCCTGCTGGACCATCTCGAGCGCAGCGGGCTGATTACCGTCCGGGAAGAATTCGGCGGAGAGCGGACGATCATCGTGCCCGGTGTTCACGACCTGATAAAATCGCGCGAACCGGCCTGAAGGCAGGCTACCGAGACATCGCCTTGCGGGGGCATCGATTGAGCCTCACTCGATGAATTGTCGTACCTCTTCAACGAAGTCGTCGAACCGGTCGTGATGGACCCAGTGGCCGGCGCGGTCATAGGCGCTAACCTGCACGTTCTCGCCGAAATGCCCGATGCGGCCGTCCTTCTCCGGATTGCTGGCCCAGCTGTCATTGCCATAGACCATCAGCGTGGGGCAGGTGACGCGCGCCCATAATTCCTCCACCTGCTCGCTCGTCAGGTCGTCCGGCGGCCAGGCGTGCAGGTGGGGATCGAATTTCCAGCTCCACGTACCGTCCTCATTGCGGATGGCGCCGTGGCGGGTCAGGTGCTCCGCTTGCGCGCGGCTGAGGTAGCTGTTGGCCTCGTGCATTCGGTCGAGCGCGTCCTCGAACGTGTCGTATTTGCGGATGGAGCGCGCGCTGGCCTCGCGCTTTTTCTCCATCCACTCCGTTCGCCGCTCGAACCACGGGGTCTGGTCCATTTCGGCCTGCACCTTGGGGCTGGGGCCCAGCCCCTCGATCGCGACCAGCTTGCGCACCTTTTCCGGGAACAGGCCGGTAAAGCGGATAGCTACGTTGCCGCCCAGCGAGTGGGCTACGATGGTGACCGGCGCCAGTTCAAGCTGGTGGACCAGCTGCGCGAGGTCGTAGACGTAGCTGCCAACGTGATAGACACCGGTATTGGTCCATTCGCTGTCGCCATGACCGCGCAGGTCGGGGCAGATGACATGCCAGTCCCGCCGCAGCTTCTCCGCCGTCCAGTCCCAGCTGCGGCAATGGTCGCGCCCGCCATGCAGCAGGATCAGCGGGGGCGCATCGGGATTGCCCCAGTCGGCATAGTGCAGCCGGGTGCGCTGGCTGATGAAGCTCTGCGAAGTGGGGCCGATCAACTCCATGAATCCGTCCTGTCGTCTATGGTCTTCGGAACGCGTTGCAGTCCGCTACCGATTATGTACGGTGGATGGCAATAAAACAAAACGAGAGGAATGCCCCATGCCCACCGTTAATGTGCCGCAGCCCGAATTCATGGATGACGAGGAGATCGCGATCTTCGCCGATGCCGTGGGCAAGTTCTACCAGGACAAGGCGCCCGAAAAGCGCGTGCTGAAATGGCGCGAGGACGGGCAGGTCGAACGTGAATTCTGGAACGAGGCGGGCGAGGCCGGGCTCCTCGGCGTATCCGTGCCGGAGGAGTATGGCGGCCATGGCGGCGATTTCCGTCACGAGATGGTGGTCATCGACCAGCAGGCGAAGCACGGCGTGGAAGGCTTCGCCGCCAGCCTGCACAACACCGTGATCCTGCCGTATCTGGTGCGGCACGGGACGGAGGAGCAGAAGAAGAAATACCTGCCCAAGCTGGTGACGGGCGAACTGGTCAGCGCCATCGCCATGACCGAACCGGGTGTGGGCAGCGACCTGCAGGGCATCACGACGACGGCCCTGAAGGACGGCAACGGCTACCGCATCAACGGGGCGAAGACCTATATCTCCAACGGCCAGACCGCCGATTTCATCATCGTGGTCGCCAAGACCGATCCGAAGGAACGGGCCAAGGGCATTTCGCTGATGCTGCTCGAGACGGAGGGCGCGGAAGGCTTCCAGCGGGGCAAGAAGCTGGACAAGGTCGGGATGGATGCCGCCGACACCTCAGAACTGTTCTTCGACGACGTCTTCGTGCCGAGCGACGCGGTGCTCGGCGGCGAAGAGGGCAAGGGCTTCTACCAGCTGATGGGCGAACTGCCGCAGGAACGCCTGATCATCGCCATGGGCGCTATGACCGGTATCGAGAAGGCGCTGGAAGTGACCATGGAATTCGTCAAGGAGCGCAAGGCGTTCGGGCAGACGATCTGGGATTTCCAGAACACGCAGTTCGTGCTGGCCGAACTCAATGCCAGGGCCACGGCGGCACGGGTGTTCGTCAATCACTGCATCGCGCAGCACCTGGAAGGCAAGCTGGACGTGCCCACGGCCTGCATGGCGAAACTGATGGTGACGGAACTTCAGGGCGAAGTGGTCGACAAGTGCCTGCAGTTCCACGGCGGGGGGGGCTTCATCAACGACTACCCCATCGCCCGCATGTACCGCGATTGCCGCATCACCCGCATTTTCGGCGGGTCGAACGAGGTTATGAAGATGGTGATCGCCCGCTCCATGTAGGCCGCCTTCGGGATATTCTGCGCTCCCCTGTCGTTGAAGGGCGAACAGGGGAGATGCAGGATGAGCGAGAGCACGGAACCCGAAAACCTCGAAGACGTCGTTGGCGGGCTCGAAAGCCTGGGCGAGGAAAACGGCGAAGTCTCGCTGGGCGATGCGCTGGACGCGTTCGGCCATCGCAGCTTCTCGCCCCTGCTGATCGTGCTGCCGCTGGTCGAGATCAGCCCGCTCGGCGGCATACCGGGCTTCCCCACCGTGCTCGCCACGATCATCGCGCTGATTGCCCTGCAATTGCTGGTCGGGCGCGACCACGTTTGGCTGCCGGACGTGATCGAAAACCGCAAGGTCGACGGGCGCAAGCTGGCCAAGGGAATGCACAAGCTCGACAAGGCCGCCGCCTGGATCGACAATCACATCGGGGATCGGCTCGACTGGATGCTGAAAGGGGTCTGGCCCAGAATCGCGGCCCACGTCATCCTGCTGCTGTGCCTGTCGGTTCCGCCGCTGGAATTCCTGCCCTTCGCCAGCAGCGTGCCGATGATTGCCGTGGCCTGCATCGGGCTCGCATTGCTGGTGCGGGACGGGCTGCTGCTGCTGGGCGCGATGGTGCTGGGCGGCGGCTCGATGATTTTCGCGCTCAATACGCTGCTGTCGGGCAGCGGTTCGGGCTGAGTTAGGGCGTGTCCGGGCGGTAACCGTCGCCGCCAAGCGCCTGCCACAGCAATATGCGCGCCCTGAGTGCCCGGCCCCGTGCCGCCGCCCTGCGTTCGCCGCTCGCATCTGCGGCGCGGCGCGCTTCCAGCACTTCGAGGAAGTTCGACAGGCCCGCATTGAAGCGCGTTTCGGCCAGGCTTGCTGCGCGCTGGGCGCTTGATGCCTCGCGCGTGGCGGCGGCCAGTTCGCGGTCGGCGGCCGCGACCAGCCCATAGGCGGTTTCCGCATCGCCCAGCGCGGTGAACACGGCCCGGCGATAGGATTGGAAGGCCAGTTTCTTGTCCGCCTCGGCCGCGTCGATGTCGGCCTCTATCCGCCCGAAATCGAGCAGCGGTGCGAGGAGCCCGGCACTCGCGCTGCCGACGATGGCGTCCTCGCTGAACAGGTCGCCCAGGTCGAAGGCCAGCAGGCCCAGTGCGGCGGACAGGGTGAATTGCGGGAAACGCGCAGCGGAGGCGGCATAAAGCTCCGCATCGCTGGCTTCCAGCTGGGCGGCGGCCGCCAGCACGTCGGGCCGGTTTGCCAGAAGCGAGGCGGGCAGCGTGGCCGGCGCAGGCGGCTCGCTGGGTGCGGGGGCTGGCACGGCAAGGCGGTCCAGCACCGTCTGCGCGGGTTCGGCGGTCAGTGTGACCAGCCGCCCGGCAATCCGCGCCCGTTCGCTCGCCAGAGCGGCGATGCGGCCGCGGCTCGCCTCGGCAGCGCTTTCGGCGCGGACCCGGTCGAAGCCCGGGGCGATGCCTGCCCGTTCCCGCGATCCGGCAAGCGAGACGAGGCGCTCTGCCGAAGCGAGGTCGCTTTCGAGTTCGACCTGCCTCGCGGCAAGCGTGCGCCAGTCAATGATGGCACCTGCGATTTCGGACAGCAAGGCCAGGCGAACGCCCTGCGCCTCGGCGCTCGCAGCCCCGAGACGGGCCGCCGCCGCCCGCTCGCGCGCGGCCAGCCGTCCGAACAGGTCGGGATCCCAGCTGGCGAGAAGGTTCGCACCGTAGCTGACGCGCTCCGTGTCGAAGGCGATCCCGTCTGGCAGGTCGCCGCCGAATTGGGCGGGATTGGTACGCGTCGCGGTAATCGCGGCATCCGCGTCGAGGCGGGGCAAGCGGTTTGCCCCTGCGCGGCGTCCAGATGCGCGTGCGGCCTCGATCCGTGCAGCCGCTTCGCCGAGTGTCGGCGCGCCGGCCAGGGCCATGGCTGATAGCTGCTCGAATGCCGGATCGGCGGAAGGTAGCAGGGCTGCGACATCCGCCTGCGTCCCGGTGTCCGGCGCGAAGGCGAAACGGTCCGGGATGGACGGGGGAGGCGTGGAAATCTCTACCGCCGGACCTGCGGCGCAGGCGGCCAGTGCAAGCGACGAGGCCAGAGTGAGGCCTATCTTCGCGCCCTGGATGCGTGGCCCATTGTGTGCGGGCGTGGGTTTGCTTGGGCGAATCACGAAGCACCACCTGCCTGCGTCTCCGGCCCGTCCTGCCGCGAAGGCGCGCCCGTGCTGCGCGCAGGAATGAAGGCATCGACCTGTTGCCCTACGCGAAAATCGCCGCGCGCATCGGCGGGGAGCGCGTAAATCACCTGCAGCACCCGCACATCGACCCGCTCTGCCGCGGTGTTCGTCAGCTGGCGTTTGGGTACCACCTGCGGTTCGGCGCGCACGAAGCTGGCCTTCGCCTGGTTTCGCGCTGCGCCGCGCGGCGACACGGTCGCGGGTTCGCCCATGGCAACGCGGGAGGCCTGCTCTTCGTCGATGTCGATGCGGATATGCAGCGGACGGGTCTCGCCCATCGTGATGAACGGTTCTGCATTGCCGCCGCCCTGGTTGGAGAGAAATTCGCCCGGGCGGATATTCACCGAGAGTATTTCCCCGGCAATCGGCGCACGGACCACGGCGCGCCCCAGTTCGGTCCTCGTACTGGCGGCTTGGGCCTGCGCGCTCTGGAGACGGGCCTGCGCGGCAGCGAGGCGAGCCTGGGCAAGCTGTCGCCGTTCGCGCGCCGCGCTTGCCTCTCCCTCTGCGCGGATGACTTCGGCCCGGCTGACGGCGGCAGGATCGTCGACATTGCGATAGAGCGCAAGTTGGCGTCCGGCCGTGTCCTCTGCTGCACGCGCCTCTTCGATCGCCGCCCGCGCCTCGCCTATGGCGGCGCTGGCTTCGCCGATGGCCGCCTGCGTTTCCTCTGCCCTGGCGCGCAGCGCGCGGGTATCGACGGTGAACAGCGGCTGCCCCTTGTCGACGAATTGGCCGGGCTGCACCCGCAGGTCGGTGACAAGCCCGGCAAGCGCGGTGCCCACTTCGATGAGCTCGCTCGAAGGTTCGACGATACCGGCACCTGCGACGCGCGGCGCGTCTGCCAGCTCGCCATCCGCGCTGGGCGGTTCGCGTTCCGGTTCGCTCAGTTCGCGGTCCGGCAGGCCGCCTGCGATGTAGATGGCCGCCACCACCAGCCCGATGACCGCAATCAGGGGCAGTCCCATGCGGGAGAAGCTGAAATTGTCGAGATTGAGTGCCATGGTCGTCAGGTCCCTAGTGGCCGTCCGGCATTTCGGTGCCGTCATGGGTAATGCAGCCATCCTCGAGCACGAGGATACGGTCGGCGAGGTCGAATATGCGGTTGTCGTGGGTCACGATGATGCAGGCGCGGTCCTCTGCCACGGCGACGTCCCGCAGCAGGTCCATCACCCGCCTGCCGGAACTGGCGTCGAGCGCTGCGGTCGGCTCGTCGCACACAACCAGCCGCGGCTTGTGGACCAGGGCCCGGGCGATGGCGACGCGCTGCTGCTGCCCGCCCGATAGCTGGCTCGGCAGCTTGTCGGCCTGTTCGCCGATATTGAGCTTTTCAAGGATCGCGCGCGCCTTCTCCCGCGCTTCCAGCCGGTCCATTCCCTGCGCGATCAGCGGGACGGCGGCGTTGCTGGCAGCATCGATGGACGGGATCAGATTGTACTGCTGGAAGATGAAACCGATATTCTCAAGGCGGAAATTCACCAGGTCCGTATCGTCCAGCGCGTAGATGTCGGTGCCGAACACCTCCACCTCGCCTTGCGTCGGGTAGAGAATGCCGCACATGATCGAAATCAGCGTGGTCTTGCCCGACCCGCTCTCGCCAACGAGGAAAGTCATCTCGCCGGACCGGATTTCGGTATCGATACCGTGCAGCACGGTGATGGTCTGCTGGCCGGACTTGAAGTCGCGCGTCACACCGGTGGTGCGGATGGCGGAAGATAGGGATGTCTCGGCCATCAGCGGAACACCGATGCCGGTTCGGTGCGGAACACGCTGCGCAGGGCCAGGACCCCCGTTATGGCGAGGATCAGGATGACCGCGACGAGGCTGACGAGCGGGATCTGCCACGGGATGTAGAACCCCTTGAAGAACGGACTGCCACTGAAGCCCCACAGGAACGCCACCGTCCCCAGCACGCCAAGGCCGTATCCGATCAGCCCGACCAGCGCCGCCTGCACCGTCACCATGCGCAATATGCGGCCATTGGTGACACCGATCGCCTTCAGCGCGCCGAATTGCTTGATGTTGTCGCGGATGAACAGGCTGAAGGTCAGCCCGACGATTGCCACCCCGACCACGAAACCCAGCACCACGGTGATGCCGAAATTGGTCGGAATGCCGGTATTCTCAATGATGAAATCCACCCCGGCCTGCGCGAATTCGTCGCGCGTCTCGGCCTTGAGGCCCGTCTGGCTCTCGATCCGGTCGGCGACCTCCTCTGCGGTCAGCCCGTCGGCCACCCCGGCCAGCACGAAGCTCATCCGGTTGCGCGTGCCCGGTACGTAATTCAGCGCCTGGCTGTATTTGGTGTAGAGCGTGACCTGGCTGGTGAAGCTGGGCGTGGCATCGGCGATCGCGCGTACCACGGCGCGCTGGTCGTTGAGCTCCAGCCGCTCCCCGATCGGGTCTCTTCCTTCGCCGAACATGTTGACCGCGCCGACATCGTCGATGATCACGCTGTCGGGCTGGGACAGAACGTCGATGCTGCCTTCCGCCATGCGTTTCGGCAGGCCGATCAGGGTGGCATCGTCGACCCCGATGATCGCCACCCCTTCCAGATCGCCGTCCCGCGTGCGGACGGATGCGGAGGAGCGCAGATGCGGCACGGCCCAGTCGACGCCCGGCACCCCGCGCACGGCGTCGAGCGCGGTTGGCGGCAACGCATAGGCGACATCGGTCGTCCGGCTGACGGGGTCCATCACCCAGACCTCTGCCTCGCCGACATTATAGGCGCCGCTCGCCCCGCGTTCGATCAGGTTCACGAAGATCGTCAGCTGCTGCGTGATGAGCAGGGTCGAGAACGCGATCCCGAAGACGAGGCCGTAGAATTTCTGCTTGTCGCCGGTGAGCATGCGGATGGCGATCCAGAGCATTCGGGACTCGATCCTTTCCGGCCGGCGGTTGCATCACGGGGCGCGAATGCCCATAAGTGAACGGTAGCGTTCAAATGAACGGAGTCGTTCAGTTTGTCAATCGATCCGGTAGAAAAACCCCTGCGACCCTCCAGCGAGGTCAAGCGCGACGCCATTCTGGCGGCGGCGTCGGAGTCCTTCTTCTCCGACGGTTTCGCCGCGTCGTCGATCGAGGCGATTGCAGAGGTGGCCAGTGTATCGAAGGTGACGGTGTACAACCATTTCGGCGACAAGAAGGGCCTGTTCACCGCCGCGGTCGAGCGGGAATGCGAAAAGATGCGCGGGCATTTCAGTATCGAGGCCATGCCCGGCTCGTCCCTGCGCGCGCGCCTGACAGCCATCGGGGAGGCGATGGTGGCGTTCCTCTCACGCCCCGAAATGGTCCGGTTCGACCGGCGGATTGCGGCGGAGACGGAGCATGAGCCGACCATCGGCCGGGCGTTCCTGGCCGCCGGACCCCATCGGATGAAACAGGCTTTCGCAGACCTGCTGTCGGCAATGGATGCCGCAGGCGAAGTCCGGGTCCCGGACCCGGCGCTGGCGGCAGAGCAATTTGCTTCGCTCTGCAAGGGGATGGGCGACCTCGACCGGCGGTTCGGTCTTCCTGCGGACCCAGCGCGCGACCGCCAGCGCATAGCGGGCGCGGTGGACCTGTTCTGCAAGGCTTATGCGACCGGCGATTGCGACGATTAGAATAATCGGCTTTTCCGACGCATCCCCCGCCTTCGGGCTAACTTGCCATTCACCCCCGCGCGCCTACATATCGGACATAGGAAAGGTACGCATCCGATCATGAGCGACAATAATCAGCCCGAAGAGCCCGGCCAGGGCGGTCCGAATCCCTGGGTGAAGAGCCTGATGATGTGGGGCGGGATATTCCTCGCGCTGCTGCTCGTCGTGTCGATGTTCGGCAATACGGGCCAGAATACCGGTACGCAGATCGGCTATTCCGACTTCCGCGAGCGCGTGGTCGCGGGCACCGTCGAAGAGGTGCAGATCAGCGAAGACCGGATTACCGGCACGCTGAAGAACGACCAGGCCTTCTCCACGGTCCCCGTCGCCAATGATGCGGAACTGACGCGGCTGCTGGACGAAAACGGCGTGAAGTACTCCGGCACCGCGCCGGAGGAGCCGAACCTGCTGCTCTACATCCTGATCCAGTCGCTGCCCTTCATCCTGATCCTGGGCATCGCATTCTTCGCGCTGCGACAGGTGCAGAAGGGTGGAGGCGCCGGCGGCGCGATGGGCTTCGGCAAGTCGAAGGCCAAGATGCTGACGGAGAAGCAGGGCAAGGTGACCTTTGCCGATGTCGCCGGCATCGACGAGGCACGCGAGGAGCTGGAGGAGATCGTGGAGTTTCTCAAAGACCCCTCGCGCTTCTCCAAGCTGGGCGGCCAGATTCCCAAGGGCGCTCTGCTGGTCGGCTCGCCCGGTACGGGTAAGACGCTGCTGGCCCGCGCCATTGCTGGCGAGGCCGGCGTGCCGTTCTTCACCATTTCCGGTTCAGACTTCGTGGAAATGTTCGTCGGTGTCGGTGCCAGCCGCGTGCGCGACATGTTCGAACAGGCGAAGAAGAACGCGCCCTGCATCGTCTTCATCGACGAGATCGACGCGGTCGGCCGCAGCCGTGGCGGCGGTCTAGGCAATTCGAACGACGAACGCGAGCAGACGCTGAACCAGCTGCTGGTCGAGATGGACGGGTTCGAGGCGAATGAAGGTATCATCATCATCGCGGCGACCAACCGTCCCGACGTGCTGGACCCAGCATTGCTGCGCCCGGGCCGCTTCGACCGCCAGGTCGTGGTGCCGATCCCCGACATCGACGGGCGCGAGAAGATCCTCGCCGTTCACATGAAGAAGGTGCCGCTGGCGCCTGACGTGAACAGCCGCACGATTGCGCGCGGGACACCGGGCTTCTCCGGTGCCGATCTTGCGAACCTCGTCAACGAGGCAGCCCTGCTGGCCGCGCGCCGTAACAAGCGCCTGGTCGCGATGCAGGAATTCGAGGACGCGAAGGACAAGGTCATGATGGGCAGCGAACGCCGCTCCATGGTCATGACCGACGACGAGAAGAAGATGACGGCCTATCACGAGGCGGGCCACGCGCTCGTCTCGCTGAACGAGCCTGCATCGGACCCCATCCACAAGGCGACGATCATTCCGCGCGGCCGTGCGCTGGGTATGGTGATGCGCCTTCCGGAACGGGACAATTACTCTTACCACCGCGACAAGATGCACGCTGACCTCGCCGTGGCGATGGGTGGCCGCGTGGCGGAGGAGATCATCTTCGGCCACGACAAGGTGTCGAGTGGTGCGTCGTCCGACATCCAGTACGCGACCAACCTTGCCCGCAACATGGTCACCAAGTGGGGCATGTCCGAAAAGCTGGGGCCGCTGCAGTATGAGGACCAGCAGGAAGGCTATCTCGGCATGAGCGCGAGCCAGCGGACCATGGGCTCGGACGAGACCAACAAGCTGATCGATGCCGAGATCAAGGAACTGGTCGAAGGCGCTCTGAAACGGGCGACGACGATCCTGACCGATCAGGAAGACAAGCTGCATCTGCTTGCTCAGGCCATGCTGGAATACGAAACGCTGACCGGCGACGAAATCGACCAGCTCCTGGAAAACGGCAAGCTTGACCGGCCCGACGAACCGAAGGGCCCGGCCAAGGTGCGCCCGGTCACCGGCAGCGCCATTCCCAAGGCCGGCAAGCGGTTCGGCAATGGCGGCAATGAAGGCGGTCCTGCCCCTCAGGGCGCGTGAAAGAGCCTGAGAGCTCACAACGGAGAATGACGATGAACCGGACAGTTCTTTCCGCGGTCCTTGGCACCGGATTGCTGGCGGCAGGATGCTCCCAGCAGACCGAGCAGGACGCATCGGAAATGGTCGACCGCGCAGCGCAGGATGCCGAGGCCAATCTGGACGTCGCTGGCGAAGTGATCGAGGAAGGCGCGATCGACGCGGCGGACAGTGTCAGCGAAGGGGCGGCAAACCTGCGCGACAGTCTGGAAGCGGGCGACGAGGAAGAACCCGGCCCCGCACCGGTGCTGGGCGACGATCTGGGTTCCTGATACCGGCCTTCCTCCCGTCGGAGGTTGGGAACAAGTGTAGAACATATGTGTTGATTCCGCAAAAGGAGTAACACTGATGACTGCACCGCAACCGAGCGAACATCCCAAGGCCAACCCGGTATCGAATGCCGAGAAGAAGCCGGAAAACTGGACCACCGGCGACGAGGCGATGACCGGCGCACAGGCCAGCTACCTGAAGACGCTGTCGGAAGAAGCGGGCCAGCCGGATGCCTACGATACCGAACTGACCAAGGCAGAGGCATCGCGCCGGATCGATGCGCTGCAAGGCGAAACGGGGCGGGGCGGGTAACACAGCCCCTCCTTGCCGGAAAGCTGCCGTTCATTGTCCGGCAGGCAGGACCCTCCCGTTGAATTTCGGGAGGGTTTTTCCATGCGCGGCGTCACGGTATTTCTTGGAGCATTGTCTTTGGCGGCCATGCCCGCTGGCCTGTCCGCTGCGCCCGGCGACATGAGCGTGGCGACGTTCCTTACCAAGGCAGAGGCGCTGGAGAAGAAGGGGATGATGGCGATGTTCTCTGCCGACCTCAAGGTTCTGAAGGCGGAAGCGGAGGGCGCCGGGGACGCTTACCGCGCATCGCTCGCCGCCGATCGCAAGGCGGGCCGGACGCCGCATTCCTGTCCTCCGCCCAAGGGTAAGGCATCGATTTCCAGCGACGACATGCTCGCCCACCTGCGCAGCTATCCTGCCAGCAGGCGTCAGGCCATCCCGCTCAAAGCCGCATTCGCCGACCTGATGAAAAAGCGTTATCCCTGCAGCTAGAATGCGCCGAGGATAAGCAGGAGCTGCAGGAACAGCCCCGTCACGATGGTGATGAACACCATGAGGGCCGCCAGCCGCCATGCCGCGCTGAACCTGCCTAGAGCGTACGTGCCGCGTAGCTGCTTGTACATGTGCACCGGCGGGATCAGCAGTCCCGCCATCACCAGCCATCCCGGCGCGACGCCGGCCGCACCGATGACCGACAGCGCAATGAACAGCAGGGTCATGAAGGACAGCGAGTAAGTCACGAAGATGGCGTGGTCGTAAGCCTTGAACCGCCGTTTCCAGAAAAACAGCAGCCACACGAACGGCACGGACAGGGGGATCAGGAGCCAGCTGAACTTGTAACTGTTGGCCTGCAATTTGTACACCATCAGCGACGGGTTCTCGCGCCACTTCTTGAAGATGCCGCTATCTATCGACTCGATGCCGGTCAGATTGGCGGTGATTGAAGACGTCTCGCTGCCATCGACGATCAGGTCGGTCGCGCGGTCGATCGCGTCGACTTCCTCCGATGCGTCCAGCAGCTGCTCTTCCAGCCTGGCGCGCTCCTGCTCCGTCAGGTCCGTGGCGGACAGGCGCTCGGCCAGCGCATCGCGTCTCTGCGTTCGCTGCTCGGCCACCTGCTCTAGGTCGGCGCGCATTCCGTCCTGTGTCCTGATCTGCGTCGGAGCGGTCAGCCCGATCGCCTGGAACACGGCAAACATCAGGAACACGGCGAACAGGAACAGCGCCATGGGCGAGACGAAACGCGCCCGCTCTCCCTCGACATAGCGGCGCGTCAGTTCGCCCGGCTTCAGCACGAGCAGCGGCAGGGTGCGCCAGATCTTGCCGTCGAAATGGAGCGCCCCGTGCAGGAAATCGTGCCAGAACGCGGTCAGCGTGCGGTGCAGGCCCGCCTTCTGTCCGCAATTGCTGCAATAATTGCCGTGCAGAGGCGTGTCGCAATTGGCGCAGGTTCCGGTGCCGAGCCGCGAGGTCACCGTGGCGTGCTGTTCCGGCGGCTTTTTGCCGCCTGGCCCGCCATGATCGGGCTCCAGCGATCCGGCGACGAGGCCTCCGGCCGCGATGGACCCGATTGCGTCGAATTCGTCCGCGCTCATCGGGCCAGCCTAACCCAGAATCCCGGAAATGCTAAGCCCGGTCCCGATCACGCCCAGCACTGCGATCCCGGCCACGATCAGCGCGGCGCCGCGCGCAGCAGACCCCGGCCAGGAAAGGTCGAACGCGCCCCGCACATGCACCGATGTATGGGCGAGCATCAGGATACCGGCCACCGCAATCGCCAGGGAAACGGGCATCCCGGCCCCGACCAGCGCCGTACCCGCCGCCATGACGAGCGCACCGAATGCGAGCGTAAAGGCGAGGAAATGCGCGCGTTCCAGTGAACCCGCCTTGCTGCTTCCGGGCAGCAGCAAGCGCGTCACCGGCAGCAGGGCCGGGATCAGCAGCCAGCCGATCAGCAGGAACAGCGCGGGCAAGGCGGACGCGGCGCGTGCAATCGTGCCGCGCGAACCTGCCATGCCTTCCTGCGGCGAAGGGGCCGGGTTCCACGCCTTTACCGCCTGATCGGCAAAGAACTTGGTGCTGAGGGCCCTCTCGCGCCGTTCCTCCGCCGACAGCTTCGCGCGCGCGGCGCTGCTGTCGTCCTGCAACAGGCCGGGCGTATCGGAACCCTGCTCGGCCTCACCCTCGGCATAGGCATCGAGCGATGACTGCGCGCGGGCCAGTGCCCGGTCTACGGAGCGTTCGTGACTGATCGCGCCATCGCTCCCGCCGGTCATCCACTGGACGCCGTGCAGCACGATCATGGCGAACAGCACCATGGCGAACGGCGAGAGGAACCGGGCGCGCGCACCCGCATTATATGCCCTCGTCAGTGTTCCGGGCGAGGCGACGAGGCCGGTCAGCGTCTCGAAGAACCGGCCGCCGGGCGTCGCTACAGACCCCGCAAAGCGCTTCAACAGGGCCGGGAAGCCCATACCGTCGCGCTGTTCCTGCCCGCAGGCATGGCAGAAGGCGCCGGACAGCGGCGTTTCGCAATTGCGGCAGGTCTCTGCGCCCGGGGTGGTCGGTTCCGGCATGAATGCTCCCGTCTTGGCACGATCGGTATAGACCCGCCCCGCCCCCACGCAATCGGAACGGCTTGCACAGGCGGGAAACGGGCCCGATATCATGGGCATGGAATTCTTCGGGATCAGCGCCCCGATCATGGGCTTCGGCATGATCGCCGCCGCCTTCGCGTTCTTTGCGGCGCTGGAGCTGGCGCGCCCTTTCCGCAAATTCCCGCTTGGCCGCCTGCAGCGGTGGAGGACCAATCTGGGCCTTTACGCCATCGATACGCTGGCCGTGCGGCTGGTGCTGCCGCTCGCCATGGTCGGCGCAGCTGTGTGGGCGCGTGATGCGGGCTGGGGCCTGTTCAACGTCACGCAACTGCCGCCGTGGGCAGAATTCATCGCGGCTATCGTGCTGCTCGACCTCGCGCTCTACATCCAGCATCGGGCCACCCACGAGATCCCCCTGCTGTGGAGGCTGCACAAGGTCCATCATACCGACACCGGCTTCGACATCACCACGGGCGCGCGCTTCCACCCGGCAGAGATCGTGCTGTCCATGGCGTACAAGATGGCGATCGTCGTCGCGCTGGGGGCAGCGCCGCTCGCCGTGTTCGTCTTCGAGATCGGCTTTGCCGTGGCCACGATCTTCACCCACGGCAATTTTCGCCTGCCATCGGGGCTCGAGGCTGCGTGGCGCAGGCTGTTCGTCACCCCCGACATGCACCGCATCCACCACTCCGCCATGATGGATGAAACAAACAGCAATTACGGCACCGTCCTTTCGGGCTGGGACCGGTTGCTCGGCACCTATGTGGGCGCGGCGAGAAAGGGCCAGAACGGCCTGATCATCGGTCTGGAAAGCTATCAGGACGAGCGGCCCGGCCGTCTCGGCTGGAGCCTTCGCCTGCCATTCGCGCGCCGGCGCGCGGGCGAGGAATAGGGCCTATTTCCGCTTTGCCAGCTTGCGCTCTATGGCCGTCCACAGGTGCTGGAACGACCGGGCGGCGGGGCTGCGCGGGGCAAAGGCGCCGACCGGTTGCTGGTGCACCGCACATTGTTCGGCCGCGCTCGCCTGCGGAATGCTGGGCCAGTCGGGGTTTTCTTCCCGTGCCGAGCGATGGAGCGTGCGCCGCAAGTCCAGCATGGACAGCACGGGCAGGATCGGGGGATGGCGCGACGTGTTCGCCTTCACCTCTTCCACCACGCGGTCGAATGCGCGCGCCGAAAGCGGCGATGGCGGCAGCGGCACGATGATGAGGTCGGCGGCGCGCACGACCTGCGCGCTGGTTTCGTTGAGGACCGGCGGACAGTCGAAGATGATCCGCTCGTAATCCTTGCCCAGCTGAGCCGCGATCTTGGCCAGCCGCTTGCGCTTGCCGATATCCATGAACTGGTTTTCCAGCGCGCGGATCGTCTCGTCCGCCGGTAGGACATCCAGCCTGCGATAGCCCGTTGTCCGGATCAGCTTTTCCGGGTCGCGCTCCAGCGCGAACACGCTGGTCGCGACTTTCTTCTTGCGCGGTTCGACGCCGAGCAGAAAACTGGCCCCGCCCGACGCGTCCAGGTCCCACAGCAGGGTGCTGCGGCAGGAAATCTCGGCCGAGCACCAGGCAAGATTGGCCGCCATCGTCGTCTTCCCGACGCCGCCCTTGACGCTGTAGACCGCTACGACTGCCATCGGTGCCTCGCTCTCCCTTGAAAATGGAAGACCCGTGTGGACATGGGCCCGCGCCGTGCCGAGGCACAAAAAAAGGCCGCCCCGTTAAGGGACGGCCTTTCGTGTTGTTCAAAGGACAAGGCCTCAGCCTTCGTAATCGGCCCCGATCGAGGTCGAGCGGGTCGGGGCGGAAGCGGTGATCCGCAGCGCCTCTGCCGACTGGCTGAGCGAACCGATTTCATCGATGTCGTCGTCGTCGTCCGGCAGGATCTTCTGCAGGTTGGTAACGACCGATTCCTTCAGTTCTTTCGGCTTGATGTTCTGTTCCGCGATTTCGCGCAGGGCGACGACGGGATTCTTGTCCCGGTCGCGTTCCAGTGTGAGCTCTGCACCGCCGGAAATGTCGCGCGCGCGCTGAGCTGCGAGCAGGACGAGATCGAAACGGTTGGGGATCTTGTCGACACAATCTTCGACGGTAACGCGCGCCATGCAGGGGCCCTTGCAAACAGGTATTGAAATTTCGGGGTTGACGCCGGATACGCCCCGGGGGCCGTAGAGTCAAGGAAATCGCGCTCCTTGCCCGGTGCGGGGCGGCTATCTTGCCGGGGCGGGGCCGCCGCCCTAGGGATGCCCGGATGACCGATGCCCTTCCGCAAGACACCACAGGCGCGGCACCGCCGGTTCCACCGGAGGAATATTCCGATCCGCCCAGCTTTTCCGCCTCGGTCGACGGGCTGGACCTGTGGCTCTATCCGCGGGGCGGGGAACGGCTGGAGGCCCTGCTGGCACTGGTCGAAGGCGCGAAGCGCTCGCTCAAACTCTGCTTCTATATCTTCGCGGAGGACGATGTGGGCAAGCGCATGCGCAGCGCTCTGACACAGGCGGCGAAACGCGGGGTCAAGGCCACGCTGATCGTGGACGGCTTCGGGGCGGAAGCCGATGCGAGGTTCTTCCGCGATTTCACTGCGGCCGGCGGGGATTTCCGCGTTTTCTCGTCACGCGCATCGCTGCGATACCTCATCCGCAACCACCAGAAGATCGCGCTGGCCGACGATGCGCGCGCGATTGTCGGCGGTTTCAATATCGCCGACGACTATTTCGCGCCGCCGACAGACAATGGCTGGAACGACCTTGCCGTGTGGCTGGAGGGGCGGGCCGTTTCGCCGCTGGTCGACTGGTACGACAACCTGCTGGAATGGACCGATTCCGACGGAGTGGAATGGAAGCATGTCCGCCACGCCGTGCGCGAGTGGGATGCGGGTGCAGGGGCTGTCCGATGGCTGATGGGCGGCCCGACACGCAAGCTGTCGAGCTGGGCGCGCACGGTCGGCCGCGACCTGGAGAACGGCCGCCGTCTCGACCTGATGATGGCCTATTTCTCCCCGCCGAAACGGCTGCTGAGGAAAATCGGCAAGATTGCGCAGCGGGGGCAGGCGAACCTCGTGATGGCGGGCAAGTCCGACAACGCTGCCACCATCGGCGCCTCGCGCTCCCTTTATGATTACCTGCTGCACAAGGGCGCGGACGTCTACGAATTCGACGCCTGCAAGATGCATACGAAGCTGCTGGTGCTGGACGATGCCGTTTACCTTGGCAGCGCCAATTTCGACATGCGCAGCCTTTATATCAATCTCGAGATCGTCCTTCGGGTGGAGGACGCGGCCTTTGCCGACCGGATGCGCGAATTTATCGCCAGCCACCTCCCGGCCTCGCTCGACGTGACCCCGCAGGTGCATCGCAGGCGCAACACGTTGTGGAACAGGATCCGCTGGAATTTCAGCTGGTTCCTGGTCGGGGTGATGGATTACACGGTCAGCCGGCGGCTCAATCTCGGGCTGTAGCCAGCGCGCTATTCGTAGCCGTAATCGCTGTAATCCTTCATGTTGGGGGACGAGAACTTCGTGATCTCGGGCTGGAAATGCAGCGGGACATTGCCGGTCGAACCATGGCGCTGCTTGGCCACGATCAAGGTCGCGCGGTTTTTCAGTTCCAGGTAGCGTTCTTCCCAGATCGCGTATTTTTCCGCGATGTCGGGGCTGGAATTCTCGTTCGGCATGTCGGGGCGCAGGGCCTCGTGGTAATAGTCGCCGCGGAAGATGAACCAGACCATGTCGGCGTCCTGCTCGATCGAGCCGGATTCGCGAAGGTCGGACAGCATCGGGCGCTTGTCCTCGCGCTGTTCGACCGCACGGCTCAGCTGGGACAGCGCGATGACCGGCACGGCCAGTTCCTTCGCCAGGGTCTTCAGGCCGCGACTGATTTCGGAGATTTCGTTGACGCGGCTGTCCTGGCTGCGCTTGGACCCCTGCATCAGCTGCAGGTAATCGACCACGATCAGCCCGATATCCTGCTTGCGCTTCAGCCGCCGCGCGCGGGTCCGCAGGCCGGAGACGGACAGCGCGGGCGTATCGTCGATATAGAGCGGCAGTTCCGCCAGCCGCTGGCTGGCATGGGCGAGCTTCTGGAATTCTTCCCGCTTCATCGTACCCGAACGCAGCGCCTCGGACGAGATTTCCGCCTGTTCGGCCAGGATACGCGTGGCCAGCTGGTCGGCGCTCATTTCCAGGCTGAAGAAGGCGACCGGCGCGCCCTGGTTCACATCGCCGCCGTCCTGCATGAACTTCAGGTGTTCTTCGGCGCAATTGAAAGCGATATTGGTGGCGAGCGAGGTCTTGCCCATGCCCGGGCGCCCGGCAAGGATGATGAGGTCGGAATCGTGCAGGCCAGCGGTCTTGTCGTCAAGCGAGGCGAGGCCGGACGTCTTGCCCGACACGCCGCCGCCGGAATTCATGGCGGTTTCGGCCAGTTTGAGCGCGGTCAGGGCTGCGGAGCGGAAGGTCGATGCCTCGTTCCCGGTCGCCGCCCCTTCCGCCACCGCGAAGAGCGAGGCCTCCGCCTCCTCGATCTGGCGCATCGGCTCGACCGTCTCGCTGGTATCCAGCGCGCCTTCGACGAGATCGCGGCCCACCGTCACCAGTTCGCGCAGCAGGGCAAGGTCGTAAATCTGGTCGGCCAGGTCGCGCGGGGCGAGCAGGCCCTGGCCGTCCGCCGTCAACTGCGCAAGGTAGGTCGTCCCGCCCAGTTCCGACAATGCCTCGTCCCCTTCGAAATAGGGTTTGAGCGTCACCGGGCTGGCCGTCGCGTTCCGGTCGATCAGCGACAGTACGCGTTCGTAGATGCGGGCATGGATCGGGGCGTAGAAGTGCTGCGGGGCGATGGGCGTCTGCAAATCCTCGATCACCCGATTGTCGATCAGCACCGCGCCAAGGAACGCGGCCTCGGCCTCGATATTCGATGGCAGGCTGCGGCCCGATTCGCCCTCTTTCGCGCCACTATCGGCGGGAGTCGGCGCATCGGATCGGATCATGAGGTCTTGGTCTGCCATGGCCAGCGGTTTGGCCGCGCGGGCGGGTAGGCGCAAGGGCACTTCGGCAACACGGTGCTGTGGATATCGGGGATGGTTCGAAGGCCCTTGCGGCGGGGCGCGCCTATCTGCGAAAGCGGCTGGCGAAACCATGACCCAAACGCTTCCCACCTGGCGCCTGTCGCATGTCGAACTCGACGAGGAGACGATTCTCTGGCGCAACGCCGATGTCGAGCAGGAGCGGCGCGTGGCGATCTACGACCTGATCGAGGAGAACGTGTTTCGCCCTGTCCGTGCCTCCGAAGCAGGGAAGAACGGGCCTTACCGGCTTAAACTGTCGGTGCAGGACGGGCGGCTGGCCATGGACATCCGCAGCGAACAGGACGAGGCGCTGGAGATGATCGTCCTGGGGCTGGCGCGGTTCCGCCGCCCGATCCGCGAATATTTCGCGATCTGCGACAGCTATTACCAGGCGATTCGCAAGGCGACACCGGCCGAGATCGAGACGATCGACATGGCCCGGCGCGGGGTTCACAACACGGCGTCCGAACTGCTGCTCGACCGGCTGGAAGGCAAGGTCGAGACCGACTTTGCCACCGCGCGGCGGCTCTTTACCCTGATCTGTGTCCTGCACATCCGGGGCTGACGGCACATGGCGCGCAAGAGGAAACGGGGCGGCTGGCTCTGGAAAGGCGTATTGGCGCTGGCCGTCATGGCAGGCATCGCTGCTGCATGGCTTTGGTGGGACACGGCCCATTGGCGCCCGGACGAGGGAGCTTATCCGGACCAGGGCGTCGAGATCTCCGCCCGCGACGGGACCGTCAATTTCCGCACCCTGCGGGCCTTGGGCGCGAAATTCGCCTATCTTCATGCGAGCGACGGAGAGACGGCGCAGGACCCGGCCTTCGTCGCCAATCTGCGCAGCGCGCGAGAGGCAGGGCTGCAGGTGGGGGCGATCCACCGCTTCGATCCGTGCCGCCCGGCCGACCGGCAATCCGCCAATTTCACGCGCATGGTCCCGCGCGACAACGACCTGCTGCCGCCGGTCATCGCCCTGACCCGGGGGACCGGCGAGTGCGCCGTGCGCGTGAACGAGGCCGCGGTCGAAAGCGAGCTCATGACGCTCGCCAACCAGATCGAGAATCACGAGGCCAAGCCGGTGATCCTGAAAATCACCCCGGAGTTCGAGGCAGAATACGGCATTGCCGGCCGGATAGAGCGCCAGTTATGGCTCGTCCGGACACGGTTCCTGCCAGACTATGGCGGGCGGCCATGGCTGATCTGGACGGCAAACGAGGAATTGCGCGTGGAAGCAACCGAAACCCCGCTTCGCTGGCTGGTGGTACGATCATGACCGACCCGCAGCGCGAAGATGCCCTGATTGCAGCGGCACGGGATGCCGCGCTCCGGTCCTACAGCCCCTATTCCGAATACAGCGTCGGCTCCGCGCTGGGGTTCGCCGACGGGTCGGTGGTGACCGGCACGAATATCGAGAATGCGAGCTACGGCCTTGCTCTGTGCGCGGAAACGGTAGCAGTTGCAAAGGCGATGGCAGACGGCGTGCGCGGAGGCCTGGAAATCGTGGCGGTCACGGGCCCTGCGGACAAGGGCGGGGGAGCGCCGATCACGCCGTGCGGGCGTTGCCGGCAGGTGCTGAACGAACTTGCACAGCTTGGCGGAACCGATCCGCTGGTGCTCTGCGTGGGCGACACGGAAACGCGGCGCGTCCGGCTGAGCGCGCTGCTGCCGCACGCGTTCGGTCCGGCCAGTCTCGACTGACCTCTAGCCGGTCGTGCCGCCTGTCGTGGCGCTTTCCGATCCCTCGACCGGACTGTCAGGGGCCGGTTCGAAACTCTCCAGAACCTCGCCTTCGCCGTCACGCAGGCAGAAACGTCCTTTCACCGGCAGGTGGTCCGCGCCGACATCTTCCAGCACGGCGAAGGACTGTACGCGCAGGGCGTTCTTCACCATGATCTGGTCGAGCGGCCAGCCGATGAAGGCCATGCTGGCGGGAAATGTCGGATAAGTCCCGCGTCCCGCGCGCGGATCGCGGTAATCGCCATCATTGCGGAAGCGCGTCGTAGTGGACGACCATGGCACGTCGTTGAAATCGCCCATCACCAGCACGTCGGCGAGACCGCCCGGCGTGATGGCCCCGGCGCGCGCGATATTGGCATCGCGCTTCTCGGTGCTTTCGCCCGGCAGCGGTGGCCGCGGGTGCAGGCCCACGAATTCGAACGCCGAATCGTTGGGCAGGCGCAGCGTGGCATACAGCGTCGGCGTGTTGGCGGAGGTGTTCGTAATCATCCGCCCCTTGATGACCGGGATCCTGCTGGCGAAAGCCATGCCATAACGGTTCTCCAGAGGCATGGAGACGCGTTCCGGGTACTTGGAAAGTTGCGGCTCCAGCGCGTCCATCCAGCGGCCATTGGTCTCCATCAGCAATAGGAGATCGGGGTCCTCCCGCTCGATCAGGGCGGCGACCCGGTCATACTGCGTGTTCGCCTGCTTCACATTGAGCGACAGGGCGGTGAAGCAAGAGCCGTTGTCGTCGTCATCCGACAGGGCAACCCTTTCCGGCGCGAACGGCAGATAGGGATAGAGCCGGACAAGCTGGATGGCGACGACCACTGCAAAAACCGCGGCGACCGCGAACCCGGCGCGCGAACGCAACAGAAGGGCGAGCGCGGCGAGGGCAACCGACACGTAAAGCATCGGCTGCCGCACGAGATCGAACATCCGGATGAGACCGGCATTGCTGTCCGTCAGCGAGGCGAGGCTTGCGAGAAGGAAGACGACCGCAAGCACACCGAGCGCGAACGTGCCGGTTTTCTTCAAGCTCATTCGCTTTCGATCCATTCCAGCAGGGCGGCCAGGCAGTCACGCGCCAGCAGCTTGCTGCGTTCCGGGCTCCACCCCTGCACCTCGTCGGGCCAGTCCGCATTGTCCTTGAACGGCATTTCCAGCGTCATCGCGCAGGCCTTGTACCGCTCCGCCACCTGGTTGGTGCTGATGGCGAGGTTTGCCGTGCCCGGGGCGGATTTGGGATACCCCTTCGCCGTCTGGAAGTCCGGCGTGCGCCGCTCCAGAATGGACTGGTAGCGATAGAACCTGTCGCCAAGATCGTCGGTCCAGGACGGGATACCCTCGAACCCGGCGAGGAAGACGGCGGCAATCGCCTCATCGCCGTGGACATCCATGGCGAAGTCGACACCGCTTTCGTCCATCGCCGCACGTATGGCGAGCACTTCGGGCGATGCCTCGGCGCTCGGTTCCGCCCATTCGCGGTTGAGATTGGTCCCGACCGCATTGGTGCGCAGGTGGCCCCGGCGCGAGCCGTCGGGATTGCAATTGGGTACGACATGCAGGCGGCAATGCTTGCGCAGGGCGCGGCCGACAGTGTCGGTCGGATCGCACAGGACTTCCAGTGCGCCTTCCATCCACCATTCGGCCATGCTTTCGCCCGGGTGCTGGCGCGCATATAGCCAGACCTGCCGCGCGCCGTCTCCCATTTCCAGGCAATCGAGCGGCTGGCCGTCCAGCGTCTGGCCAAGGCGGCGATATTCCACGCCTTCCGAAGCGGCGCTTTCGGCGACGAGGTCGTGGTGGCGTTCCATGGAGTATGGCGCGAAATAGGCGAACCAGGCGATGTCGGTGCCGGGCGTATAGCGGATGGTCAGCGTGCCGCCGTCCTCGTCCTTGTCATAAGTCGACGCCGCTCGGCCCCAGAAATCCCGGTCTTCGCTGACGCAGGCGTCATAATCCGGCCAGCCGGCGGGATAGGCGCTGTTTTCCAGACCGGTGATCTTCAGCTCCAGTTCGCGGTCGGCTGCGCCATGGACGCGGAAATGGAACCACTGCGCGAAATCGGACTGGTTGTCCTTGTGCAGGGCCAGCCTCGCGCTGGCGCCGGAAATGGACAGCACCTCGATATTGCCGCTGTCGAACTGGGTATCGATACCGATGTCGGTCATCAATTGGTCTCCACCAGGATTGTTTCGCCGGTGACGCCGGGAAAGTCGCGGAACAGCGCGTCCGCGATGATCGCGGCATTGCCGGCGGCTCCTGCGGCCTCGCTCCCTTCCGGTGCGTCGAATTCGGCGCGCCCTTCCCACAAAACGTCGCCGCTGGCCACATCGCGCAGGGTCACAGCCATGCGCGTGGTCACTTCGTCGCGTGCGCCGCCGCCCAGATTGATGCCGACGCCGACACCCACGCCTGACCCATAACTACCGGTCCCGCCGCCCACGCCGACGCTGACAGGCGACCTGCGTCCGGTGTCGGTCCGCACGAACCGTTCCACCGAAACCTGTGCCACGCGCCGCGCGCCGCTGCGGCCCTGCTCGGTGTATCCGAGGCGGGACAGCTGCTCGGCAACGGCGGCCTTGTAAGGGGCAAGCTGCAGGCTGTCCGCCTCGCTGCGCGGCGCGCTTTCGACGAAAAGGGTCGTGCCGCCAAGCGCCGCGTCCCCGGCGACGAAGCGGGTCACCTGGACCGGGCCCGGTGCCGATGCAGTGGTACACGCCCCCAGGAGAATGGGCGCTGCAAGGGCAGCGGCGAGGCTGGGAAAACGGGCTGGTTTCATGATTGCAATTCTTTCATCTTGGCGCGCTATTGCCTTCCCAACGCGCAGACCGGCCCGAGAGTGCCTGCCGCGCGGCGCAAAAACAGCAGGACGAGAACAATGAACGATATGCCGAGCACCGCCTCTTCTGGGAAGACGGTGCTGGTGACGGGCGGGGCCGGCTATATCGGCAGCCATGCGGTGCTCGCTTTGCGCGATGCAGGCCGCAAGGTCGCGGTCTTCGACAACCTGGTCACGGGCTTCCGCTTCGCCGTCCCGGACGATGTGCCATTCTTCGAAGGCGACATCGCGGATGACGAACTGGTCACCCGTATTCTGGCGGAGCACGATGTCGGCGCGATCATGCATTTTGCGGGCAGCGTGGTGGTCCCGGAGTCGGTCGAGAATCCCCTCAAATACTACGACAACAATACCGGCCGCACCCGCGCCCTGCTGGCATCGGCGGTCCGGGGCGGGGTGCCGCATTTCATCTTCAGCTCGACCGCCGCGACCTATGGCGTGCCCGAAACCTCGCCGGTGACGGAGCAGACGCCGCAGCAGCCGATCAACCCCTATGGCTGGTCGAAGCTGTTTACGGAGCGGATGCTGGCCGATGTCGTGGCGGCGCACCCGATGAACTATTGCGCGCTGCGCTATTTCAACGTCGCAGGCGCCGATCCGGAAGGGCGCACCGGCCAGTCGACGAAGGGCGCGACCCATCTGATCAAGGTCGCGGTCGAAGCTGCTCTGGGCAAGAGGGAGAGTGTCGGCGTCTATGGCACGGATTACGATACGCCGGACGGAACCGGGGTGCGGGATTACATCCATGTCAGCGACCTTGCCGCGGCCCATGTCCATGCGCTGGATGCACTGGAGGCGCAGCCCGGACGCTCCCTCACTATGAATTGCGGGTATGGCCGCGGCTTTTCGGTCCTCGAAGTGCTGGACGCGGTGGACCGGGTGACGGGCGGCCGGATAGAGCGCGTGATGGAACCTCGGCGGGCGGGGGACCCGGCAGCGCTGGTTTCCGATCCGGCCCTGATTCGCAGCACGCTGCCCTGGCAGCCGCAGCATGACGATCTCGACCGGATCGTGGCGCACGCCCTGCAATGGGAACGCAGGCTGGGCGAGATTCAGGACGCTTCTTCTTGACGAAGCGCGATTCGCCGCTTAGGCGCGCGCCTTGAATTTCGGGCATTGCATCTCCATTTGCAGTGCCGATTTTATTTTCGGGAAAAACCAATGAAAGTTCGTAACAGCCTCAAGTCGCTGAAAAATCGCCATCGCGATTGCCGCGTGATCCGTCGTCGCGGCCGTACCTACGTGATCAACAAGACCAACCGCCGCTTCAAGGCACGCCAGGGCTGATTCCAGCCTTCGGGGGCACGCTGTCCCCGGCGCGTCTACACAGTGCGGTACCGGCCCGCTTCCCGTCCCTTCTGTCCTACGCGTCCAGCGACGCGAGGCAGGGGGCCGGGACGCGGGCCGTTGGCGTTTGGGGAAGGAGCAGCATGACCACGCAAGGACCGGATACCGAAGCGAAGAAAGCGGGCGCGGTGAAGGCGGTCGTCTTCGATGTCGGCCGAGTCATCGTCCAATGGGATCTTCGCTGCCTGATCGAGAAGGTGGTCCATGATCCCGCTGAGCGGGACTGGGTGCTGGCCCACGTGGTCACGCCGGCATGGCATTTCCAGCACGATGCCGGGCGCCGGATCGAAGACATGGTGGCAGAGCGCGCCGCGCTGTTCCCCGCCCATACCGATGCGATCGAGGCTTATGCGACCCGCTTCAACGAGACCATTCCGGGCCGCGTGCCCGGCACGGCGGAACTGATAGAGCGCCTGTCGGATGCGGGCGTTCCGCTATTCGCGATCACCAATTTCGGGGCCGAGTTCTGGGACCGCTTCGCCCCGACGGAGCCGGTGCTCGGCCTGTTCCGCGATATCGTGGTGTCGGGACGGGAAAAGCTGGTGAAACCCGATCCGGCCATTTTCCGCCGCGCGGCCAAGAGATTCGGGCACGCGCCGCAGGACATGCTGTTCATCGACGACAATGCCGACAATATCGCCGGTGCGGCGGCGGAGGGCTGGCAGACGCATCACTTCCATGACGCCGAGGCGCTGGAAACCGATCTGGCCGCAAGGGGGCTATTGCCGCGGTGAGCGCGTCTGCGCGGCGTCTGCGTATGCGGCAGACAAGAAAACGCCACCGGCAGCGTTCCTGCTACCGGTGGCTCAGTCGACCCACCCTGACGGAGAAGACAGGCGGGGGGAAACTCTTGTCGAAGTGCGCTGGGCGGATCAGTCGCCCTGGCACTTCGCCATCTTGTCGGCAGCGAGCGGTTCGCCTGCCACGGTGAAGCTGGCCACTTCGCCGACCTTGCGGGCGAAGGCCTTACAGACATTGACGGGGCGCGATCCGGCCTTGGGCGCGACGCAAACCGTGCCGCTGCACTGCCACGGCGTGCCGCGCACGATCTGGACCGTCTTGTCGGTCGGCTGGACCAGTTCGGCACGGTAGTGCGGACCGCTGTCGCGGGCGTCTGCAGCGGCAGGCGTCAGGGCCGAACCGAGGGTAAGGGCGGTGAAGGTGGCAGCGACGGAGATCGCGCCGGCCTTGGAAAAGGAGAGGGTCATGGGAGAGGGTCCTTTGAAGCTCTTTCCAACCGACGAGAAACGAGGGAAGATCGGTTGCGGATCGCCACCTACCCAGATAGGTATCGAGTTGCAACCTGAAATCCAGTTTGAATTTTGAGACCGGAGGTTTTGCGGTTACAAGGCTGGAAAACCGCATGAAAGGGCACGCCTGTTATGGCCGGAGACGTTCGTGAGCCGCTGAAGGAACTGAGCGCCTGCGGCCTGCCCGATGCGCTGGAGGCGATGGGCGAGCGCTGGAGCTTCATGATCCTGCGGGCCAGTTTCAACGGGCTTCACCATTTCGAGGAATTCCTGAGCGAACTGGGCATCGCACGGAACATCCTGTCGAACCGTCTTGGCCGCCTGGTCGATCACGGCATCCTCGACCGCGAACCGTGCCCCGACGATCGCCGCCGCATCGAATACCGGCTGACCGAGCGGGGGTTCGACCTGCTGCCGGCCATGCTGGCGCTGCGGCAATGGGGCCAGAAATACGGCGAGGATTTCGTCGATACCGACCCGGTGCTGGTGGACGGCCAAGACCATATGCCGGTCGGCCCCGTGGCCATCCTGGCGCATGATGGCCGTATCCTTGGCCCGGGCGACCTCAACATGATCGCTCGCAAGGATTTGCCGGAGGCGGGCAGGGACCGGGCCGAAGGCGAACTTGCGCCCGGCACGCGCGGCTGGACCGCCGATGACGAGCCGGCCGCCGTTGCAGCCGAATAACCTTGGAAGCGAGCGACGATAACGACGCCGCCGGAGGCGCCCAGCCTGCTTCCGATCAGCCTGAACGCACACATGATGGCCGGTACATCATCGTACGCGGGCGGTTATGGAGGGCCACCAATCCCGACCTGCCCGAGGCCGAGCGGAAGCGCTGGACCCATGCGTTGATGGATGCGCGGCGCGCCGTGAAGGCGGCAAAATCCTCCGGCGATCCGGCCGAGTTGAAACAGGCGCGCGCGCAGGTTCAGGAAGCGAAGGTTGCGCTTGGCGAGCGCGGCCCTGTCTGGTGGACGGACGGTGCGCCGGACGAAAACCGCAAGCTTGTGAAGAATTCCAGCTACGCTGACTGATCGCAACCGCCCTAGCGGTACCGCGACAGTTCCATGATCAGTTCGATCCGGTTTCCGACACCGATCTTTGCCATCAGTGACCGGGCATGGGTGCGCGCCGTTTCGTAAGCCATGCCGAGCTCGCCTGCGATTGTCTTCAGGTCGTCGGCCGACCGGACCATTCGCGCTGCAACCTCTGCCTCCCGCCGGGTCAGGCCGAATATCTCGGCAATCATTGATTCCTCCGGCCCCGACCGCGGAGCGCCGCCTGTCATCCGGATCATGCATCCGAAGACCTTCTGCTCGCTACCCAGCGGCAGCAGGGGGACAGGCTCGAAATGGACCAGCCAGGGGGTCAGCCTGCGGGAGGATGCGAGTGTCATCCAGCTACCCGCGCCCTCGGCGGAGGAAGGCTGGCAGGCGCGGCGAATGTGTTGTTTCAGCGCGTCGTCCTGCGCCCCGCGCCCGACGCGCAGCTTGCCCTCACCGACGCCCAGCGCACAGCCTGCGGACAGGATCGCTTCCGCGCCCGGGCTTGCGTCCAGGACATGGGCGTTCTCGTCGACCAGGATCAGCGCTTCCTCGCTCCGCGCAAGCTCCGGGCGGCTCACCAGCAGGCGCGCTGCCCGGCTCAGATGGCTGAAGACGATATCGTGAACGCGCTCCTGCTCGGCTGTAATGGAGGTCTGTTCCGGATGCGTGTGCAGCGCGAGGGAGACGCTCAGGCTGCCGCTCGTCGAACTGATAAGGCTGTGATAATCGCCACTGCCGAAATCGTGCCGGATGAAAGCGCGCCATGCGTCCGGATCGGACGTGTTGCAATTGCTGGTGTCGCCGAACCGGAAGCGGCCGCCATCGTGCCGCTCTATGTTGAAGCCCGGGTCGAGTTCGACCAGTTCTTCGCGGTAGAGGGAAAGGGCATCGTCCAAGCGCGATTCCTCCGGACCGACCACCGTGCTTGCCACGACGGACTGCCTGTTATTGTCGACGATGGCGAGAAACGCTGCGCGTGCGCCGGTCACATCCAGGAATCCGCGCAGGGCAGACCGCCACCGATTTTCGTCGAGCGATCCCTCGTAAATGTCGTCGATGATGCCGGTCAGTGCCGGATCGAATGGCATTCCGCGCCCCCTGTCGGCGTAATTCGTACCGAAAAACGCAATTCTTTCAAGAAATACCCCAAGAGGGTGATGGCAGCGAAATCGCCCCGACCTAGAGGCAGTGCCGCGACCCGAAGGCTCTTGCAGTCCTTCTACTGGAAAGGGGGGTGGCGACTGCTGCCTCCCTTTCCTTTTTTCGTATCCTTACAGAACAAAGCGCCGTCATCCCCGCACTCCCATGCGGCGATAGCTCAGCGCTTCGGCCACGTGGATGCGCCCGACTTGCCGCGCACCGGCAAGGTCCGCGATCGTCCGGGCGACGCGCAGCATCCTGGTATAGCCCCGTGCAGACAGCTTCATGCTTTCCGCTGCCTGCATCAGGAGCGTGCGGCCCGCATCGTCCGGCGACGCGAATTCATCCAGCGCGTCTCCGTCCAGTTCGGCATTGGTCCGGGCGCCCGACGCTTCGGCGCGGGCCGATTGAACCGCTCTCGCTTCCGCCACCCGGGCGGCGACTTCGGCGCTGCCTTCCGCCGGCGGGGGCAGGGCGAGGTCGGCGGCGCTGACGGGATCGACGTCGACATGCAGGTCGATCCGGTCGAGCATCGGGCCGCTGATCTTCGCTTGGTAATCGAGCGCACATCGCGGCGCACGGCTGCATGCCATGGAGGCATCGCCCAGATGTCCGCAGCGGCAGGGGTTCATGGCGGCGACCAGCTGGACGCGCGCGGGAAAGCTGACATGGGCGTTGGCCCGCGCGACATCGACCCGGCCCGTCTCCAGCGGCTGGCGCAGCGAATCGAGGACCGAGCGCTGGAACTCCAGCATTTTAGCGCAGAGGGGACCAATGAATCCCGTGATTCCCTGCTAGATTGATGCTTCAATGGGCGGATGCAGAGTCCCAACGCCGTATCGGCACTCAAGAACAAGCGAGGCGAGATCGCCGGTCGCGTGGATGCGCTCCAGGATCAGCTTCGCCAAGCCCTGATCGACCTTGATCACGTCGACTGCACGATCCTTCTTTTCGATCCCGATGCAGAACTGGATGAGATCAAGTCGAAGCCGATGCCTCCACGCCATCACGCGTTCAAGGGGCAGGTGACCCGCTCGATCTTGACCATGCTGAGGAAGTCGGCGGCACCGCTGGACGGCCTGACGATCACGGTCAGGTTGATGGACGAGCGCGAACTGAACCAGTCCGACAAGAAGCTGGTAAAGACAATCCAGAAGCGCGTGGGAGCCGCCTTGAGGAATATGCGAGATCGAGGGCTGGTGAAGTCGGAAAAAGGCGCCAAGGGACTGCTGATGTGGTCCCTTGTAACAACTTAGAACAGCGAAACACCCATATCTCTGTCATTATCGATCATCATGCGGACCACACCGATATGGTCCTGAAAATCTCGCTTATCCATCTTGCTGAGAATGGTGTGATGCGGATTGTTTTCGCATAAAATGAGTAGGGAAGAATACACAAGCATAGCAAGTGCTCCGCCGACATCATTCGACTGCTCGAGCTCATAATCAATCGCATGGACTGCAGAGCCGTATTGCGGAATCGAAGGAAATGATCTCAACTTCTCGTACCGCTGGATAATGAACTCGAACTGTTCGAAGATGTCGGGGTTGTTGGCAAGGTGGCGCAGGAAGATATTTCCTAAAATTCCCAGCTCGATGGAATCCAGTACCGTCAGTGGGTCACCCTCATCTCCATCCTGAGCAAGCTTGAGCATAAGCAAATGTTGATTGTCGCCGGCAAAATACCTGCTCTTGAGATATTCGATTCGACCGTCGACACTCGCTAAATTCGCGGTCTGCGATCGTGTGCTGAACAAGGCGAAAATTATCCACCCTACGATAGAAAGCCCGAAAGTAGGCCAAGCAAGAATCAGGGCGATAACAAGCGTGATTATGAGCACCAGTCCACTCCAAGTGATTGATTTTCTCATTTTAGGATGGACTGTCGCGCTTCCCAAACGCACTGAATACTTGACGCATTTTTTGGAGAGAGCGATGCCGCGGAGATGGACGAAGACCGAGGCTTTCGAGCATTTCGGGACGAAACTGACCAACACAAGGTGGAGTTGGTCGGCGATCTCCGACGACGAGTCCGTGGTCGCCCTCGTGCTGTGGCAGGATGCGGTCAAAGGCCGGGATGGCAAGCTGGTCTATCACGACGATTCCGAGCTCGACGCCGAATGGAGGACGCGCCCGGGCCATGGAGAACGCATCCGTCATCTCGCACATTGCCGCGATCACCTCGATGGCCGGTTCCGTGCGGTCATCGCCCGTGCGGTAGACAAGGAAGCGGACCCCCGAGACATCGCATCCTGTCATCCGCAGGAAGGCGTCTGGTGGGAGCTGGACGAATTCGACGAAGATACCGGCGCGTTCGTGGCCCACGTGGTTCCTGCAAGCGCATGACCGACGACCCGTGGGCAGCGCATATCACGAGATTCGAGATCGCGCATGCCCAGCTGACCGGTGTGGAGCCTGACGGGCAGGTCCTGGTGAGACATGATCTCACCCTGACGGTGCAGGAAGGCCGCTTCGAAGTTCTGACCGAAGACGAGAAGGGTCGGCCGGCGCCTTCCCGTCTGTGCTATGGCTGCACCATCCGGACTTCGGGAGCGGTGCCACCGGACTACTGGAGCGGAACCGACATGCAGAGCGTCGTGACGGGCACGCATCAGAATGGCTCGCGCATCACCATAGCGGGTCCGGGTGGTGTGGGCTTCGATGATGAAGGCTCGCTCGGCATCGAGTTCGAGAAGCCTCCGACAATGTTTGTTGAGCAAGACTGGAGCGGCGATGCGTGACTGGAATAATGAACCGGACGAGTCGACAACGCCTTCGTTCTGGTTCGAGGTGCTCGCGGCAGGCACGATGGTCCTTGTTGCATACGTCTCGCTTGGCTGGACGGCCATTCGATGGCTGTCCGATGCGTTGATCTGAATTCGGTCCGTTACCGGAAGAACACCTTCAGCGGATCATTGTCGGTCATCGCAGTCACGCTGCTACGCGAAATGTTGGCAGCCCTGTTGAGCAGGAACTGGCTGGCCTGGCCGAGGGGATTGGCCAGCGATCGGAAGCGATCTTCTTCCCGTGTAATGATGCCCCAGGATCCGAGCGTCTTGAAGGCATAGCTCGTCGCCTGATCGATGGTCGTGCGCTTACCATGGAGCTCGAACATCCGTCGATGCACTTCGCCTGGCTTGCAGGACCCTTGGATCCGGATGAGCCTTCCGAGGTGTTCGGCGACCTGACGGATATACGGGTAGGCCATAATGCCGACGGCAAGAAACATGGCTGGCTCGCTGGCGGAGTGCTTGCCCGCTTCTGCGGCGCAACCGTCGACCACACCGAAGCGATCACGGTCTTGGGGAAACCACATTCGATTTAGAATGCCGTTGGTCTTGCTCCGCACCGTAGGTGAAGGAACGTCGATCTCGAGCCGCTCCTGTATCACGTCCCTTGCGACTTCGCCGCGCACGACTGCAGATGCGAGGCGCATCCATTCGGCATCGATATAGCGGTCGATGCCGATCATCGGGGGCTTAACGTTCACTTCTTTTCCTTCCTCGTGATCTTCACGAACGGGACGATCACCTCTTCGATGTCGGTCCCACCGTGCACGACCTGTGAATGCCCGGCAGGGAAGAACCCCTTCCCGTAGTCCGCAAACAAAGGGCGATAGTTGTCGGGTAGCGCCCGCGGCGCGAGCACTCGAGCTCCCGGGATTTTTGCGAGGCCGTCGTTCAACAGCTGCGGACTGTCATAGATGCGCATCCGTTCGCCACGGCTCTCCGCCCTGACTCCTTCGGCGGGACGACCGACGCCGACTGCTTCGACGTTCCCATGATCCGCCGTGACGTAGATGTCGAACCCGCGGGTCAGCAGAATTTCGATGGTATTGGCCCATTGGCCCATTTCCAGCCAATGGGCGATCCGTTCGGTCAAGCTCTTCTTGCCGAAGATCTCGCCGTGCATGAGCTCGTCGACGGTGTCGATCACCAGGCCGGCGACGAGCGGCTCGTGTCTGTCGAGCAGATGCTCGAGTTCGTTCGTCGACCCCTCGCCGCCCAGTCCCTTCATATAGACGACCTTGCCATCGGGGATGTCGTTGGCTGCCCAGAACCTTCCCCAAAGCGACTTCTCCGCGTGGGTTCCGCTGATCGAACTTGCGAACGCCTTGGGCGGGTTCCCCGCGAAGATCGACTGTCGTGAGACGTTCGTGACCGTCGGGATCCATGCAAAGCAAGAGCGTGCATCGATCGAGCCGGCGATCTGTCGATCACGCAGATCCTGCTCGAGCTGATGCCATTGCTCGAGCGCCAATCCGTCGACGACGAGCAGCGCCTGTCGCTGATCGATGTCCGTGCGCGCCATCGCCATGTGCGGCGCGACCTGATGGACGAGCGAAGGATGGGAGGAGCAGCTGTTCAACGAGAGGCTGTCGAAGTTCGTGCCGAGCCAATCGAAGAACACGAGGTCGATCTGCCGCCGCAGATCTTCGAGTGCCGACACCACCGTCTCGTGATGGATTTCCTTGGGGTAATTCCTCACCTCGTATGTCAATTCGGCGAGACGCTCGCCGTACCGCAGCCAGTCCCTGTAGTTCGTGTCGGCTTGCGGGATGTCCTGCTTCAGGCGATCGATCTGCTTGCAGAGCAGATCAGCCTTGGCTGCCATATCGTGCTGCAGACCGATCTTGGCCCACGACGGCAGCATCTTCGGTATCTCGGGGACGTCGATGGGCTTGATGGCACCGTCCAGCACCAAGCTGTCGAACATCACCCTGATCCGCGGAGCGCCGAATGGCACCAACGCCCCCGCCGGACGATCGGAATTGACGAGCGCGATTGCGAACTTCCGCCAATCGACCTGGAGCCGTTCCAGAAGCGCGGATCGGTCGGTGAGCATATCGAATGCGTCCTGATCCGTCATGCTCTCTGGCAGTTCGGCAAGTTCGACCACCCGATCGGCGAGGATGGCAGGCAGTTCCACGTCGTCGTAGAACAGGACGAGAGCGGTAACCCAGAAGTCCTCGCTCTTGTCGAGCAGGGCAGGTGTGATCTTGAACAGATTGGCAAGTATGAAGTCGGCGGTCGCCCCCTCACCCATCCGGGCGGGAACGACCTGACGCTGTGCCACGCGCCACAGGTCAGGCAGTCTGGCGCCACCTATGGCCCTCAGGATAGTCGGATCGAACTGGTCGAAGACCTCGGCCAACCGGAGATCGACGTGCCGGGAGGACTGCAACACGTCCCATGGGAGTTCCTGTCGGGCATCCCCCCGGACGTGTATGATGGTCGGAGCCGCTTCCGTATTTTCCCGCAGGTCCCTTTCGTAGAGCAGACGGAAGGCTATCGGTTCCGCATATTCTACGACATCGATGCCGCGCTCCACCAAGGTGCGCGAAACCGCATCGCCGAAGAGCACGTCGTCGGGGTCGCTGACCGCCCACAGCTTGGCGAACTCCGACTGGAAACCCCCTGCGACGTGATCGACCCAGTCCTTCACCTTCTCAGCCTGCGGCCTCGAGCCGTGTCTCGGCCATGCTGTGATACATCAGCAGGCGTTCGTCCTCCTGCCAAGCGTCCTCGGGGATCTTGTTCGCCACCTCGACGATGGTCTGGTAGTCGCGTTCGGTCCATGCCGCCTTGAACCCGGCACGCAGGACCTCGAGCCTGACTTCCTTCAGCTTGCGTCCGCGGTGTCCCTTGTATGTCTCGAATTCCTTGAGGAGCGACTTTTCCCTTCTCTTCTCGACGTCGGCTTGCTTGTTGGGGTCGGGCACATACCAGCGGTTCCTTGCCTTGGCGACGAGTGCCGGCGCGTCTTTTTCGAGGTTGCGCAACTCCTTCCAGTTCGAAGAGAGATAGCGATGGATCTGGGCCGGGACGGGTCCCGTTCCATCGTAGTTTAGGAAGTTCTCTTCGAGGATCTGCAAGAGTTCGGGCTTCTCCTCGTGCTTGCGCCAGCCGGCTCCGATGCGCTGGGTGAATTCGGGATGGAGCTCCTGGTAGGTTGACGGCTTGCTTTTGAGGTGTTCCGCGACCCAGTCGATCGCGGTCCGCTCGTCGTCGACGAACAGTTCGCGCTGCGGCGGGCTTCCCGCCTGTAGCCGTTTCTTGTCGTATTCGTCGACTTGGCTTGGAAGGAAGAACATGTCGTCGCGTTCGGGGAAGCGCTCTGCCAATCCGGCCTGGAATTCGGCGCTCGACAACGGGACAGGCGTGTTGTGCCGCACGAACCATGCGACCATCCGATCGAAGATGCGCCGCGCATCACGCTCCGGCACATTCTCGACCACACCGTTCCTGATCTTGGAGACTGGCAACTTCTTAAGGTGGGTTCGCGCGAAATCCCACACTGTATCATCGACCGATTGCCCCTGTAGGAATCGGTCCTCCAAGCCACCGTTAGGCTTGTAGGCCGATATGACCAAGTCCTGCTTAACAGATGTTGTAGTGGTCACCGAATTGAAGCTGCGCTGCTTTTTGTCCAGAGCGGCAACATTGGCAATGATAAAGCCAGACTGCTGCATTGCGACTTGAATGGCATTCCATACGCTTGCCTGAGTATTACTAAACTCGACGGTGATCCACCTGCCTGGCTTTAGAATGCGATAAGCTTCGTTGAAGCTTTTGCGAATGGTCTCTCCATAAAATTCCAGATCTTTTTCATGGACATAATTCATCACGCAATCGTCGGGTATGCTCGTTCCGA
>NZ_BTGS01000008.1:0-184145 GCF_042851395.1 Altererythrobacter sp. MTPC7 | reverse complement strand
AAGTCGCTCGCCTGCCGCACGATCTTGTCAAGTACATGCGTTTTCATGCCGATGTCATGGAGTTGGCCGAAGACGCGGCCCGCGTCCACGCTTCCATGCTGCCTCACGTCAGCTTTTAGGTGAAAATCGCGACCAATCCAATGACCGGAATTAGAGCGCGAAGCTGCCGTTGCGCGTAATGCAATCGACGGCGACGCGGTTAAGAACAAGTTGTGTCCGCCCGCTGCGGCAATCTCCAGCGCGCGCTTGGCGGTTTCCTGCCCCTTCACCCGCTTCAGGTCCGGGCCGCGATCGGCCTCTGCCACCACGCCCTTCTCCGGCTCCGGCAGCTGCATCGTGCCTTTCAGGTGGTTGAGCAGCGCGGTCAGGTCGGGGGCTGCCGTTACGGGGACATCGCTGGCCCAGCGGGCCTCCGTGCCCTGTCCGGCAGGGCAGATGAGGCCGAGCTGCGTGTGGTTTGCATGGATCGCCGCCAGCAGCACGCCGGGGCTGGCGACCACCCGGCCATCCAGTGCCAGTTCGCCGACCACCACGAAATCGGCCAGCTGCTCCCTGTCGGTGACGCCCATGGCCGATAGCAAGGCGAGCGCGATGGGGAGGTCGTAATGCGAGCCTTCCTTCGGCAGGTCGGCGGGCGAGAGATTGATGGTGATCCGCTTGGGCGGAAGGGCGAGGCCCATCGCCGCCAGCGCCGCCTGCACCCGTTCGCGGCTTTCGCCCACGGCCTTGTCCGGCAGGCCGACGACGGAAAAGCGGGGGAGGCCGGACGCGATCTGGCACTGGACCTCGACCTCCCGTGCTTCCAGCCCGAGATAGGCGACTGTCCTTACTAGTGCGACCACGTTTGCTTGCCCCATACAGATAGGCGGCCTGAATCCCCCTCGGATTTCAGGCCGTTGCGCGATCGAGGCACCTTGAAACAGCATGGTTACGCGCGAAGCAACCATTATCGTTCGCCTTTACGCAAGACGGGGCCTCCATCCCGCTTTGCATGGCCCGCCTCTCGTCTGCCCTCATGACCCTCGTCCTCGCGATGTTCGCTTGCGTCGCCGCGCCTGCGGCCGCGCAGAACTACGTCGTGATCGAGACGATCGTGGAGGAGTGGGTCGTCGAGGAATGGGTCGAAGTCGGCGCCAGCCGCGCCACCCCCTTCCACGCGGCCCCTGCCATGCCGGAGGCGGTCGCCAGCTATGGCGCGTTTCGTGTGCTGGACGATCGGACCGCTGCGCTGGTGGGTGTGACCGGCACGGCCAGTCCGGCCAATTTCGCCGCCATGCTGGAAGATTATCCGCACCTTTCAACGCTGCGCCTCGTGGAATGCCCGGGCACGGACGACGATGTCGCGAACCTGGAACTGGGCCGGATGATTCGCGGTGCCGGTATCGCGACCCACGTTCCAGCCGGCGGTTCCGTGCGCTCGGGCGCGGTCGAGCTGTTCCTGTCCGGTGCTTCGCGCAGCGTCGATGACGGTGCCGAATTCGCGGTTCACAGCTGGATGGACGATCTGGGGCGGGAAGCAGACGACTATGCCGCCAACGCCCCGATCCATGCCGAATATGTCGGCTTCTACCAGGAAATGGGCTTTTCGGCAGAGGATGCGCGCGCCTTTTACGACATGACCAATTCCGTTCCGCACGATTCGGCCCGCTGGCTGACGGCGCAGGACATGCGCGGCTGGATCGGGCAAGGTGACGAAGCAGCCGGCGCGGACGCCGCCGTACAGGTGCCGAATGTTGCCGCTCCGCGGATTGCCTATCTTGACTTGGGGGCGCCGACCTTCTAATCGCGCGCTCCATACGGCGGTCGTCCGGTTGCGGGCGGCCCTTTTTATTCGCGCTGCATCTGCGGCGCATCATCACAGCTTGATTTTGAGGACTTCGCCATGAAGCGGACTTTCCAGCCCAGCAATCTCGTTCGCGCCCGTCGCCACGGCTTCTTCGCGCGCAAGGCGACCGTCGGTGGCCGCAAGGTCCTCCGTGCCCGTCGCAAGCGCGGCCGCAAGAAGCTGACCGCCTGATCTTTGCCGGCGCTCCGCAAAGGGGCGCGGTATTCTCGTGTGCAGGTCTCTCTGATGGCCTGCGCAGCGATTGACCGGCAGGTCGTGACGGGCTCCCTTTCGGGGGCCCGTTCGCGTATAGGGAGCATCATGGAGCAGCCCAGTTCCTCCGAATCCCTCGCTCCGATGCGCAAGCGATCCGATTTTCTCGCGGCGAATCGCGGGCTGCGCGTTGCGCGCCCCGGCTTCGTGCTGCTGGCAAACCCCAATGGCGGCCCGGCAGGGGGGAAGGGCAAGAGGTTCGGCATCACCGTCACGAAGAAGGTCGGCAACGCCGTCATCCGCAACCGGATGAAGCGGCGGTTCCGCGAATTGCTGCGCGATGCGCTGCCGCAGGAGGGGTTGCCCGATCACGACCATGTCCTGATCGGCCGCGATGCCGGAATCGAACGGGATTTCGCGGCCTTGCGGGCAGAGCTTTCCGCCGCTCTCGAAAGGGCACGCGAAGGCAAGTCCGACCCACGCCGAGGCCGCCGCCCGAAAAGGGGCGCGCGCGGCGGCAAGCCGTCGCAAGCAGGCAAGTCCCGCAAATGAAACGCATTCTGATTTTTGTTGCACGCGCATGGCAGATCGGCCCGAGCCGGGTGCTGCCGCCTTCGTGCCGGTATCAGCCGAGCTGTTCCGCCTTCGCGATAGAGGCGCTGGAAAAGCATGGGGCGATCAGGGGTGGATGGATGGCCCTCAAGCGTATAATGCGCTGCCACCCATGGGGCGGGCACGGATACGATCCCGTGCCATGACGGCTCCCGACAATCACACTTCGCGCCATTGCGGCCAGCACAACGGATAATCGTTCCCTTGGACAATAATCGCAATCTGTTCTTCGCCGTTCTGCTCTGCGCCCTGCTGCTTTTCGGCTGGGATGCCGCGGTCAACTACCTCTATCCGCAGCCCGAGACCCCGGTCGAAGCGGTGGCGAATGGAGAGGGGGCCGCCGGCAATGCGGAGATCGATACCGGCAATGTCGCACCGGCCGGGCCGGTCGACCTGGCAGAAGCGCTGGCCAGCCCCCAGCGCATCCGGATCGATGCGCCCCGTGTCGAGGGATCGATCAATCTCGTCGGCGCGCGCATCGACGACATCGAGCTGAAGGATCACCGCGCGACCGTCGACGATGACAGTGGCCCGGTTCAGCTGTTCGCGCCGCAGGGAACGGCGGGCCAGCATTTTGCCCAGTTCGGCTGGGTCGGCGAAGGGGCCAGCCTCCCCGATGCGAATACGGTGTGGCAGGCCGACGGCGACACGCTTTCAGCCGGAAGCCCGGTCACACTGTCCCATGACAACGGCGAGGGTCAGCAATTCCGCATCGCCCTGTCGATCGACGAAAACTACATGATCACGGCGCAGCAGACGGTTGCCAATACGGGGTCGGGGCCGATCGTTGCCCGTCCCTTCGCCACCGTCACGCGGACCGATGCCCTGGCCAGCCTCGATACGTGGCTGGCGCATTCGGGCCCGATGGGCGTGTTCGGCGACAGTGCCGATTACGGGCCGGACTACGAAGACCTGGCCGAAGAAGGTGTCGTCAATCCGGAAGGCGGGACGACCCGCTGGATCGGCTTTTCCGACATCTACTGGCTGAGCGCGCTCGTCCCGCAAAGCGGCTCCAATCCCGACGGCGCCTTCCGCGCGCTGGACGATACGACCTTCCGTGCAGACGTGATCTACCAGCCCGCGACGATCGGCGCAGGCCGGCAGGTCACCCGCACCACGCAGCTGTTTGCAGGCGCAAAGGAAAGCGCGGTCCTGGACGCCTATGAAGACGGCGGGATCGAGAAGTTCGGCCTTGCCATCGACTGGGGCTGGTTCCGCTGGTTCGAGAAGCCGCTGCTGTGGCTGCTGCGCACCCTGTTCGAGGCGGTCGGCAATTTCGGTGTCGCGATCATCCTTCTGACGGTCATCGTGCGCGGCCTGATGTTCCCCATCGCGCAGAAGGGCTTTGCCAGCATGGCCGCGATGAAGGCCATCCAGCCGAAAATGAAGGTGCTGCAGGAACGCTACAAGGACGACAAGCAGCGCCAGCAGCAGGAAATGAGCAAGCTGTTCAAGGACGAGGGCATCAACCCGCTCGCCGGGTGTCTGTCCATGCTGCTGCAGATCCCGGTCTTCTTCGCACTCTACAAGGTCCTGATCCTGGCGATCGAGATGCGCCACCAGCCCTTTGTCCTGTGGATCGAGGATCTTTCCGCGCCCGACCCGGCGATGATCCTGAACCTGTTCGGCCTGCTGCCGTTCACGCCGCCCAGCTTCCTCGGCATCGGCGTGCTGGCCGTGCTGCTCGGCTTCACCATGTGGCTGACCTTCCAGCTCAACCCGGTGACTGACCCCGTGCAGCGCCAGATCTTCAACATCATGCCGTGGGTGCTGATGTTCGTGATGGCACCGTTCGCCGCCGGCCTGCTGCTGTACTGGAATACGTCGAACATCCTGACGCTGGCGCAGCAGAAATATCTCTATTCCAAGCATCCGCAGTTGCGGGCCGCGGTGGAAAAGGAAAGGGCCGAGAAAGAGCGCGACGCGGCAAGGGCGAAAGAAGAGAAGGCGTGATCGGCTCCCCTGAAACGCCGGAGGAAAAGGCCGCGGCAAGGCTGTTTTCCGGGCGCGTCGATTTCCTTCTGTCCGCCCCGCAGCTGAAATTCCTGCCCGACCCGGTGGTCCCGGAAATCGCCTTTTGCGGCAGGTCCAATGTCGGCAAGTCGTCGCTGCTGAACGCGCTGACCGGGCGCAAGGCGATTGCCCGCGCCTCGGTCACGCCGGGCCGGACGCAGGAACTCAATTTCTTCGAGGTCGGCGAGCCGCTGCAATTCCGCCTCGTCGACATGCCCGGATACGGTTTTGCAAAAGCGCCGGTGGCGGTCGTCGACAAGTGGAAGAAGCTGGTCCGCACCTATCTTCGCGGCCGCGCCGTGCTGGCGCGCACGCTGGTGCTGGTCGATGCGCGCCACGGGCTGAAAGACGTCGACCGCGACATGATGAAGATGCTGGACGAAGCGGCGGTAGGTTACCGCATTGTCCTGACCAAGGCGGACAAGATCAAGGCCAGCGCGCTGGAGGCGACTGCGGCCAGGGTAGCCGAAGAAGCGAAGAAGCATCCCGCCGCTTTCCCTGAGCTACATATTACCAGCGCCGAAAAAGGCATGGGGATCGCCGCCCTGAGAGCGGCCGTGGTGGCAGATGCGGTGTGATCGGGCACGAATGAAAATTGCAGGACAGACCGCTTTGTCGATGGTGGGCATGCTCGCGCTGGCGGCTTGTTCGCCGCTCAAGACCTTCAATGCCGTCATCCCGAAGGACGGGGCTTCCCGGCAGGTTGCCGAAGCCATAGCCTATGGCAGCGAAGAACGGCAGAAACTCGATATCTTCACGCCGGATGCCGATGCGCCCGAAGCCGGTGGAGCGCGCCCCGTTGTCGTGTTCTTCTACGGCGGAAGCTGGAACAGCGGGACGCGTACCGGCTATGATTTTGTGGGCCGGGCCCTGGCCGCCCGCGGTTTCGTGACGCTGGTTCCCGACTATCGGCTGGTCCCCGACGTGCGCTATCCTGCATTCGTGGAGGATGGTGCCGCTTCTGTCCGGTGGGCGCGCAAGCATGCCGCGCAATATGGCGGAGATCCCGATCGGATCGTTCTCATCGGTCATTCCGCCGGTGCCTATATCGCGGCGATGCTGGCGCTGGACGAGCGGTGGCTGGGCTCCGATCGCACCGCTATCGATGGCTGGGTGGGTCTTGCCGGACCTTATGACTTTGCGCCTTTCGAGGGCGAGGTGACGCAGGCTGCGTTCGGCAACTGGCCCGAACCGGCGGAAACACAGCCCATCACCCGGGCAGGCGCGGGCGATCCGCGCACCTTGCTGCTGACAGGGGCAGACGATACCACGGTCGAGCCGCGCAACAGCCGCCAGCTTGCCGAAAAACTTCGCGCTGGCGGGACCCCTGCAGACGTGAAAATCTACCCGGGCGTCGGCCATGTCGGCATCATCACATCCATCGCAAAACCGCTGCGCGGCAATTCTCCGGCGCTTGAGGATATCGCAGCCTTCGTCGACCCGGCCGGCTCTTGATCCGTTCAGTATCGACACTTGCATTCTGAACAGCTAGCCCGCCTGTTGCACGTCAATCTGGTGGGACCGGCACATGAAGCTGATTATCGGCAACAAGAATTATTCCAGCTGGAGCCTGCGGGCCTGGCTGGCCGCCAAGCAGTCCGGTCTCTCCTTCGAAGAGATACTGGTCCCGATGTTCGGTGAGCAGTGGGAACAGGCAAAGTCGGACGACCAGGCGCTGGCCGCGAGTCATGGCAAGGTGCCCATCCTGTGGGACGACGACGCGGTTGTCTGGGACAGTCTCGCCATCCTGGAATATCTCGCCGACAAGGTGGGGCGCGACCGGTTCTGGCCGAAGGACGACGCCGCCCGCGGCATGGCCCGTGCCATGGTCGCGGAAATGCATTCCGGATACGCCTCGCTCAGGGCGGAATGTCCGATGAATATCCGCAAGCGGTTCGAAGGCGTGCAGATTTCCGAGCAGACGCGGCAGGACGTCGTGCGGATCCTCGGCCTGTGGGCAGAGGCGCGGGCGCGTTTCGGGCAGGGCGGGCCCTATCTCTTCGGCACGTTCGGCGCTGCCGACATCTATTTCGCGCCGGTCGTCAGCCGTTTCCTGACCTATGGCTTCAAGCTGCCCGGCTTCGCGCAAGGTTACATGGAGGCGATGTGGGAACATGAATGGCTGCAGGCATGGATCGCCGCAGCCGAGGACGAGGAATGGGTCATCGAAAGATCGGAATGGACCGCGGCGGGCGAGGAATGATGCGTTTCCTGACCGTTCTGGCGAGCGTCACGCTCGCGTTTCAGGCAGCGCCGGCGATGGCGTGGGGCTTCTTCGCGCACACCGTTACCGGCGAGATCGCGCTCGCCAATATCCGCCCCGATACGCGCGCTGCGATCGACCGCCTCTACGCCGCCGAGCCGCAGATCGGCACGCCCGACTGCCCGCTGTCGACGATGGCCGAAGCGACCGTCTGGCCCGATTGCGTGCGGCGTGAGGGCTGGCGGTGGGGCTACACCGCCGCTTGGCATTACCAGACCGAGCCGGTGACGCAGGATTATGATGTGCGCAAGAACTGCTCGGGCGGCAATTGCGTCAGCGCGCAGGTGACCCGCAATCACCGCATCCTCGCCGACGAGAGCCTGCCCGACAATGTCCGGCTGGAAGCGCTCGCCTTCATGGCCCACTTCGCAGGCGACATCCACATGCCGCTGCATTCCGGCGACTGGGACGATCGCGGTGGCAACGACCGGGTGGTCGATTACGGCATCGTCCCGGAGCTCAACCTGCACTGGATCTGGGACGGCCCGCTGGCCGAGCGCGCGATCACCAGCGCCCGCCCCTCGCTGGTGCGTCGGTATGGCGCGGCGGAGCTTGCCGAACTGGCAGGCGGCGGTCCGGCCGATTGGGGCCGCGAGAGCTGGCAGATCAGCCGCAGCTTCATCTACCGCCAGGCTTACGACTGCAATCCGTGCGACGGCAGCTTTCCCGATCGCACGGCCTTGTCGCAGGAAGCCATCGCCGAAGCGATTCCCGTAGCTGAGCGTCGTGTGACGCAGGCAGGGCTCAGGATCGCACAGTTGCTCGACAGCGCGATGGCCCCCGGCTCCTTGCCGCAGGAGGACGGCGCATGAGCGATGCGCTGGACTACGCAAAGCGCCTGATGGCCGCGCATAGCGTGACCCCCGCGACCGGCGAGGTATTCGACGTGATGCAGGCCATGCTCGAACCGCTGGACTTCGAGGTTCACCGCTTTACGCGCGGAGAAGGCGAGGAGGGCACGCCCGAAGCACCGGTCGAGAACCTGTTCGCCATCCGCCGCGGTCCCGAAGGATCGAGGCATATCGCCTTTGCCGGGCACCTTGATGTCGTCCCGCCGGGCAATGGCTGGCACAGCGATGCATTCGAGCCGGAAGTGCGCGGAGACCTGCTCTACGGGCGCGGCGCGGTCGACATGAAAGGCGCGATCGCCGCGATGGTCGCAGCCGCCGCGGATGTCGAAGCGGACGCCGGCACGATCAGCTTCATCATCACCGGGGACGAAGAAGGACCCGCGCTCCACGGGACGCGCGCTCTCATCGAATATATGGAGCAGGCCGGGGAGAAACCGGACCTGTGCCTCGTCGGCGAACCCACTAGCGTCAACCGGCTGGGCGACATGATGAAGATCGGCCGGCGGGGATCGGTCAATATCTGGCTCGAGGTCGAGGGCAGCCAGGGCCATGTCGCCTATCCGCACCTGGCCGACAATCCGATTCCCAGGCTGGTGGCCATGCTGGCGGACCTGGACGCGCTCGTACTCGATGAGGGGACCGACTGGTTCCAGCAGAGCAATCTCGAGATTACCGACCTCGAAGTCGGCAATGCCGCGCATAATGTCATTCCCGCCCGCGCCGAAGCGCGCATCTCCATCCGCTTCAACGACCGGCATTCGGGCGCATCCCTGTCCGAGAAGGTCATGGCGATTGCCCGCAAGCATGGCGGCGTGGCGAAACCGATCATCTCGGGCGAGCCCTTCCTGACGCCGCCGGGCGAATTTTCAGACATCATCGCGGCTGCCGTGGAAGCCGAAACGGGCGTGGTGCCAGAGGCGTCGACCACGGGCGGCACGTCCGATGCCCGGTTCCTGCGCGCGGTCTGCCCCGTCATCGAATTCGGCCTGGTCAATGCAACCATGCACAAGACCGACGAGGCGGTGGCGCTGCAGGACCTCGATACGCTAAGCCGCATCTATGCACGGGTCGCAAGGGCGGCTCTTACCGACTGATCGGTCCGAGGGGGGCCACCACCTATGCTTCGCACCTGGTTTGCAATCCCGCTGTGGCAGCGCGTCGTCGCCGCCCTGATCCTGGGCATCCTGACCGGCTGGGCATGGGGACCGGAGGCGGAAAGCATCAAGTGGATCGGCGACTTCTTCATCAAGTCGATCAAGATGCTGGTCGTCCCGCTCATCTTCTTCAGCCTGGTGGCGGGCGTCGCGGCGATCGGCGATCTCAGGAAACTGGGCGCCGTGGGCGGCCGGGCGATGCTGCTGTTCGTGGTGACGGGGCAGATCGCGGTGTGGCTGGGCCTCGGCATGGGAACCGTCCTTGCGCCCGGCGCAGGGGTCGATACCAGCGCGATCGAGAAAGGCGCGACGCCGGAACCGAACGAGACGACGGCGGTCGACATGGTCCTGTCGATCATCCCCGAAAGCCCGGTTCAGGTCATGGCGGACGCACAGGTCCTGCCGCTGATCGTCTTCGCGTTGCTGATCGGCATCGGCATCCTGATGGCGGAGAAGGACGGGGAGCCGGTCAAGCGCATCTTCGACAGCGGCGCGATCATCATGCAGAAGGTGACGCTGATCGTGATGGAGCTGACGCCCTTCGGCGTCTTCGCCCTGATGGCATGGGTCGCAGGGACGCTGGGCTTCGACGCGCTTGCCGCCCTGGCCCAGCTGGTCGCGCTGAATTACGCAGGCTGCCTGATCATCATCTTCGTCATGTATTCGGCGATGATCAAGTTCATCGCCCGCCTGCCGGTGCGCGATTTCTTCCGCGGGATCGTGGACGCGATGGCCGTCAGCTATTCCACCGCCAGTTCCAACGCGACCCTGCCTGTGACGCTGCGCTGCACCCAGCGCAACCTGGGCGTCAGCCCGTCCGTGTCCAGCTTCGTCGTGTCGCTGGGTGCGACGATCAACATGAACGGCACCGCGATGTATCTGGGCCTCGCCACGCTGTTCGGCGCGCAGATTTTCGGCGTGGACCTGAGCTGGGGCGATTACTTCCTGATCTCGATCCTCGCCACGCTGGCCGCCATCGGCGCCGCCGGTATTCCGGGCGCGGGCCTCATCATGATGGCGCTGGTGTTCGGCGCAGTGGGCGTGCCGCTGGAAACCATCGCCTTCGTGGCCGGCGTCGACCGAATCATGGACATGATGCGCACCACGACCAATGTGAGCGGGGATGCGGCCATCGCCACGACCGTTGCCGTGATGACGGGCGAGATCGACCGCGAGGAAATGATCTCCGCCGACGACGTTTAGGCGGCAGCCTGCGTCAGGCCGGGTCGTCCCGGACGAGTTCCACCGGTACGAATTCGCCGAGACCGCAGCCGACCCCGCGCTGGATGCCGCCGCCGATGCTTTCCAGCGGATAGATGAATTCCGGGCTGCAAAGCCGCCCGCCGCGAATATCGTAGGAAATCGAGCGTTCGAACCCCAGTCGCGGGCAGCGATTGGGCAGCGTGTTGCGGTAGATGTCGCCGCCCGTTACCTCGAAGTCGATCGTCCGGTCGTCATGCACCACCGTCGAACGGATCCGGCTGGCGCTGAGGCAACTGACCGGCTCTCCCACCACACGAGCAGCCGGGGCATCGCTGACGAAGCTGTCCGTGTCGGCGTAGGCGTTGCAGGCGGCAAGGCCGGTTATCGCGGCCAGCGAAGCGGCTATGCGCGCCATGGGTCGGGCGAAGGCGGGGAAGGTGCGAACGGGCATGGGCGGGCTCCTGTCGTGCAGGATACGCGGCGCAGCGCAGCGCGGCATTTCAGCCTGCTTTCCTTGAACCCTTCGCCCGGGCCGGCGGTTCCATGACCTTCTTGCGGAAGCTGCACAGGTCGATGACGGGGCAGCGCCAGCATTCGGGCGTGCGCGCCTTGCAGACATAGCGTCCGTGCAGGATCAGCCAGTGATGCGCATGCAGGCGAAAGGGCTGGGGGACGCGCTTGTCCAGCTTCGTCTCGACCTGTTCCGGCGTCTTCCCCTTGGCGAGGCCGGTGCGGTTGCCGACGCGCAGTATGTGGGTGTCGACGGCAAACGTTTCCTGTTTGAACCAGCAGTTGAGGACGACATTCGCCGTCTTGCGCCCCACGCCGGGCAGGCGGACGAGATCGTCGCGTGTATCCGGCACTTCGCCGCCATATTCGTCGACCAGCATCCGGCTCATCGCGATGACATTGGTCGCCTTGGAATTGAACAGGCCAATCGTCTTGATGTGCTCCTTGAGGCCAGCCTCCCCCAGATCCAGCATCTGCTGCGGCGTCTCGACGGCCGCGAACAGGGCGCGGGTCGCCTTGTTCACGCCGATATCGGTTGCCTGCGCCGACAGGGCGACGGCCACGACCAGCTGGTAGCAATTGCCGTATTCCAGTTCCGTTTCGGGCTCGGGATTGTCGTCCGCCAGCCGCCGGAAGAATTCGAAGATCTGATCCTTGGTCACAGATGTTTTCTCCTGCGCCATTCCTTCACGACCAGTCGCTGGAACGGCAGGCTGGCGACCAGCCACACCGCGCTCCAGATGACGAGGGGCATGGCATGGGTCGTCCACATTCCCGCACCGCGCAGCAGCCACAGCCAGAGCGCGGCCAGCGCCACCAACATCGCGCCCGTGGCAATTCCGCCTCCGACATGGCGCATCCGGCGCTTCGCGATCATCCAGTATCCCAGCGGCAGGAGCAGCAGGGACGCCGCGCCGACAAGGATGGGGAGCATGAAAGGGCGCGGATCGTCCCGCATGGCCATGCCGTACCCGATGATGGTCAGCAGGATGGCCAGGAACAGGCCGGACAGGACGGCAAAGCCCTCCACAGCCCCAATACGTCGTTCATCGAATATCGCCCGGCCTTCCGCCCGATCAGCCACTGCGCACCGCGCACTGCGCCGCGGGCGAAGATGCTGCGGTTCTCTGCCATGTGCGACAGGGTGATGCGCTCCTGCTCTCCTGCAAGGATCACCGAATGATCGCCTGCCACCGTGCCGCCGCGCAGGGCCGCAAAGCCGATGGCGCTTTCGCCCCGGGCGCCGGTATGGCCGTCGCGCCCGCTTTCGGTGTGGGCGGCGAGGTCGATGCCGCGGCCCCGTGCAGCCGCTTCGCCCAGGAGAAGCGCCGTGCCCGACGGGGCATCGACCTTCATCCGGTGATGCATCTCCACGATCTCGATATCCCATTCCGGCCCCAGCCTGCGCGCAGCATCCTGCACCAGATGCGCCAGCAGCGTCACACCGAGCGAGGTGTTGCCCGTCTGCAGCACGGGAATGGCGCGCGCCGCGTCCTCGATGGCTTGGTGATGCGCCTCTTCCAGCCCCGTCGTGCCGATCAGGACGGGGATGCCCGCCTCCTTCGCAGCCTGCAAATTGCCTTGCAGCGCGGCCGGGGCGGAAAAGTCGACCAGCGCATCGCTCTTGGCGGCGAGGGCACCCGGATCGTCGCCAAGAGCGATGCCGCCCGCTGGGGTAAGGTCGGGCGATGCCTCCAGCACGTCGGCGATTGCCGCCCCCATGCGTCCCTTGCTGCCGATAATGCCGATGCGTGCCATTGCGCCCCTCGCCGCTAACCTGTCTGATAGGGGCCATGGCAGACATTCGCACAATCGTCATCCTGACAGGCCCAAAAATTTCCGCGGAGAGCGGTATCGATACGTTCCGGGACGCGGGCGGCCTGTGGGAGCAGCACCGGGTCGAGGATGTCGCCACGCCCGAAGGATTCGCCCGCGATCCCGCTCTCGTCCAGCGGTTTTACGATATGCGCCGGGCGGCCGTCCAACAGGTAGAGCCGAATCCGGCTCACCATGCCCTGGCGAAGCTGGAGCGGGAATTTTCCGGCCGGCTGCTCCTCGTGACCCAGAATGTGGACGACCTGCACGAGCGTGCCGGCGCTTCTCCGCTGCATATGCATGGCGAACTGCTCAGCGCCCTGTGCGCTGCTTGCGGGGCGCGCCATGCATGGACCGGCCCCCTTGCCGATGGTCCGGCCTGTCCGGCCTGCGGGACACCGGCCCTCCGGCCCGACGTCGTGTGGTTCGGCGAAATGCCCTACCAGATGGAGCGCATCTATGCCGCGCTTGCGGGATGCGACCTGTTCGTCAGCATCGGCACATCGGGCGCCGTCTACCCCGCCGCCGGCTTCGTGCAGGAAGCGAAGATGGGCGGGGCGAAGACGCTGGAGCTGAATCTCGAGCCGAGCGAAGGCTCACACTGGTTCGACGAATCGCGCCACGGCAAGGCGGGCGAACTGGTACCGGAGTGGGTGAGTGAGATTTCAGGTAAGTGAATGCTCTTGTCTTAAGTGAAAGACCGGAAACCGACCTGCTCCACACGCTGTTACCAAGACCGGGATCGCGCAAGGCTTGCTCCGCAAGCTTACGGATAACATCCCATTCGGGAAAGAATTTGAGTGCTTGGACCGTGAACATACGCTGGTCAGCAAACGCACGTTCCATAAACTCATTCAATTTTTCCAAACCCGGGAACGCCCCATACATTTCAGTAGGATCCTGGCTGATCACGGGAACCATGCTTTCGAAAAAATCGTCGGGCAAATCCTCGATCGTATCGGAGAATCTGATATCGTCGCGCAATAGACAGCCTGTTTCGCACAAAAGTTCTATCTGTTTCTCGGATGAAAGAGAAAGGAGAAAAACGCTTTGCCTTATTGGCTCGATATAAATTCCTGCTGGCATCTAAAGCAATGACCTATAAAATGTCGGCGAAAAACGTAGAAGGCCTGCGTCACTGAAATTTCTGAAATCTATGAGTTGGCACATCTCGACTAATAAAACATTAGATAGCTTCAGCTTAAACCACACCCTCCACAATTCGCATCCTTGCCGATAGTCAGCGTCCGCATTCCCGGCTTCAGGCCGTCCATAAGATGCAACTTGCCCCATTGCGGGTCTCCGAACGCAGCTTTGCGCTCCAATAACACCCGCACCGCCTGCATCGCGGCGAAGCTGCCGGTCCAGCCGACCATGGCGCCCAAGATGCCGTCCTCGGCGCAGGTGTCGCAGTCTTCGGCGTCGAAGGCATCGCCAACGAAGCAGCGGTAGCAGGGCTGGCCCGGCAAGTGCCCGGCAAACGCGCCGACCTGTCCCTGGAAACGGCCCACGGCGGCTGACAGCAGCGGCACGCCCACTGCAACGCAGGCGTCGGAAATCGCCAGCCGCGTGGCGAAATTGTCGGTTCCGTCGATCACGAGGTCCGCGCCGTCGACCAGCCCCGCGGCATTGCCGCTACCGATCCGTGCGTCCTCGATCCGCACCTGCAATTCGCGGTCGAAATTGGCGACCCAGCGCCGGGCGGAGACGGCCTTCCCGTGGCCGATATCGCGCTCCGTATAGATTGTCTGGCGTTGCAGATTGCTTGCCTCGACCTCGCCATCGTCCAGCAGGGTGAAGCGCCCGATCCCGGCCCCAGCCAGATATTGCAGGACCGGCGCGCCGATCCCGCCGAGCCCGGCCAGCACGACATGCGCCGCGGCCAGCGCGGCCTGACCGGCTCCGCCGATTTCCGGCAGGACGATATGACGGGCGAAACGCTCGGCGCGGGCCGGAGACAAGGGTTGTGACAGGCTCATGGCAAAGGCTGGTGACAGCCTGTGCGCAGCTTGTCGAGAACTCAGCTTTCCAGCTGGCGCAGCAGGCTGCGCACGTCGCCGTCCATGTCGGCATCGCGCTCGCGCAGGTCCTCGATCAGGCGCACGGCGTGGATGACGGTGGAATGGTCGCGGCCGCCGAACTTGCGCCCGATCTCGGGATAGCTGCGCGGGGTCAGGCACTTGGAAAGATACATCGCCACCTGGCGCGGCCGCACGACGGCGCGGGCGCGGCGCTTGCTCGACATCTCGCTGCGGTCGATGCGGTAGAACTGGCAGACCGTGCGCTGGATCTCGTCGATCGTGATCCGCCGGCGGTTGGCGGACAGGATATCGGTCAGCTGCTCTTCCGCCAGTTGCAGGGAGACGACCTGGCCGGTCAGCTGCGCATAGGCGATAAGCTTGTTCAGGCCGCCGACCAGCTCGCGAACATTGCGCGTGATGGTCCGGGCGAGGAAGTCGATCACGTCTTCCGGCACGTTGAGCGGGGCGAAGCGGGTCAGCTTGCTTTCGAGGATCTTCTTGCGCAGCTCGATATCGGCGGGCGCGATGTCGGCGACGAGGCCCATCGACAGGCGGCTGAGCAGGCGCGGTTCCACCCCGTCCAGCGCCTGAGGTGCGCGGTCGGCGGCGAAGACCAGCCGCTTGCCCTCGGCCAGCAGGGCGTCGATCGTGTAGAGCAGCTCTTCCTGCGCCGAGGCCTTGCCGATGATGAACTGGATGTCGTCGACCAGCAGCAGGTCGAAGCTGCGCAAGCGGGCCTTGAACTCGATCGTCTGGTTCGACTTCAGCGCCTGGACGAATTCGACCATGAACCGTTCGGCGCTGCAATAGAAGATGCGGGCGCGCGGATGGCTGGCGAGATACTGGTGGCCGATGGCGTGCAGCAGGTGCGTCTTGCCCTGTCCGGTCGCCGCTTTCAGGTAAAGCGGGCTGAATTGCGGCGTTTCGACCGCGGCCATGCGCTGCGCGGCATTGTAGCCGAGAATGTTGGTCTCGCCCGTCACGAAAGCCGCCAGCGTCAGCGACTGGTCGAGCCCGACGGAGCTGGTGAAGCCCGACTGGCCGATAGTGCCGGCCCCTGCCAGCATCGACCCGATGTCGAGCCCGTCATTGGCCGGGCGGCGACCATCGCCCACCGGCAGGTCGGCCAGCTTCTGGCGTCCGGGGTGAACCTGGATCTTCACGCTGCGAATCTCGCTGCGGGCGATTTTCCATGCCAGCGTCAGGCGATCGGCAAAGCGGTCGTTAACCCAGTTCGCGCTGAACTCGGTCGGCAGATAGAGGTCGAGGACGCCGGTTTCGGGATCGATGCCGCCAAGCTGGATCGGCTTGATCCATTGGCTGTAAAGCTGGTGGCCCAGATCCTTGCGCAGGCCCTGGCTGATGTCGGACCAGTCGGCAGCGAGATTGATCGCGTCCTGGTCTTCCGGCGCATCGCCCTTGCGCCTTGCTGCACCGTTGCCATTGCCGTTCGCCATTACGCACACCTCTTCCGCCGCCGGAATCACGATGATCCGGCGCATCAATCCATCCGTGAAAGGCAAGGCTTCGCCTCAGACCGGAAACCAGGTTTCCGGACCTTCCCCCATTACTCGAATCTGCAAGAACCGATCCTGTCCCGTGGTCGGCTCGAACACCTTTAGAGAGGCAAGCGGCGTGAGTCGCAAGGCGCGGGAGGTAAAAAATCTGAAATAAAGAAATTGACTCGGCGCAACCCCGCAGGCGTCCGTTTAAACAGCTGTTTACCAACAGTTTTGAGCATCCCCGCTCTGCGAATCGCGGGAAACCCTGGAGTTTTGTGACAGTACTTGAAACATGACCGTAACAAACGCGAAGGGGCCGCAAACCACCGGCTTGCGACCCCTTCGAATATAACCTGCGGCAAGGTGCCGCGGGCCCGGTTTTAGAGAGCGGCGACCCGCTTGCTCAGGCGGCTCATCTTCCGGGCGGCCGTGTTCTTGTGCAGGACGCCGCGTGCCACGCCGCGCATCAGTTCCGGCTGGGCGGTGTGCAGCGCATCGGCAGCCGCTTTCTTGTCGCCGCTTTCGAGCGCGGTTTCGACCTGCTTGAGGTACGAACGGATGCGGCTCATGCGCGCGCCGTTGATTTCGGCACGGCGATTGTTGCGACGGATGCGTTTGCGAGCTTGCGGCGTATTGGCCATGGTCGTCCTTGATCTCTGGCCGTCAAATGGTCGGCCCGATGAAACTGGTTCGTGAATACGAAAAAGGCGGCGCCGAAACGCCGTGAAGTGCGCCACATAAGTGGCAAGGGGCGCTGCGTCAATGAATCTTTGCGTGGTGCGCCCCGCCTGCGTTCGCACCATTTATGCCTATCGCTGGCAGCGGGGGCAATACCACGTGCTTCGCCCGCCTTGCGCAAAACGCCGTATGACGCCGCCATCCGCCCGGTGGCAGGGCTGGCCCTCCCGTCCGTATACGTCGAAGCGCGTCGCGAAATAGCCGAGCTCCCCATCGGGCCGGGCGTAGTCCCGCAGAGACGATCCTCCATCGCGAATCGATTGTTCGAGCACGGACCGGATTTCCGGCACCAGCCGCTCCAGCGCGGCCAGCGACACCCGCCCACCCGCCTTCTTCGGATTGATCCGGGCGCGCCACAGCGCCTCGCACACATATATGTTGCCGAGCCCGGCCACGACCGACTGGTCGAGCAGCATCAGCTTTATCGCCTGCTTGCGTCCGGCAAGCGCGCTGCGCAGGTGCCGTGCGGTCAGCGCATCGCCCAGCGGTTCGGGGCCCATCCCTGCAAAGGAAGGCCATTGGTCGAGCGCCGCTGTATCCACCAGGTCGACCCAGCCGAATCGCCGCGGGTCGCACAGGGCGAAGCGGTGATCCTGCGTTTCCAGCACCAGGTGATCATGCCTGTCCGGTTCCTCCGGATCGATTCGCCAGCGCCCGCTCATCCCCAGGTGGAAGATCATCGTCCGGTCTCTGTCGGTATGAAGCAGCCCGTATTTCGCCCGCCGCCCCAGCGAATCGATGCGTGCGCCCGTCAGTGCCTGGACGAGATCGGGGGGGAAGGGGCGGCGCATGTCGGGCCGGTTGACGCGGACCTGCACGATCCGTTCGCCTTCTAGGAACCGCGCAAGACCGCGGACCGTTGTTTCTACTTCCGGAAGTTCGGGCATGTCCTCCCCTTACAGGCACGCATGCAAACCGGCAAAACACTATGACGCCACCGCATTCTCTCCTAAGGCGCTGCCCATGAGCCAAGCCCCGAAAGAAACCGTCTCGTTCGGCTATGAAGACATCGCCGCCGAGGAGAAGGCCGGCCGTGTCGGCGAAGTCTTCTCGAACGTCGCTGCCAAGTACGACATCATGAACGACGCCATGTCTGGCGGGATGCACCGGCTGTGGAAGGACCGCTTCGTGCGCCGCGTGAAGCCGCAGCCGGGCGAAGCCATCCTCGACATGGCGGGCGGGACGGGCGACATCGCCTTTCGCATGGCGGCGAAGGGGGCGGACATCACCGTCGCCGACATCAACCAGGAAATGCTGGACGTGGGGGTCGAGCGGGCGATGGACCGGGGTATTTCAGGCCTCGTCTGGTCGCGGCAGGATGCCGAGCAACTGGCCTATGGCGACCGGCAGTTCGATGCCTACACCATCGCCTTCGGCATCAGGAACGTGACCCGTATCGACCGTGCGCTGGCCGAGGCATACCGTGTCCTTAAGCATGGCGGGCGCTTCTATTGCCTCGAATTCAACGGCACGAAATGGCCGGGCTTCAAGGAAATCTACGATGCCTATTCGCATCGCCTGATGCCCAAGATCGGCAAGGTCATCGCCGATGACGAGGACAGCTACCGCTATCTCGCCGAATCGATCCGGCGTTTCCCATCGATGGAGGCGTTCGAGGGCATGATCCGCGATGCCGGTTTCGCGCAGACGCGGGTGGAACCGATCCTCGGCGGGGCGGTCGCAATCCATTCCGGCTGGAAGATCTGACCGGGTGACACGGCCAGCGACCCATATTTGGCGGCTCCTGAAATGGGGCCGGACCGCCGCGCGGCACGGTGCCCTGCGCGGTATCGAGAGCGATCCCAATACGCCCGATCCGGTTCGCCGGCTGACCCGTATCGCGCGGCTCGGGACGATCCAGCCCAAATCGCCCGACTATGCCGGGGCGTTTCGCGAGATCGGACCTGCCGCGATCAAGCTGGGCCAGTCCCTCGCGACCCGGCCCGACCTTGTCGGGGACGAGGCGGCGCAGAACCTGCTTTCGCTGCAGGACAATCTGCCACCTGTTCCCTTTTCCGAAATCGAGGCTGCCGTGGCAGCCACGTTCGAGCAGCCGCTGGATACGCTGTTTTCGGAGATCGATCCCGATCCCGTCGGTGCAGCTTCCATCGCGCAGGTCCACCGGGCTGTGACGAGCGACGGGCGGCAGGTCGCGCTCAAAGTGCTGCGGCCCGGCATACGCGAGAAATTCGCCCGCGATATCGCGACCTACGAATGGGCGGCTGCGCATCTGGAGGCGATGGGCGGCGAAGCCGCGCGCCTGCGCCCGGCGCTGACGATCGCCAATTTCAAGCGCTGGACCAATTCCGAACTCGACCTGCGGCGAGAGGCTGCCTCCGCCAGCGAACTGGCCGAGGCGATGCACGGTTTTGAAGGCTTTCGCGTGCCTGCGATCGACTGGGACCGCACCAATGGCCGGGTGATGACGGTCGAGTGGATCGACGGTATCAAGATATCCCGCCGCGAGGATCTGATCGCCGCCGGTCACGATCCCGCCGAACTGGCAGAACGGCTGGTGCTGGCCTTCCTGACGCAGGCCATCAGCGGCGGTTTCTTTCACGCCGACATGCACCAGGGCAATCTGTTCGTGCAGGCGGACGGCACCATTGCCGCGATTGATTTCGGGATCATGGGCCGCATCGACCGGCGCGCGCGGCAGTGGCTGGCGGAAATCCTCTATGGCCTGACGACGGGCAATTACCGCCGGGTCGCGGAAATCCATTTCGAGGCACAATACGTCCCCAGCCATCACGATGTCGGCGAATTTGCGACCGCCCTTCGCGCGGTGGGCGAACCGATGCGCGGCAAGCCGGTGAGCGAGTTGTCGGTCGGCCAGATGCTGGACGGACTGTTCGCCATCACCCGCGATTTCGACATGCAGACGCAGCCGCATCTGCTGCTCTTGCAGAAGACGATGGTGATGGTCGAAGGCATCGCGACCTCGCTCAACCCGCAGATCAATATGTGGGACGTCAGCGCGCCCTACGTCCGCAGCTGGATCCGCGACGAATTGGGGCCGGAGGCGGCGCTGGCCGATGCGCTGAAGGAAAACCTGTCCACCCTGCTGCGACTGCCGGACCTGGTGCGCCGGGTGGAAGAGCGTTTCCCGCCCCGTGGCGGCGCGCCCGAAGCGGCGCCCCTGCCCGAGATCGAGCTCATCTGGGAACGGCGGCAACGTGAGGCCAGGTCGCGCGGCTGGGCCGGCTACATCGTATCAGCCGCACTGGGCGCGGGCGCCGTTGCCGGCGCGCTGGCGCTGGGCTGGGTCGGCTAGAACCCGGACCGGTCCTGACGCAGCAGGTCGCCCGCCGGTTTGCGATCGGGAAGGATCCACCACGCCGCCAGGCAGACGACGACGGTCACCAGTTCGATCAGCATCGGTCCCGTCCATGCAGGGTAGGGTCCGTCCGCGAAATAGCTGACGAGGCGTCCGATGAAGGCGATGCCGAACAGGGCCGCCGAAACCAGCAGCGGGTCGCCGCGCCGTTTCCATGCGCCCCAGATCATGGCACCGCCCCCGACATAGAAAAAGGCGGTCATGTCGGCCCTCATGGTCGAGAGGCCTTTCGCGCCATCGCCGGTCAGTCCGAAATCGATGCCGGCCGCGACCGGATTGACGATGAACCCGGCGCCCACGAAAAGGTAGAACAGCCCCATCACGAACAGGACAGCGGACAGTATCAAACGCATCGTTCCCCCCTTTATCGCGGGCTGTTCTAAAGCCTCGGATGGGGTCATGCTAGGCAAATCGTAACCATTGGAAGGGCAGGCCTTCCCCCGAATGCGCGCTGCCGCTAGGCATGGACGGCAAGACTGACAAAGGGGGCGGTCCCGCCGTGGACCCGAACAATGACATTGGAATGGCGACCATGACCGGGGCGGGGCCCCGTATCCTGCTGGTGATCGGCGGAGGCATCGCGGCGTATAAATCGTGCGAGCTGGTGCGCCTGATCCGCAAGAATGGCGGCCATGTCACCTGCGTCCTGACAGAAGGCGGGGCGCAATTCGTGACCCCGATGGCCCTCGCCGCCCTTAGCGAGAACGAGGTCCATACCACGCTGTGGGACCTGAAAAACGAAGTCGAGATGGGGCATATCCAGCTCAGCCGCGAGGCGGACCTGGTGGTGGTGTGCCCGGCAACCGCGAACATGCTTGCAAAGATGAGTGCCGGGATCGCCGACGATCTGGCCACCACGCTGATCCTTGCGACCGACAAGCCGGTGCTGGCCGTGCCGGCCATGAACGTGCGCATGTGGCAGCACGAGGCGACACAGCGCAATATCGGGTGGCTGCGCGAGGCGGGCGTGGCCGTGATGGAGCCGGACACGGGTGCCATGGCCTGCGGCGAATTCGGCCCCGGACGCCTGCCGGAACCGGTCGATGTCTGGCGGGAAATCGCGCGCCAGCTGGATATGGAGCCGGGCGATGGTCCGGCCGGGCAAGAGGTCTACGAAGTCGAGGCGCTGGAGCCGGAACCGGAGGTCGAGCCACCGGCGCGGGGCGGCTTGGGCGGATTGCTGTCTTCCATCATCCCTCGCACGACCCGCAGGCGCTCTGCCGAGGAAATCGAGGCCGATTGGGAACAGCCGGCCGAGCAAGAAGCGACTGACACGCCGGATCCCGGCGAACAGGAAGAGGGCCTGGTCGAAGAGCCGCCGGTTCCGGTCCCCGATCCGGTTCCGGCCCCCGCACCGGCAGCGCCCCTTCTCGCGCCCAAGGGCAAGGCGCTTTCCGCACCGCCGACGGACCGGCATGCCATCAATCACGAGGTCGCGACCGGCACTGGTGGCCAGGCGCCGCAGCCATTTTCGGCGGAAAATCCATCGCTCGAAGGGCCGCTGGTCGAGGAAACACCGCTGGAAGCGGATCCGCTGGCCGGGCAACCCGATTTCGAGGCCGAACCGGACCATCGTCCGCTATTCGGCCGGCATGTCCTCATCACGGCGGGCCCCACACGCGAGGCCATCGACCCGGTCCGCTACATCGCCAACCGGTCAAGCGGGAAGCAGGGCTTTGCCATTGCAGCCGCCGCCGCTGCGGCAGGGGCCCGGGTCACTCTGGTGGCAGGCCCGGTGCATCTCGAGACACCTCCCGGCGTCGACCGGATCGATGTCGAATCCGCGCGGGAGATGAACGACGCAGTGCGCAGCTCCCTGCCGTGCGATGTCGCGGTGATGGTCGCCGCCGTGGCCGACTGGCGCACCCGCGATGTCGCGGGCGAGAAGATGAAAAAGCGCGGGTCCGCGCCGCCCGCTCTGCTGCTGGAGGAAAATCCCGACATCCTTGCCAACCTGGCCGCGCACAAGCAGCGCCCCGAATTGCTGATCGGCTTCGCCGCCGAAACCAATGACGTGATCCAGAACGCGAAGGCCAAGCGCAAGCGCAAGGGTGTGGACTGGATCGTGGCCAACGACGTGTCCGGCCCCGTCGGGGAAAGCGTCATGGGCGGCAGCCACAATGCCGTTCACATCGTGCGGGGGCAGGGGGTGGAGGCTCTGCCCGAAATGCCGAAGGATGAGGTCGCCCGGCAACTGGTCGATCGCATTGCAAAGACATTGGAAGGGGATACGGGCAATGACTGACACCATACATGTCCGGATCAAGCGCCTGCCCCACGGGGAAGGGCTGGACCTGCCCGCTTATGCCACGGACGGTGCGGCCGGCATGGACGTGGTGTCGGCCGAGACGGTCGCACTCGCCCCCGGCCACCGGCACGCCGTGGCAACCGGCCTGTCCATCGCCATCCCTGCCGGATACGAAATCCAGGTTCGCCCACGCTCCGGCTTGGCGTTGAAACACGGTATCAGCGTGCCCAATGCGCCCGGCACGGTCGATTCCGACTACCGGGGGGAAGTGAAGATCATCGTGATCAATCACGGGGAAGAGGTCTTCAATGTCGAGCGCGGCGACCGGATCGCGCAGCTCGTGCTGACACCTGTCACGCGCGCCGCATGGGAAGAGGTCGAAAGCCTGGACGATACGGCGCGGGGGACGGGCGGCTTCGGTTCGACCGGCGGCTCGGCAGCCCTCTGATCGCTACGGAATAGCCTGCCAGAAAGGGTAAGAGCGGGCCCATCTTGCGATGGACCCGCTCCCCCTAACGCTTAGGTGCGACCCGAAGCGCTCGAGTTCCGCCTTGTCTCAATCGACGCGGCGAACCTTTGTCTCTTCCGGCTTTATCGAAATACGAAGCGTTTCGCCAGAGCGGCCGGGAAAATCTGTGAACATAGCTTCGACGAGGTTCGGGACCAGGTATTGCAGGCGGTTGCTGGTCGACAGGGCCTGCGCCTTGCCTTCGAACAGGCGCTCGCCGCTGGCCGTATCGTCGATCTTCATATCGATACCGCTGGTATAGACGGTGTAGCTGCGAACATCGTTCGCGCCGAACCACGGATCGTAATACCCGTATCCCCATGCCGCGGTCGGGCGATAGAAGCCGCGATGGCGATAGAGGCGGGTGCGGTAATAGGGGCTGTGCCCGTACCACGGATCGAAGAACGGATCGCGTGCGAAGCCGGTGGAGCGAACCCGCTCCCGCCCGTTATCGACACCGTAGTCGAACCGTACCAGAAGGCTGGCGGTTTCCGGCGATGCTGCAGGGGTATAACCCAGCGCACTCATCTCCTCGCCCACGAGAGACGCATACTGCGAGAACTCGAGGCCGCTGGCGAGCGACGGATCGTCCGCCACGACCGCATAGGTCTGTCCCTGCGGCGCGGGGAGCTGGGTGGCGAAGCGCGAAACATCGGCATTGAAGCCGGTCGCACAGGCGGACAGGCCGGCCAGCATCAGGGGTGCGGCGGCAAACTGCATCAGGCGTTTTCTGGAAATCGAATTCATGACACGGCCCTCGAAAAAGAAACAGGCAGGACGCCTGGCTTCCCCCCGCCCGGCGTCGACTTACCCTTGAACTGGTGCTGGTCTACGCGAAGCGGCCTGAACCCCTATTGAACCCACGGCCTATCAAATGTTTCCCGCGGTCCGGAAAATACAAGTGATTTCAATGCCATGGATCAGGGGCGAAGCAGGCCCAGCGCCTCATAGGCCGCCGACAGGGTAGGCGCAGCGGCCTCGCGGGCGCGGGCGGCACCGCGGGCGAGGATCGCATCGAGCGCTTCGCGGTCGTCCAGCAGGTCGTTGAGCCTGCCCGAAATGGGCTTCAGCGTCTCGACCATCAATTCGCCCAGGGCAGGCTTGAACTTGCCGAAACCCTCGCCGCCGAAATCCGCCAAGACACCTTCGGGCGTCGTATCGGCGAGAGCGGCGTAGATCGTGACGAGGTTCAGCGCCTCGGGCCGATCGGCAAGCCCGCCCAGCTCGGACGGCAACGGTTCCGGATCGGTCTTGGCCTTCTTCACCTTCTTCATGACGGTGTCGGCATCGTCGACCAGTTCGATCCGGCTCATTTCCGAGACATCGGACTTGCTCATCTTCTTCGATCCGTCGCGCAGGCTCATGATCCGGGCGGCCTGCGGCGGATTGATCGGTTCGGGCAGGGTGAAGACCGGGGCCTCGTTCCCGTCCGCATCGTGCGGTGCGAAGTCGTGATTGAACTTGGCCGCGATATCGCGCGCCAGTTCCAGATGCTGCTTCTGGTCCTCGCCCACCGGCACGTGGGTCGCCTGGTACAGCAGCACGTCGGCCGCCTGCAGCACGGGATAGGTGAACAGGGCCGCGCTCGCTCCTTCGCGGTTCTTGCCGCTCTTGTCCTTGAACTGCGTCATGCGGTTGAGCCAGCCCATCCGGGCGGTTCCGTTCAGCAGCCATTGTAGCTCTGCATGGGCAGGCACCTGCGCCTGGTTGAACAGGGTCGAGCGGGCCGGATCGATTCCGCAGGCCACCAGCGCGGCGGCCATTTCCAGCGTGCCGCTTTTCAGCTCTGCCGGGTCGTGCGGCATGCTGATGGCGTGCAGGTCGGCGAGGAAGAAGAAGCATTCCTGCCCGTCCTCCAGCTCGTCCTGCATCCGCACCCAGTTGCGGATTGCGCCGAGATAGTTTCCGAGATGCAGATTGCCGGTGGGCTGGATGCCGGAGACGACTCGCATTGTGGGGCGCATGGAAAATCCGTTCGAAGGGCTGTTTGAGCTCAGGTCTGCCGGCGCATTAGGCGCAGGACCGTCGCCTTGTCGAGAACGCGCAGGGCCGCAGCCGCCAGCACGAAGCTGACGAGGCCGACCAGCATGATGCCGATGATGGCACCTGCACGTTCCAGCGCGGAGCCTGTGAACAGGCCTTCGCCGTAGGGCATGGCGAACCACAGGACGACGCCCATTGCCAGCGCCGACAGCGCGATGCGGGCCAGTCGCCAGAGGATCATCGACTGGAGCCGGAAGAAGCCGCGCCTGTTGAGGATAGCGTAAAGCAGGGCGACGTTCACCCACGCCCCGATCGAGCCTGCGACGGCCAGCGCCAGCACGCCGATGCGGGGCACGAGATAGATGTTGAGCGCGACCGTCACAACCAGCGATGCGGCCGCGGTATAGACCGGTGTGCGCGTATCCTTGCGCGCGAAGAAATTCGGCGTCAGCACCTTTACCAGCACATAGGCCGGCAGCCCGATGACGAGGCCGGAGACGACCGTGCCCGTGACCAGCGCATCTTCCAGCGTGAACGCCCCGCCGACGAAGAAAACGCGAGTAAACGCGCTGCCGGTGATGAACAGAGCGACCGCGCTCGGCAGGGTCAGCAGCATCGCCAGCTCCACCGCGTTGGATTGCAGGCGCTGCGCCTCGTCGCCTTCGTCGCGGCTGACATGGCGGCTGAGCGCAGGCAGGATCGCCGTGCCCAATGCGATGCCGATGATGCCGAGAGGCAACTGGTTCCACCTGTCGGCCATGGCGAGGTAGGTGATCGACCCTTCGGGCAACTGGCCCAGGAAGAACAGGTCGATGAAGCGGCTGATCTGGTAGACCCCGGCGCCGAACACGGCCGGCAGGATCAGGATGCCCAGCTGCTTCACATCCCCTGTTATGCGGGGACGGGCAAGGCGGATATGGAAGCCCGCCTTCCTCATCCAGTATCCCAGCCACAGCAATTGCAGCAGGCCGGAAACGGATACCGCCACGCTGAGGAAAAGACCCGTGGACTGGCGCGTTGCTTCGCTGTCCGATTGCAAGGCGCCCCAAGCAAGCGCGCTGATCAGGCAGATGTTGAGGAGGATCGGTGCTGCCGCCGCTGCGCCGAAGCGCGACAGGGAATTGAGCGTGGCGCCCACCAGCGTCGCAAGGCTCATGAACAGCAAATACGGGAAGGCGATCCGGCCCATCGTGACGGCCAGTTCCCAGTTCTGCCCGTCGGCTCTCAGCTCGTCGCTGGCAAAGGCCTGCAGCACCCACGGCATTGCCAGCATCATGAGCGCGCCGAACACGACCAGGATTGGCAACAGCACGGCGAGCACCTGGCTGGCGAACCGTTCCGCGTCGGACCAGTCGTCGCCTTCCTTCATGTGCCGGTTGAACAGCGGCACGAAAGCGCTGGCAAAGGCGCCTTCCGCGAACAGGCGGCGGAAGATGTTGGGCAGCTGGAACGCCAGCTGCCACGCATCGGCCACGCCGCCCGCGCCCAGCACGCGGGCCAGCATGACGTCGCGCACGAAACCGAAGACGCGGCTGACCATGGTCAGGCCGCCGATGGTTCCGACATTCTTGAGCAGGCTCATGGCCTTACGCCTCTCGCGGTGGGCGGTTGTGGAAGCGGGGGCGCGTCAGGCGGCCCGGATCAGGCCTGCCCGGCCGGCGGGGCGGTTTCGCCGCCCGCAGCCGCTTCCTCGCGCGCCTTTTCGTCGAGGCGCTGCATGTAGAGCGCGTTGAAATCGATGGGATCCAGCATCAGCGGCTGGAAACCGGCATCGCGCGAGGCGTCGGAAATGATGGCACGGGCGAAGGGGAACAGGATGCGCGGCGCCTCTGCATAAAGGAAAGCGTGGGCCTGTTCGTCGGGAACGTTGCGGATGGCAACGAGGCCGGCATAGACCAGTTCGATCGCGTACAGGACGCCGCTGTTGGACCGCGCGCTGGCATTCAGCTTCAGTTCGACTTCGTGGACGCCGTCGCCCGCTTCGTTCGCGCCGATATTGAGCTGCAGGTCGATCTGCGGCTGCTCGTTCCACTGGAAGGATGTCGGCGCGTTCGGATTCTCGACCGAGAAGTCCTTGATATACTGGGTCAGGAACCCAACCGAAGGCTGGTTGTCCGCGCCGTTGCCGGTCGCTGCGGGATCGAGATCGAGATCGGTGAGGACGTCGCCTTGGTCGGCCATGGCTTGTTCGCTTTCTTCTGGGTGTTCTGGTGGTCTGGAATGGCCTGCGCGCCTAGCACCATGCAGCGGGGGCGGCAACAATTCGCGCTGGCCGGTCGGTGCGCCGTCGGCCCGCCCATCCGGTGCGCGCCACGCCCCGTCCGCACGGCCAATAGTTCACGTTGTGGAATTGTCACCATTCCCTATGTATGGAGGGTCTGCGGGCAAAGGCCCGAGTGGCTGCCGCCCGGCCTGCGATTGGGCGATGAAAGTTAAGGGTAAACAGTGATTGTCGAGATCGTAATCCTTGCCATGATTGCCGCCTTCCTGGGATTGCGGCTCTATTCCGTGCTGGGTAACCGTGCCGAGCACGAGGAAGAGGCGATCCCGCGCCGGTTCGATGCCGGTGACGAGCTTGCGAAAGACAATCCCCCCGTCGTCCAGCTGAAGCCTGCGGTAACCGACGAACAGCCTGCCACGGCGATGCTACCGGTTGTCGAGCAGGGCGTGCGCGCGATTTCCGCAGCAGACCGCAATTTCGACGTGCTCGGCTTCATCGAAGGGGCCAAGGGCGCCTATGGCATGATCCTCGAGGCGTTCTGGACCGGCGACAAGGAAACGCTGCGCGAGCTGTGCGACGACGACGTCTATGCAGGCTTCGCAGGGGCGATCGACGCGCGGACCGAAGCGGGCGAAACGATGGACAATACGCTGATCCGGATCGAGGACGCGACCATTCGCGACGCCGAGCTGGATGGCCGCGAAGCGCGCGTTACCATGCGCTTCGTCTCGGATATTGCCGCCGTCACGCGCGATCGCGACGGCAATCTGGTGGCCGGCTCGCTCGACGATGCGATCGAAAGCCGCGACATCTGGACCTTCGCCCGCAATGTCGATGCCGCCGGTCCCGACTGGCAGCTCGTCGAAACCGACGAGGGCTGAGGCAAGGCCAGGCTCCATAGGAGCCGGAATTGAACGAGGGGCCCCTGGGACTATGCGTCACGCGCTGAATGGTCTGGCACTGGCAGCGCTGGCGGGGCTCGTCAGCTGTGTCGGTGCCGGGACCGATCCGAAACCGCCAAGTCCGGTCATCGCGCCGCCACCTGTCCCCGAAGTGCAGAGCGCCGCGTTTCTCGGCGTGGAGCGCGGGCCGGCTGTGTCGAGCCTGCCGGTCACCGATGCCGACGCCAATGCCGCGCTGGCCGCGTTCCTCGAAAGCTGTAGCTGGGCAACGGGCAAGGACGACAAGAGCGGACTGACGCGACCTGCCGACTGGCAGGCTGCCTGCACTGCGGCGCGGACCGCCCGATACGACCGGGGCCGCGCATTCTTCGCAGAACACTTCGACACCGTGCGTATCGGCAATGGCGAGGCATTCGCCACCGGATATTTCGAGCCGGAACTGCGCGGCAGCCGGACCCGCGCGCCGGGCTACGACGTACCGGTCTACCGCGTGCCGGACGACCTGACGCGCGCATGGCCAGCGGACATGGCGGCGGCCGAGCGGACGGGCAGCCCTCCGCGGGGCCGCTTTGACGAGACCGGCGCCTTCGTGCCCTATTGGGACCGCGAGGCCATCGAGCTGGGCGCGCTCGCCGGACGGGGTCTGGAGATTGCCTGGGCTGCCGATGCGATCGAGTTCTTCTTCCTGCAGATACAGGGTTCTGGCCTGCTGCGCCTGCCGGACGGGTCGCTGATGCGTATCGGCTATGCCGACCAGAACGGACGCGGATATACCGCCATCGGGCGCACGCTGAAAGATCGCGGCGAGATCGGCGAAGGCACGGACTATGCCGTCAGCATGCAGGGCATCATCGATTGGCTGCGCGATCATCCCGCACAGGCGCCCGGTGTCATGCGCGAGAACCAGAGCTGGATATTCTTCCGCGAGCTGGCGACGGACGGTCCGCTCGGCTCCATTGCCGTGCCGGTGCGGGGCCGCGACAGCGTGGCCGTGGACCCGCGGTTCGTGCCTTACGGCGCGCCGGTATTTCTCGATATGGACAGCGATGTGGCCGACGGCCTGTGGGTTGCGCAGGACACGGGCGGCGCGATCAAGGGCGCGAACCGGTTCGACACCTTCTGGGGCAATGGTGCCGATGCGCGCCGCATCGCCGGCGGTATGTCAAGCGGCGGACAGGCGCTGATCCTGCTGCCCAAGGGCTCGGTCGCACGCCTGCTGGCGCGCTGAGGCGCTCGGCGTGACCCATCCGGGAGGCCTGAGCCAGTCCGAGGCGGAAGCGTGGGAGAAGCTGGCGAAGACAGTGGTGCCCCTGCACCCCCGCGTTTCGCAAAAGTCCACGGCGACAGAAGGCGGCGGGACACCGGGCCGTATCGTCAAGACACCGCCGAAATTCGTGAAGCCGGCCCGCCGCCTGCCATCGTCCGGCAAGTCAGCGAATACGCCGATGTCTTCACCTCCTTCCGCTGCGGGGCGGAGCCCGCGCGGCAATCTGGACTCGCACTGGGACCGCAAGCTCAAGAGCGGCGACATCGTGCCGGATTTCTCCCTGGACCTGCACGGGCACGGCCTCGACGCTGCGTGCAGGCGCCTGATGGACGGCATGTTCCAGGCGCGCGCTACCGGGGCGCGGGTCGTGATGATCGTGACCGGCAAGCCGCGTCCCGTCGATGCGGCCGACAGGGGGACCAGCCGCGGCGCCATCCGGGCGAAAATCCTCGACTGGCTCGCGGCGAGCGAACATGGCGCGTCCATCGCCGCCATACGAAAGGCGCACCGCCGCCACGGGGGCGACGGTGCGCTCTACATCGTCCTTAAGCGCGGAAGCTGAGGGTCTACTCGGCAGCTTCCTTCATGGCGGCGCCTTCACCGGAGATGGATAGCGCGCTCGCCATGCCGGGCGCTTCGGATTTTCCGCCGATCATGTCGCGGACCGTCTTCTCGATCCGCTCGCCGATGTCGGCATCGACGTTCTTCCAGTAGTCGAACGCCCGGACCAGCACCTTCTCCGAAACGCCGTCAGCAAGGTGGCCGGACACGTTGGAGACGAAACGGTCGCGCTGTTCGTCGTCCATGACCTCGCGCACCAGAATGCCCGCCTGCGACCAGTCGTCGTCCTTCGGTCGCAGCTTGTAGGCCGTGCGAACCATGTCGCCATCGGCGTGCCATAGTCCTGCTTCCGGGCCGGTATCGGGCTGGGCAGCAGGGCCGCCATAGGAATTGGGCGAATAGACCGGATCAACTGCGTTGACAGTCCGCATGGCGCCGGCCCGCGAATAGGAATTGACCTTCGCATTGCGCGCCGCGTTCACGGGGATCTGCTTGTAATTGACACCCAGACGGTGGCGGTGCGCGTCGGCATAGCTGAACCCGCGTGCCAGCAGCATCTTGTCGGGGCTGAGGCCGATGCCAGGCACCATGTTGTTCACTTCGAATGCAAGCTGTTCGATCTGCGTATCCCAGTCGACCGGATTTTCGTTCAGCACCAGCTTGCCGACCTCCATCAGCGGATAATCCGCGTGCGGCCACGTCTTGGTCAGATCGAACGGGTTGATGTCGTAGGTCTTCGCATCGTCCCACGGCATGATCTGCCATTTCAGCGTCCAGCTGGGATAGTTGCCCTCGTGGATGGCGTCGAACAGGTCGCGGCGATGATAGTCGCTGTCTTCGCCCGCTTTCTTCACGGCCTCTTCCTGCGTCAGATGGGCATTGCCCGACTGATCGCCGACATCGGTGTGGAAGTGGAACTTGACCCAGAATTTCTCGCCGTCGGCATTCACCAGGCTGTAGGTGTGGCTGCCATAGCCGTTCATCTCGCGCCAGTTCTTCGGTACGCCGCGATCGCCCATCAGATAGGTAACCTGGTGCGCGCTTTCCGGGCTGAGCGTCCAGAAATCCCACATCATGTCGTGATCGCGCAGACCATTGTCGGCGCGCCGTTTCTGGCTGCGGATGAAGTTCTGGAACTTCAGCGGGTCGCGGATGAAGAAGATCGGCGTGTTGTTGCCGACCATGTCGAAATTTCCGTCCTCGGTATAGAACTTGACCGAAAAGCCGCGAGGATCGCGCCACGTATCGGGGCTGCCGCGTTCCCCGGCGACGGTCGAGAAGCGCATCGCGACATCGGTCTTCACACCCTTCTGGAAAAGTGCGGCCTTGGTGTATTTCGACACGTCCTGCGTGGTTTCGAAATAGCCGAACGCGCCCGAACCCTTCGCATGGGGCTGGCGCTCGGGAATGCGTTCCCGATTGAAATTCGCCATCTGCTCCAGCAGGTAATGGTCGTTCAGGACGATGGGGCCATCGCTTCCGACGGTCAGGGAATGCTCTTCGCTCTGGACCCGGATTCCAGCATCCGTGGTCGTGGGCGGGACGGTCTTTTTGCTCATGATTTGAACCTTCTATCGCGAGTACCGGGATTAACGCGGCAAGGCCTCTTTGGGTCCGACCGGCGCATAAAAAAGCCCCCGGCGTAAACGCCGAGGGCTTTCTGCGACCCGAGGGTTTTCCCTTCAGGAAGGTCGATCACGCAATGTCGAAACGATCGGCATCCATGACCTTTGTCCAGGCACTAACGAAGTCGCGCACGAAGCGTTCCTCGCCGCCGGTTTCGGCATAGGTTTCCGCAACCGCGCGCAGCTGGGAATTCGATCCGAAGACGAGATCCGTACGCGTGGCGCGGTACTTTTCCTCGCCCGACGCACGTTCCTTGCCGACGAATTCCTCGTCGCCGCTCTCGTCTACGACTTCCCAGACCGTGCCCATGGAGAGCAGGTTGACGAAGAAATCGTTGCTGAGCGTGCCGACGCGGTCGGTCAGGACGCCGAGCTTGGCACCGTGGACCGAGTGGTTGCTGTTCGCACCCAGCACGCGCATGCCGCCGAGCAGCGCTGTCATCTCGGGGATGCTGAGGCCGAGCAGGTGCGCCCGGTCGATCAGCATGTCCTCGGTCTTCACGCTCGCCTTGGTCTTGAGGTAGTTGCGGAACCCGTCGGCGAAAGGCTCGAGCGGCTCGAAGCTCTCCGCATCGGTGTGCTCGTCGGTCGCATCGCCGCGGCCGGTCGTCACATCCACGCCGACCGAGTGGCCGCCATCCTTGGCCGCCTTCTCGATTGCCGCTGCACCGGCCAGCACGATGGCATCGGCCATCGACAGGTCGCCGCGAATGGCGTCCAGCTTCGAGAGGACCTTCGACAATTCCTCGGGGTCGTTGACCGCCCAGCCCTTCTGCGGAGCGAGTCGGACGCGGGCACCGTTGGCACCGCCGCGGTGGTCCGAATTGCGATAGGTCGAGGCCGAAGCCCATGCTGCCTTCACGAGCTCCGAGACGGTCAGGCCGCTATCCATCACCTTCGACTTGAAGTCGGAAACCGCGCTGTCCGAGGGCTTCGTGCCGGCCGGGACCGGATCCTGCCAGATCAGGTCCTCTTCCGGCACTTCGGGACCGTGGTAGCGGGCCTTGGGGCCCAGGTCGCGGTGGCACAGCTTGAACCAAGCGCGGGCGAAGGCATCGTCCAGCGCCGCCTGGTCGTCGCGGAAACGCTCGGAAATCTTGCGGTATTCCGGGTCGCGCTTCAGCGCCATGTCGGCCGTCGTCATGATGGTCGGGACCTTCTTGGACGGGTCGCGAGCATCGGGGGCCATGTCGGCTTCTTCCGGGTCGATCGGGGTCCACTGGTTGGCCCCGGCGGGCGACTGGGTCAGCTCGTATTCGTACTTGAACAGCAGGCGGAAATAGTCATTGCCCCACTCGGTCGGGTTGGGCGTCCACGCACCCTCGATGCCCGAAGTGGTGATGTGGCCCTTGCCGATTTCCTCGGGGTCGGTCAGCCAGCCGAAGCCCATCGTGTGCAGCTTCTCGCCTTCGGGCGCCTTGCCGAAGGTGTCGGACGGGGCCGCGCCGTGGCACTTGCCGAAGGCGTGACCGCCGGCGGTCAGCGCGACGGTTTCCTCGTCGTTCATGGCCATGCGGGCGAAGGTTTCGCGCATGTCGCGGGCCATTCCTTCGGGATCGTGCGGATTGCCGCCCGGACCTTCGGGGTTGACGTAGATGAGACCCATCTGGATCGCCGCGAGCGGGTTTTCCAGCGCCTTGCCTTCATCGGGGATGATGCGGGTCTCGACGCCTTCGTCGACCCATTCCTCTTCCGTGCCCCAATAGGTGGTTTCAGGCTCGAACACGTCGGCGCGGCCGCCGCCGAAGCCGAAGACCGGGCCGCCCATGCTTTCAATGGCGACATTGCCGGTCAGGATGAAGAGGTCGGCCCAGCTGATATGCTTGCCGTATTTCTGCTTGATCGGCCACAACAGGCGGCGCGCCTTGTCGAGGTTGCCGTTATCCGGCCAGCTGTTGAGCGGGGCAAAACGCTGCTGCCCGCTCGACGAACCGCCGCGCCCGTCGCCCGTGCGATAGGTGCCGGCTGCGTGCCATGCCATACGGATGAAGAACGGGCCGTAATGGCCGTAATCCGCCGGCCACCAGGCCTGGCTGTCGGTCATCAGCGCCTTCAGGTCAGCCTTCAGCGCATCGTAGTCGAGGGCATTGAAAGCCTCGACGTAATTGAAGTCTTCGCCCATCGGGTCGATGCCCTTGCCACCCTGCGTGAGGATGTCGAGCTGCAGCGAGTCCGGCCACCAGTCGCGGTTGGTCCGGCCCAGAAGGTCGCGAACTCCGCCATTGCCGGTGAAGGGGCAGCCACCGCTGATATCGCCTGTCTTAGCATCCATTATCGTTCTCCATTCGCTCGGAATCGTATCTGTGATGGAGATGGTATGCGACTCGCAGTATGATTAGTCCAATCGATTAAACTGGCGGTTATCATCGGATTACTGATTGTCCGGACATGAAAAAGGGCGCGAATGGCCGAACCATCCGCGCTCCTGTTTTCGTCCAGCGGGAGAAATCAGGCTGCTTGCGCAATCTTTTCGGCAGGCTCAGTGCGGATCAGGTAGTCGAAGGCGGACAGGGCCGCCGTCGATCCGCCACCCATGGCGACCACGATCTGCTTGTAGGGAACGGTGGTGCAATCGCCCGAGGCGAAGACGCCGGGTACATTTGTCGCCCCGCGTTCATCAACCACGATCTCGCCATGCGGCGAGAGCTGCAACGCGCCGTCCTTCAGCCACTCGGTATTGGGGACGAGACCGATCTGGATGAACGCACCTGCCAGGTCCAGCGTGTGCATTTCGCCGGTTTCGCGGTTTTCATAGGTCAGACCGCTCATCCGCGTTCCGTCGCCCGTGATTTCGGTCGTGCGGGCGGAGGTCAGGATGGTAACATTGTCGAATTCACGCAATTTGCGCTGCAGAACCTCGTCCGCGCGAAGCTGGCTGTCATATTCGATCAGGGTCACGCTGCCCACGATATTGGCGAGGTCGATGGCCGCCTCGACACCGGAATTGCCGCCTCCGATGACTGCAATGTCCTTGCCCTTGAACAGGGGGCCGTCGCAGTGGGGGCAATAGGCAACGCCCTTGTTCCGATACTCGTCCTCGCCCGGCACGCCGAGCGAGCGCCAGCGGGCACCGGTGGCAAGGATAATCGAGCGCGCTTCGAGCGCAGCGCCGTTTTCCAGTTCGACCCGGTGCATTCCGCCGTCATTGGTCGCGGGCACGAGCTTCTTCGCCCCGGCCATTTCCAGCAGTTCGATGCTGTTGTCGCCGACCTGCCGGCGCAGTTCGTCGGCCAGTTTGGGCCCTTCCGTGTAAATCGTGCCGGGAAGGTTCTCGATGCCCAGCGTGTCGTTCAACTGACCGCCGAAACGCTCTGCTGCGATGCCGGTGCGAAAACCCTTGCGCGCCGTGTAGACGGAAGCGGCGACGCCCGAGGGACCGCCGCCGATGACGAGCACTTCATACGGATCGAGCGCGTCGAGCTTCGCCGCTGCGCGGTCCGCTGCGCCAGTGTCCACCTTGGCGAGGATCTCGGCCAGCGTCATCTTGCCGTTGAAGAAGGTCTCGCCGTTCAGGTAGGTCGCGGGCACGGCCATCACGTCGCGCGCATCGACCTCGTCCTGGAACGTGCCGCCTTCGATCAGCGTGGCCGTAACGCCCGGATTTTCCAGCGCCATCAGGGTCAGCGCCTGCACGACATCCGGGCAGTTGTGACAGCTGAGCGAGAAATACATATCGAAATCGAAGCGACCTTCCAGTGCGCGTGCCTGGTCGATCAGGTCCTGCTCGACCTTCGGCGGATGGCCGCCAGCCCATAGCAGGGCGAGCACCAGCGAGGTAAATTCATGCCCCATCGGCAGGCCGGCAAAGCGTACCTGCCGGTCCGCATCCTCGCCGCGCCGGATCAGGAAGCTGGGAACCCGCGCATCGTCACCATCGAACTTCGCCTCCACTTGATCGTGCAGGGCCGCGATCTCTTCGAGCAATTCGCGTGTCTGCTGCGACTTCGCATCGTCGCCGAGAGTGGCGATCAGCGTTACCGGCTCGCGCAGATTGGCGAGATAGGTCTTGAGCTGCTGGGTCATCGTCTGGTCGAGCATGGGAACTCCTGGAGAAATGGCGGGGAACGGGAGGGGGCGGGCAGGAAAAAGGGGCGGCGCGACACCATGCGCGCCGCCCCTTTCCTTCAGCGTTTACCGCTTAGATCTTGCCGACGAGGTCGAGCGAGGGGGCCAGCGTGTCGCTGCCTTCTTCCCATGCGGCCGGGCAGACCTGGCCGGGGTTGGCGCGGACATACTGAGCAGCCTTGATCTTGCGGGCGAGTTCGTTGGCATTGCGGCCCACGCCTTCGCAGGTCTGTTCCATGATCTGGATCACGCCGTCGGGATCGACGACGAAGGTTGCACGGTCGGCGAGCCCGACGCCTTCGCGCAGAACGTCGAAATTACGGGCAAGAACGTGGTTCTGGTCGCCGAGGAACGGGAATTCCAGCTTGCCGATCTTTTCGGACGTGTCGTGCCATGCCTTGTGACTGAAGTGCGTATCGGTCGACACGCCGTAGACTTCGACGTCCATCTTCTGGAGCATGGCATACTGCTCGCCAAGGTTTTCCAGCTCGGTCGGGCAGACGAAGGTGAAGTCGGCCGGATAGAAGAAGAAGACGGCCCACTTGCCCTTCACGTCCTCGTCCGTGACGTCGAAGAAGTCCTTGCCCTTCTGGAAGGCGGTGGCGGTGAACGGTTTGATCTGGCTTCCGATGATACCCATGGGTGTTCTCCAATAGTCGGGTTGAAACTCGTCAGAACCAGATAGGGGCTGTTGCAGCGCACAAAAGCGAGATGTTGCGATTGCGAACATCGAAATTTTCAATCTAGAAATTGGAACTTTCGAAAAGCGCAACAGAACGACGCGTCTCTTGCGTCAGGCGCATCATCGGGGGCGTACTTTATGGGAAAGAATGACTGGAATTGGGTGGGAAGCGAAATGTCTGCTCTTGGGCGAGCTACCCGGCAAGCTGCCAGATAACGAGCACCGCTATGACGACGAGGCATACGGCCGCGAATTCTTTCAACTTCAGCTTACTACCAACTCGGTCATACCAGCGGTTGCCATAGCCGAATGGTTCAAATGCCATGTTTCTCATCATTCTCTTCAATGGCGAAACCGTGTTCGCTTACGGGTAGACTGTCAGAAGCGTTGAACGTCCGCAACCGGTTCGCTAGCCGACGGTCCGCTAGCCGCACTGCGCGCGGTGCAGCAGTTTGTGATCGGCCAGGACAAGGGCCATCATCGCTTCCACGACCGGAGTGCCGCGGATGCCGACGCACGGATCGTGGCGGCCTTTCGTGCGGACCTGTCTCGCATTGCCTTCGCGGTCGATGCTGGGGGTGGGCGTCAGGATCGAACTGGTCGGCTTGAAAGCGACGCGGCACACGACCGGCTGGCCGGTAGAAATTCCGCCCGCGACCCCGCCTGCATGGTTGGCGGCGAACTCCACGCCGTTCGCGCCCGGCGACATGGCGTCCGCGTTTTCCTCGCCGGTCAGGCGTGCCGCGTCGAAGCCGTCGCCGATTTCAACACCCTTGACCGCGTTGATGCTCATCATTCCTGAGGCAAGATCGCTGTCGAGTTTCGCATAGATCGGGGCGCCCCATCCGGCGGGTACGCCCGTGGCCACGCATTCGACCACCGCGCCGAGAGAGGATCCGGCCTTGCGCGCGTCGTCCACCAGGGCCTCCCATCGCCTGGCCGCGTCCGCATCGGGGCACCAGAAGGGGTTGCGGACAATTTCCCCAGCGTCGAAATTGGCCGGGTCGATCCGGTCTCCGCCGATTTCGCTGACATAGGCCAGGATCGACACGTCACCGATGACCTTGCGCGCAACCGCACCGGCCGCCACGCGCATGGCGGTTTCACGCGCGCTCGACCGCCCGCCGCCGCGATAGTCGCGAAAGCCGTATTTCGCGTCATAGGCATAATCGGCATGGCCGGGGCGGTAGGTGTTCGCGATTTCGGAATAGTCCTTGCTGCGCTGGTCGGTGTTCTCGATCAGCAGCGACAGCGACGTGCCCGTGGTGCGCTGTGTTCCGTCCTGCCCCTCGAACACGCCGGACAGGATGCGGACCGCGTCCGGTTCCTGTCGCTGCGTGGTGAACTTGTTCTGCCCCGGCTTGCGCGCGTCGAGGAACGGCTGGATGTCGTCTTCCGACAAGGCGATACCCGGGGGGCATCCGTCCAGTACGACACCGATTGCCGGCCCGTGGCTTTCCCCCCAGGTGGTGAAGCGCAGGACGCGTCCGAATGTATTCCAGCTCATGCCAGCTCCCTGAAACCAGCGCCTCTTGCCCACAATTGTGGGAGCCTGTCCATTCCTGCTGGACCAAACTTCTCTTGTGCCCCAAGAACAAACCATGCCCGGAAAGACGACATGATTGCAAAGCTGAAAGGCCTGCTGGACGAAACCGGAACCGACTGGGCCGTCATTGATGTCGGCGGCGTGGGCTATCTCGTCCATTGTTCCGCCCGCACGCTGAGCGCGCTGGGCGAAACCGGGGAAGCGTGCACGGTCTACACCGACCTGCAGGTGAGCGAAAACGACATGCGCCTGCTGGGTTTTGCCGAAGGGAGCGAGCGGGACTGGTTCCGCCTGCTGACCAGCGTGCAAGGCGTGGGCAGCAAGGTGGCCCTGGCCATCCTTTCCGCCTTGTCCACGGCCGAAGTGCAGCAGGCCTGCGCAGGCGGCGATGCAGCGATGGTTGCGCGGGCAAATGGCGTGGGCCCGAAACTGGCCGGCCGCATCGTGAACGAATTGAAGGACAAGGCCGGCGGATTGCCCGCAGGCGAAGGGGGCGTGGTCTTGGCTCCCAAGGGCGGGGCGAGCGCGGATGCCGTTTCGGCGCTGGAAAATCTGGGCTTCAAACCGGCTGTGGCGGCGCAGGCCGTCGCTGCAGCGCAAGGCGAATTGGGTGAAGGCGCGGGCGAGGGTGAACTCATTCGCATCGCGCTCAAAAAGGCAGCAGGATAGGGTGATGGCGATGAAGCTGTTCATGGCAATTGCGGCACTGGCCGCATCGGGTGCAGCGCTGGCGCAAACGCCGGATGCGAGCCGCTTCGGCTATGGCCCGGTGTTTGCAGGCCATGGACCGCATGCGTCGGTCGCGGCGGACGTTATCATCCCCGAAGGCACGGTGTTCAAGCACAGCTTCGACGGGTCGGAGCGGGCGGAAGACGGCCAGAACCGCACGCTTATTGCTGCTGCGCGTTTCCTCAACATGCACGCCGCTGCCGGTGTCCCGCGCGAGAACATGGCGCTGGCGGTGGTGGTCCACGGGCAGGCAGCGCAGGACCTGTTGACTGCTGAAGCCTATGCCTCCCGCTTCGACGGCGCGGCCAACCCAAACGCGCCGCTGATCGCTGCGCTTGTGGGCGAGGGCGTGCGCATCATCTTGTGCGGCCAGAGCGCCGCGGGCCTCGGCCTCGACGAAACCGCCGACCTGCTGCCGGGCGTCGAAGTCGCATTGAGCGCCATGACTGCCCACGCCCTCCTCCAACAGGACGGCTACACGGTGAACCCGTTTTAGTGACCGACCCCATCCCCCTCCACACACCAGACCGCCAGCCGGAGGACCCGGATGCGGCGCTGCGGCCGAAGTCGCTCGGCGAGTTCGTTGGGCAGCAGGGCGCGCGGGAGAATCTTCGCGTCTTCATCGAGGCCGCCAGGAAGCGCGGCGAGGCGATGGACCATACGCTGTTCTTCGGGCCCCCGGGGCTCGGCAAGACGACGCTGGCGCAGATCGTGGCGAAGGAACTGGGCGTCGGTTTTCGTGCCACCTCGGGTCCGGTGGTGGCCAAGGCGGGCGACCTGGCCGCGCTGCTGACCAATCTCGAACCGCACGATGTCCTGTTCATCGACGAGATCCACCGCCTCAATCCGGTGGTCGAGGAAGTGCTCTACCCGGCGATGGAGGACCGCGCACTCGACATCATCATCGGCGAGGGACCGGCGGCGCGCAGCGTGCGGATCGACCTGTCGCCCTTCACCCTGATAGGCGCCACCACGCGGCAGGGCCTGTTGACCACGCCGCTGCGCGACCGCTTCGGTATCCCGGTGCGGCTCAGCTTCTATACCGAGGAAGAGCTGGAACGCGTCGTCACCAGGGGGGCTGGATTGATGGGCCTGCCGATCGAACCTGCAGGCGCGCGCGAAATCGCCCGCCGCAGCCGTGGCACCCCCCGCGTTGCAGGTCGCCTGCTGCGCCGGGTGCGCGATTTCGCGGAAGTCGCCAGCGCCGATACCGTGACCGCCCGGATAGCCGATGAGGCTCTGACCCGGCTGGAAGTGGATTCGCTCGGCCTCGATGCCATGGACCGCCGCTATCTCGCCATGATCGCAGACATCTACAAGGGCGGGCCCGTGGGCGTGGAGACGCTGGCAGCCGGCCTTGCAGAGCCGCGCGACACGATCGAGGAAGTGGTCGAACCGTTCCTGATCCAGCTGGGCCTGGTCGCGCGCACGGCGCGGGGGCGCTGCCTCAACGACCGTGGGTGGACGCACTTGGACAGAACGCCGCCAGGGCCGACTCAGCGCGCCGCCGGGCCGTCGCAAACAGGCTTGTTCGACAAGGAAGGTTAACCGCCGAAGCAAGATTCGCCGCCTGAACGGTTCCAGAACGGGACATGTTGGCCCGGCATGCGGTTTTCAGGTCATTTATTTCGCCTGCCACGCGGATATTCATAGTTAACCGCATTGCCGCTTAGGCGTGTGGGCTGTTCCTAGAAGAGCACGGGGATACACCCAAGGCCGGACCCGCCGGCTGATGGGAAAGCCCCAGTTGGAACAGAGAGTTTGCCCATGTCGGTAAAAATGGCCCTGGCGAAATTGTCCGCGACTGCCGCGGGCGGTGCCCTTCTCGCAGGCGGTGCAGTGCACGTCGCGGAGAAGCCCATCACGGACAATCCGCAGTATAAGTCTTCGACGAAGTCCGTGAAGGCCCAGCCCGTCAAGTACGTCAAGGAACGCACCACGGTGGAGCGCCGTGTGCCCAAGACCGTCAAGCGCAAGCGTCGGATCGTGAAGCGCGTGGTCGAATGCGAACCCGTCGGCAGGCTCGGCGGCGCAGGCATGGCTCATCATGGCGCGGCAGCGGGTGCCCAGCATGGTGCGCCGATTGCCGGCGGAGCCTATGGCTACGGCGCGCATGGCGGCCAGATCGGCTACGACGAAAACGGCTGTGCCTACGCGACTTCGGTTGCCGTCGTTCCGACCGCGATCCCCCTTCCTGCAGCGCCTCCGTTCGTTGGCGGCAGTGGCGGTGATGGCGGCGTGACGGTCATTGGCGGAAGCGGCGGCTTCGGCGGCGGTGTCGGCGGCGGCTTCTTCGGTGGCTTCTTCGGTGGCGGCGGGTCGAGCGGCGGCAGCGTCGTCGTCAGCTCCACGACCACGACGTCGGGCGGCGGCACGTCCGGCAGCTCCTCCAGCAGTTCGGGCGGGACCAGCTCGTCGAGCGGGAATGACGGCGATGGTATCAATATCGATATCGACATCGACAACACCTCCGGCGGAAGCACCACGACCACTGGCGGCGTCAGCACGTCGACCGGCGGGGTAAGCACCTCGACCGGCGGGATCTCCAGCACATCGACCTCGGGGAACGTCTCCAGCTCGTCCGGCAACGTGTCCAGTTCTTCCGGTAATGTTTCCAGCTCGTCCGGCAACGTTTCCAGTTCTTCGGGCAACGTTTCGTCCAGCTCGGGCAACGTTTCCAGCTCGTCGGGCAACGTCTCCAGCTCGTCGGGGAATGTCAGTTCCTCGTCGTCTTCTTCGAGCTCGTCGTCGTCCTCGTCTTCATCGTCGTCCAGCTCGAGCTCTTCCAGCTCCGGTGGAGGTACGTCCGGCACGACGACCAGCGGCGGCATGGACCCGCATCCGCCGACCACGAGCGGCGGTTCGGGTTCGTCCTCCGGCGGCTCCGGCTCCTCGGGCAGCTCTTCGAGCTCATCTTCGTCCTCTTCTTCCAGCGGCAGTTCCGGTGGCAGCGGCGGCTCGGGCGGAAGCGGCAGCTCCGGCAGCAGCTCGTCCTCCAGTAGCTCGTCGTCCTCTGGTTCCAGCTCAAGCTCGGGCGGTACGAGTGGCGGCGCGACGTCGAGCGGCAGCAGCGGTTCGTCCTCCAGCAGCTCGTCGTCCTCGGGCTCCAGCTCCAGCTCCGGCGGCACGACGGGCGGCGCGACGTCCAGTGGCAGCAGTTCGTCGTCCGGCAGCAGTTCCAGCTCTTCCTCGTCGAGCGGCGGTACGTCCGGCGTGCTGACGTCGAGCACGAGCTCCTCGAGCAGTTCCAGTTCGTCGAGCAGCAGTTCGTCCAGTTCCAGCTCCAGCTCCAGCTCGAGCAGCTCCAGCTCGTCCTCGAGCAGTTCGAGCGGCAGCACGAGCGGTACCCCGGTCCCCGCTCCGCCGATGACGATCCTGTTCGGCGCTGCGGCTGCCGCCATCCTCGGTCGCCGGAAATGGGCCGTGAAGAAGGCCGCGAAAGCCGCTTAACGCCTCGGCCTCACGTCACAAAGCAAAGGGCGGCTCCTCCAAGCGGAGGGGCCGCCCTTTTGCTGTCCGGTCTGGGATGATCCGGCTGCCGGGCCGAGGAGCGGCCGGAACCAGCCTGCTTTATCGCTCTTCTGGAATGACTACCGGCAGCCCCGCATCCTTCCATGCGAGAATACCGCCCTCCAGGTGCCGGATGGATAGCCCGGTCGCCTCTAAATACTGCCTCGCCGCTTCGCCGGAACGCGCGCTCGACCGGCAATAGAGAATTATCTCGCCGTCATCGGGATCGGGCAGGGCGAAGGGATCGAAACCGGCCAGCGGCCGGTTGACCGCGCCGGCGATATGGCCGGAGGCGTATTCCGCCGGCGTGCGGACATCGACGAGCACGATAGTGCCAGCGCTTACCAGGGGCGCGAGTTCGGCCGCGGTCAGCGTGGCGACCTCGCCCGGTATCGGAGCGCCGATGACTTGCGACGTGTCGCCTGTTCCATGCGCAGCGGGGGCTGCACCATAACCGGCGCAGCCCCCGACACTTGCTGCCAATGGCAGCGCAAGAAGTGCAGTCAGCCTCAATCGGCAGCCAACTTGCGGATCACGTACTGGAGGATGCCGCCATTGCGGTAATAATCCAGCTCGTTCTCGGTATCGATGCGGCACAGCGCGGTGAAGTTGAAGGTCGTGCCATCCTCGCGGGTGACTTCGACTTCGACGTCCTGGCGCGGGTTGAGGCCGGTCAGTCCCTTGATCGAGAATGTATCATTCGCACCCAGACCCAGCGTTTCGCGGGTATCGCCATCCTTGAACTGCAAGGGTAGCACGCCCATGCCGATCAGGTTGGAGCGGTGGATACGTTCGAAGCTTTCGACGATCACGGCGCGCACACCCAGCAGGATCGTGCCCTTGGCCGCCCAGTCGCGGCTGGAGCCGGTGCCGTACTCCTTGCCCGCGACGACCACCAGCGGCGTGCCGTCTTCCTTGTGCTTCATGGCGGCGTCGTAAATCGCCATCTGCTCGCCATTATAGGTGGTGAAACCGCCTTCGACGCCCGGAACCATCTCGTTGCGGATGCGGATATTGGCAAAGGTGCCGCGCATCATCACGTCGTGGTTTCCACGGCGCGAACCGTAGGAGTTGAAGTCGGCCTTCGCGACCTGATGATCACGGAGATATTCGCCTGCGGGGCTATCTTCCTTGATCGAACCGGCGGGCGAAATGTGGTCGGTCGTCGTCGAATCGCCGAGGATCGCCAGCGGCTTCGCATTGGTGATGTCGGTGATCGGCGCCGGGGTCATCTCCATGCCCTCGAAGAAGGGCGGGCTGGCGATATAGGTGCTGCCCGGGTTCCACTGGTACGTGTCGGACGCCGTGACCTTCACCGCCTGCCAATGCTCGTCACCGTCATAGACGTTGGCGTAGCGCTTCACGAACATCGAGCGGTCGATATTGGCGGCGCGGTGCTCGGCAATTTCCTGATTGCTGGGCCATACATCGGCCAGCATCACGTCGTTCCCGTCCTGGTCCTGACCAAGCGGCGTCGTGGTGATGTCTTCGGTCACGGTGCCGAGGACGGAATAGGCGACCACCAGCGGCGGGCTGGCGAGGAAGTTGGCGCGCACGTCCGGGGAAACGCGGCCTTCGAAGTTGCGGTTGCCAGACAGTACGGAGGCGGCGACGATATCGTTGCCGTTGATCGCTTTGCTGATCGGCGCGGCCAACGGGCCGGAATTGCCGATACAGGTGGTGCAGCCATAGCCGACGAGATCGAAGCCCATCGCGTTCAGATCGTCCTGAAGGCCCGATTTCACGAGATAATCGGTAACGACCTGCGAACCCGGTGCGAGCGAGGTCTTGACCCACGGCTTGGGCTTCAGGCCCTTTTCGTGCGCCTTCTTGGCGACCAGACCGGCAGCAATCAGCACGTCCGGGTTGGAGGTGTTGGTGCAGCTGGTGATGGCGGCAATCACGACGTCGCCGTCGCCGATATCGTGGTCCGTATTCTCCACATCGACGCGGTGCGGCGTGTCCTTGCCGTAGAGCGACTTGAGGTCGGCGTTGAAAAGCTCGTCCACATCGGGAAGCGCGACCTTGTCCTGCGGACGCTTGGGCCCGGCGAGGCTCGGGACGACGCTTGCCATGTCGAGGCTGAGGGTTTCGGTGAAGATCGGCTCGTTGTCCGGTTCGATCCACATGCCCTGTTCGCGGCAATAGGCTTCGACGAGAGCGATCTGGTGCTCTTCGCGGCCCGTCAGGCGCAGGTAGTCGAGCGTCTTGTCATCGACACCGAAGAAGCCGCAAGTCGCGCCGTATTCCGGCGCCATGTTGGCAATGGTGGCACGGTCGGCGAGGCTGAGATTGCCGACGCCCGGGCCGTAGAATTCGACGAAGCTGCCGACCACGCCGACTTCGCGCAGCATCTGCACGCAGGTCAGCACGAGGTCGGTCGCGGTCACCCCTTCGGCGAGCGCGTTTTCAAGTTTGAAGCCGACCACCTTGGGGATCAGCATGGAAATGGGCTGGCCGAGCATCGCTGCTTCGGCTTCGATCCCGCCAACGCCCCAACCGAGCACGCCGAGGCCGTTGATCATCGTGGTGTGGCTGTCCGTACCGACGCAGGTGTCCGGATAGGCGGTGAGGTTGCCGTCCTGATCCTTGCTCGACCACACGGTCTTGCCGATGTGTTCCAGGTTGACCTGGTGGCAGATGCCCGTGCCCGGAGGCACGGCGGAGAAATTCTCGAAGCTCTTGGAGCCCCATTTCAGGAAGTCGTAACGCTCTGCATTACGGGCATATTCCAGCTCGACGTTCTTCTCGAACGCCTTGGGGTGGCCGAACTCGTCGACCATGACCGAGTGGTCGATCACGAGGTTCACGGGAACCTGCGGGTTGATCTTGTTGGTGTCGCCGCCGAGCGCGGAGATGGCATCGCGCATGGCGGCAAGGTCGACCACGCAGGGAACGCCGGTGAAATCCTGCAGCAGGACGCGGGCAGGCCGGTACTGGATTTCATCGCCGGTGGTCGGGTTCTTCATCCAGTCGACGATCGCCTGCGCGTGGTCGGTCGACACGGTGTGGCCACCATCCTCGAAGCGGAGCATGTTTTCCAGCAGGACCTTCAGGCTGAACGGCAGGCGCGATACGTCGCCCAGTTTCTCCGACGCCTTCTTGAAGGAGTAGTAGGCGTATTCCTTGCCATCTACGTTGAGCGTGCTGCGGGTGCCGAGCGTGTCCTTGCCGACCTGGGTCATATGCGTCCTTTCGAAAAGCGAATCTTCCGGGGCCTCTCACCCGTAACGGACGGGCGCACCGAATGTGCCGCGCACCTGCGACACGAAGCCCGTTTCGTCAAGGGTTGCAGGCGGTGAAAAGCCCTTCAAACAGCCCTTTTTCGCCGCGCTGCGATGAAACTGCCGACGACGATCAGGCCGGTTCCCAGCAGAGTCGTGACCGTGACCTGCTCTGCAAAGAACAGCCACCCGAACAGGACGGCCCACAGGAAGCCCGAATACTCTATCGGGACCAAAACCTGTGCCTCTGCCCGGGCATAGGCCCAGGCAAGCAGCATGGCGCCAGCCACCGTCAGGACAGCGGCGCCTGCAATGTCCGCCATGGCGGGCCAGCCGGGCATCACGAACAGCCACGGTGCGGCCAGCGCAATCAGGATGGCGGAAACGCCGCCGTGGAACGTCGCGACCTCCGCCGGGCCTGCGGCCTGCGACTGCAGGCGGATAATGATGAAATTGACCGCGTACAGGATCGCGGACACCAGTATGGCGGCGATCCCGAGAACGGTATCGTCGCCCGCATCGCCCTGTCCCAGCCTGCCGGACACGATCACGATGGTCCCGGCAAATCCCAGTATCGATGCGTAGACGGCCTCGCGCCGGACGGTTTCCTTCAGAACCAGCGCGGCAAGATAGAGCGCGATGAGCGGCGCGACGAAGGAGATCGCGATAGCCTCTGCAATGGGCAGGGCGGTGATCGCGTAGAAGAACGTGAGCGCCATGCACGCCGACACGCCGCCGCGCAGCAGGTGGAGGCGCAGCGCCCGCTTCCCCGGCCAGCGACCGCCCGTGCCGAGCCAGATGGGCGCGGCCATGGCGGCGGACAGCGCGGCGCGCATCAGGGTGGCACTGTAAACGCCCGCTGCCAGCGCCGCGCCTTTCATCAGCGCATCCATCAGGGCCAGGGAGCCCACCGCCGCAAAGGTCGCCAGTACGGGCAGCAGGGCAAGGTTTCTCGTCATCTCCCGCCTGCCCTAGCGATGGAGGAGGCGCAGGTCACCGATGCAAACCGGGCGCAGGTGGCGATAATTCAGCTTGCGCTAAGCGCAGGTGCTTGATGGCAGCACAACGACGCGGCAAAATGGCCGCAACAGGTGGGACCAACCATGCGAACGATGACGATGAAAACACACCTCCTCCTTGCAAGCGCGGCTCTCGCGCTTCCCTTTACTGCCGCCGCGCAGGGCTCGCCGGCCAATCTGCTACCGGATGAAAAGCCGAAGACGGTCGCGGAATCCTTCGCCGGTGATCCCGATTACGATACGCCGACCACGGGGACGGCGCTCGCGGTTCCCGCCGCGCAGCCCGCGGCTGCGGACGAGATGCAGACCGTGCAGCAGGTGGCGTCCGACGTTCAGGTATGGCCCGTCGAACATGCGATGGCTCTCGCCGATCTTCTCGACGGCATCGGCGCGGAAGGTCTCGATCCCGCCGACTACGATATTGCCGGTTTGCGGGCGATTGCGCTGCAGGGACCGGGGGCGCAGCTCAATGCCGAGGCAAGCAAGCGTTTTGCCTGGCTGGTCGAGGACATGCGCGACGGACGCACGCCGATGGCCGCGCGCAAGCAATGGTTTGTGATGGACCCCGATGCCGACCGCTACCGCACGGGCGATATCATGGCGCAGGCGCTTTCCTCCGGCGACCTTGAGGCGGCGCTTCAGTCGATCGCGCCGGAGCATCCCGATTACGCCCGCCTGCGGCAGGAACTGGCGAAGGTCGATGCCGGCTCTGCCCGTGGCAAGCTGATCCGCGCGAACATGGATCGCTGGCGCTGGCTTCCGCGGGATCTGGGCAGCCAGTACCTCATCACCAATGTCCCGGAATACCAGCTGCGGCTGACGGTGAACGACAACATCGTGCGTACCTATCGCACCATCGTTGGCAAGCCGGGGCGCACGGCAACCCCGCAGCTGGCCGAAAGCGTGGAGGGCGTGATCCTCAACCCCACCTGGACCGTGCCGCAGAGCATCGTGAAGGGCGAAGGGCTGGGCGCGCGTGTGCTGGGCAATCCTGCGTGGGCCAAGGCCAAGGGCTATACCGCGACCAAGGGTGCGAATGGCTGGGTATCGGTCGTGCAGCAGCCGGGGCCGACCAATTCGCTCGGCAAGATGAAGCTCGACATGCCGAACAAGCATGCGATCTTCTTCCACGGCACGCCTTCGCGCGGCCTGTTCAAGAACGCGCAGCGTGCGCTCAGCCATGGCTGCATCCGTACCGAACGGGCAGACGAGCTGGCGCTGACGCTGGCCATCCTGCAGGCGGGCCTGACCGCGGAAGAGGGTGTGGAGAAGCTGGCGAGCGGCAAGTACACCCGCGTCGGCTTCGAGAAGAAGATGCCCGCCTACATCACCTATTTCACGATGGCGCAGGACATCGACGGCAAGCTGACGACGTTCAAGGACATCTACGGCCGCGACCAGGCAGTGCTCGATTCGCTCGATGCACCCCGCGTTGCCAATCGCAGCCGCGTTACCGACGAACAGATTATCGTGATCGAGGACGATCCGAGGGCTACCTGACGCACCAGCCGATCGCGCACGAGAAGGAACAACCTGCGGGCCGGTCGTTCAGGTCCGCAGGCTCCTTACGCCAGATCGGAACCGGATATTCCGGCGCGCCGAGATTCTAGAATCGTACGGATAGTTGCGAGCCAGGCGCGGCAATCGTGCTGCCATCCTCGCCCAGACCCAGGCTGTCGGCGTATAGCAGGCGTCCGCCCGACAGGTTCAGCAGCGCGATGCGGAACTGTTCCTCGCCCATGGCGAAACAGCCATTGCTGCGGCCGAGACGTCCCCAGCGTTCGAGGTGGGACTGTTCCGCATAGGCGGCCCGGTGCATCACGATATAGCGTCGCAGCGCATTGTCGTTCGTGCTGTCGAGACCGCCGAGGCGGACCGATGTGCCGTAGCGCCCCTTGTACCATTCCCACGTGACATAGGCCCCCTTGCTGGTCGCATTGGAGCCTTCGACATTCGAATAGGAATTGAGCCAGCCGTCATGTTCCGGATCGGACCCGGTGCCGTGACTGACATGATAGGATTGCACTTCGCCAAGGCCCAGATTGACGAAATGGAAGCGCGGTTCGCTGGATCGCAGGCCGTAATCGGCAATGCCGACGATGTCCTTCTTCCAGATGACGCTGCCGGCCTTGTCCAGCTCGCGCTTGGCGATGTCGAACAGGGCGCGGTCGCGCAAACTGCCGGTCTTCGGCTGGGCGAAGGTCGTCGCCAGCGCGCGGCCGGGTGCGGCGGCCAGGGCGCCTGCCGCTAGAGTGCCCTTGATAAGATCGCGTCTGTTCATTCTTGCTGCCTATCATAGCCAAGCTTAATCGCGGCTTGAAGCGGGAAACCGCCGGAATCGACGAAGGAGCCCACCATGCGTCTTATTGCTGCCTCCATCTGACCGCCGCCTGCGTCTTCGCGCAAGGGGAGGGAGCCGATGCGACGCAAGTACCGTCTCCGCCCGTCCAGGCGGAAGAGGAAGCTGCCGAGGCCAGCGAGATTGACGATGGAAAACCGGTCCCCACGACCGTCCTGAGCGCGGCGGACGCGATCAGGCTGCGGCAGAACTCCGGCATCACGCTGCAATGGATCGGCTGGGACGAACGCGGTGATGCCACCGTCGGCGTCGATGCGTTCGGCACCTATCGCCTGTACGGGCGGCAGGAGGGGCCGAAGGGCGAATTGCTGATCGTGCTGGGCCGGATCACGGAAATCGGGCCCGACTATTTCCTCTTCGACGGCCTCATCCAGATCGCCTATGCGCCGGACCCGGACCGCGAATGCTACGACAACAGGACCTGGCGGTTCGAGGCGACGCAGGGGCACAAATATTACCGCCTGCGCGAATTCGAATGGTGCGACGGGCTGACCGATTACATCGACATCTATTTCTGAGGGTCCGACCCGCCGACCGACCTATGCGCGAACCGGGCTATTGTGCGCTCAGCACCATCCGGTCTTCGGCAATCGCGACATTTCCGACCGAGGAAAGGTAGGACTGGCCGAGCAATGACACATCGAGGCCCTCTGGCACGATGACCGCCTGCACGCCGCGTGCGGTGATGCCGCCTACATCCACCTCCGTCAGCATGGCCGGCACGCCCATCACGTCTCCGCTCGCGCCCCTTCCGATGACGCGCACATCGGCGGGCGACCAGTCGAGCCCTGCCGCCAGCGCATCCGGCGCGGTCAGGGCGATGACGCTGGCACCGGTATCGATCATCATACGCAGCGGTGCGCCGGACACGGTGACGTCGGCATAGAAATGGCCGTCGCTTTCGCGGTTCAGCGAATGGTCGCCCTGATACCACGATGCGGGCGGGGCTTCGGCACCCTGCGCATACGGCATGTTCGCAGCCGGTGGGCCGTTTTCCCCGGCGTCTCCGCCCGGTGCGTCGGCAGAGGGAATGAGCGCGGCCGTCACCGCGCAGACCCCGAAAACCAGCAGGAGTGAACGTCCGATCATAGGGCGACCCTAGCGCCGGGGTGCTTAAGCGGACCTAAAGAGGACCGAAGCGCGTATTCTCTTCAGCCATCGCCAGCATGGACCGGGCATGGCGTCCCGCGACCTCCGCGGAATCCTGTCCGTAACCGCCGCCAAGGGCGCTGGCGATCGGCAAGCCGCGCTGCCGGACCTGCGCCACGACATAGCGGTCCCGCGCCTCCAGTCCCTCTCCCGTGAGGGACAGTCGCCCGAGCCGGTCGCCTTCGTACGGGTCCACCCCGGCCTGGTACAGCACGATGTCGGGTTGCACGCTGGCGACTAGACGCGGGAGATGCTGCGCCAGCGCTTCCAGATAGGCCGCATCATCCGTTCCGTCGGGCAGGCCGACGTCGAGGTCTGAACGTGCCTTGCGGACGGGGAAGTTCTTCTGCGCGTGCATGGAGAAGGTGACGATGTCCTCGCGCCCCGCAGTCAGGCTGGCCGTGCCGTCGCCCTGGTGGACGTCGAGATCCACGATCAGGACGCGCGCGGCGTCCCCTTGCGCGATGAGCCTGTTCGCCGTCACCGCCAGATCGTTGAATACGCAATAACCCGCGCCGGTATCGTAAAGTGCGTGATGGCTGCCCGCTGCGCTGTTGGCGGCATAGCCATGCCGCATTGCAAGCTGCGCGGCGAGCCATGTGCCGCCATTCGTATGCTGCACCCTTTGCGAGATATGCGCGGTGACCGGAAAGCCGATGCGCCGCTCCTTCTCTCGCGGCACGGTCTGGGTCAGGACCTGTTCGACATAGTCCGGGTCGTGCACCGCCTCCAGCCATTCGCGCGGGCACGGCTCGGGCGCGTGTTCGGTGATCGCCGCCCCGCTTTCCCGCAGCAGGCGCATGACAAGCTGGTACTTGTCGAACCGGAATGTCCCGCGCTCGGGCGGCGGGGCCATGTAATCGACGTGATGGACGACGTGGAGCATTCCTGCTTCAGCCGTGCCGGTCGCCTTTCGCCGCGATTGCCGTATCGGCCAATCTCGCAGCGTCTTCTTCGTCACCCGGATCGAGGATCGCGACCTTTCGATTTATCAGCTCGTTATAGGTCCGGAAGAAAACGCCCAGTTCCCACAGCATCGTATCGCGTAGTTCGTCCAAGCGCTCGACGTGGCCGAATGTCTGGCTGAGCGGTGGTACGCCGATCAGGCGGTCATTGCGGACCATCTCGCCGTTCTCTTCCTGCTCCATTCGAAGAATGGCAACTGGCCGCACACCGACCAGCGTACCGGAAGGCAGGGGGCTGCCCGTCAGAACCATGACGTCGAGTGCGTCCCCATCCTCAGCGAGCGTCGCAGGGATGAAGCCGAAATTGGCCGGGAAAGTCAGCCCTTCAGGCAATTCGAGCGCCCATCGAAAAATACCGAGCTTCTTGTCGAGATCAATCTTGTGGGTGTTGCCCTTGGGGCATTCGATGAATCCGTGAAGCAGGCCGTCCTCGCTTCGCGCCGGAAGGCGGGCCAGATGTTCCGCGTCGATCATGAGCGGCCTATTCCGCCGCCTCGGCCGTATGCGGATCGAACGCCTGTGCTTCGCCTGCCTCGATGGCAGCGGCCTTTTCCTCCACCAGCTTCACGATGTGGCTGAGCATGTCCTCGCTCTCGATATGGTGGTCCTTCACGCCCGAGAGATAGACCATGTGCTTGCCGTTACCGCCGCCTGTCAGGCCGATATCGGTCTCGCGCGCTTCGCCGGGGCCGTTGACCACACAGCCGAGGACCGAAAGGCTCATTGGCGTCTTGATGTGCTCCAGCCGCGCCTCCAGCGCCTCGACCGTGCGGATGACATCGAAGCCCTGGCGCGAGCAGCTGGGGCACGAGACGACGCGGACGCCGCGCGTGCGCAGGCCCAGCGCCTTCAGCATCTCGAAGCCGACTTTCACTTCCTGCTCCGGCTCTGCCGACAGGGACACGCGGATCGTGTCGCCGATGCCGGCCCACAGCAGGCTGCCGATGCCGATGGAGGACTTGACCGTCCCGCCGATCAGGCCGCCCGCTTCGGTAATGCCGAGATGGAGCGGACAGTCCACCGTCTCTGCCAGCGCATGATAGGCAGCGACGGCAAGGAACACGTCGGACGCTTTCACCGCGACCTTGAACTCGTGGAAATCGTGGTCCTGCAACAGCTTGATATGGTCGAGCGCGCTTTCCACCAGCGCTTCGGGGCAAGGCTCGCCGTATTTTTCCAGCAGGTCGCGTTCCAGCGACCCCGCATTGACCCCGATGCGGATCGCGCAGCCATTGGCCTTCGCCGCGCGGACGACTTCGGCCACGCGTTCGCTGCTGCCGATATTGCCGGGATTGATCCGCAGGCAGGCAGCGCCCTTGTCCGCTGCTTCCAGCGCGCGCTTGTAATGGAAATGGATGTCGGCGACGATTGGGACCTGGGCCGCCTTCGTGATCTGGTCGAAATGCTCGGTCGATTCCTCGGTCGGGCAGGACACGCGGATGATGTCCGCGCCCACATCCTCGCACCGGCGAATCTGGTCGATGGTCGCGCCGACATCCTCTGTCGGCGTATTGGTCATCGTCTGGACCGAAATGGGTGCATCGCCGCCCACGGGCACGCTGCCGACCATGATCTGGCGGGACTGGCGACGCTCGATGGAGCGCCAGGGGCGAATGGTGTTCGTGTTCATGCAGCGTCCCTTAGCACTGCCGGGCAGGCGTAGGAACAGCCCAAGGGTCAGGGAAAGGCGGCGCCGGTCAACTTTGGCTGTCGTCCCGGTCCGCTCTTTCGCCGGGCTCTGGCCTGGATGAGGAAGTGCTCATGTCTTCTTCGAATTCGATGATGGCCATTGCTTCGGGCAGGGCCCTGCTCAATTCTTCCAGCATGTCGCGGCACTGGGCGATGTCGCCGTCATAGACACGCTGCAGCGCCTCGGCGAGCTTGCGATCCACCGCGGCCAGCATCTGGCGGCAATTGTTCGCCGAATGGAGAAGCTGCGCGATGCGCTGCTCGTCGGACATTGGCTGCGTCATGCGAATCCCCCGATTGCACCTGTCGTATCAGGAGCTAGCACCAAGTCGGCCGCGGTGACAAATCCTCACCACCTGATGATGCGCGGTAGCGAGATCCGTCCCAGAAAACCGCCCAGCAGGACCGGCGCGACGTGCCAGATGCCAAGGTGGGTCAGGGTGTCGACGGGGCAGGAAAGGCCGTAGAGGAAACTGCCCGCCGCACCTGCCGCGATCCCGGCACTGGTTCCCGCCAGCGCGATCGATACGGGCGCCCCGCGCCTGAGCCAGATGGCGAGACCGGCAAAAACGAGCAGGCCCGCAGCAAGGGCGGACGCGAGGCACGACAGGGCATGCGGATCGACTACGGATGTCATTCCCGCCCCCGGCACCGCTGCAGCGACCAGCGCCGAAACCGGCAGGACGCACAGCATCGCCAGCGTCCAGGGTGGGCCATCCTGCCGGTTTCCGACCGACGGGGTCGCCAGCGCGATGGTCGCGCTGACGCTGGCAAGGGCGACCAGCAGCAGCAAGCCGTTGGCGATAATGTAGAAGGGGGACGCCTCTCCGGTGATCACGCCGTCCCACAGGCCGGCGGCGACCCAGACGCACAGGAAAGTCACCAGGGCGGCCAGTCCAATCAGCAGGTAACCGCCGCGCGCGCGCATCGGACGCACCGGCTCCAGTTCATCCGACAGCTGCGCGATCAGCGCGGCATGGCTACGGTTCATCGTCATTCTGCCTTTTCAACCATGGCGGACAGCTTCTTCAGGCCGCGATGGATATTGACCTTCACGAGGCTTTCGCTCTGGCCCGTCCTGCGCGACGCCTCTGCGATGGACAGACCCTCGATCTTGACCAGTTCGATGACATCCGCCTGTTTTTCGGGGAGGTGGACGAACAGCCGGTCCAGGCTCATGCGCGCCATGACGGCTTCTTCCTCGCTGTCATGGGGAGCATCGGCATCGCCCAGCTCGTCTTCCACCGAGCGATAGACCCGGCGCAGGTGATCGACCCAGCGATAGCGTGCAATTGCGGCCAGCCACGGCATGAAAGCCCGGTCAGGATCCCAGCTGGCACGCTTGCGATGGAGCGAGACGAGCACGTCCTGCACCAGGTCGTCGAGCTGGTGCAGCGGAACCCGCTTGCGGAAATACCGCTGAAGCCATGCCGCGCATTCGTCCAGCAGGACGGCATAGGCTCGCTTGTCGCCGAGCTGCGATTTGCGCATCAGGTGCGCCATCGTATTCTCGTCGGCAATCATGGCGTTCGCATGTCCTTCGGGCAGGTTCCGTGGATGCAATTCGCACGAACCTGCCCGAAGGTTACAATCGTTTTCTCACCAGCGCCGCTACCGGCAGGAAAGGCTGGCGGACGAATTCAGGCCTGGGCGACCAGCGTTTCGGACAATTGCCAGAGCTGTTCGGCATTGCCTTCGTCCACCGCATAGCTGCGCACACCGCCTACCGCGTTTTCGTCATCGACTTCGGCGACGTGGCAATTCTCGGCATAGAGGCCGCCGCGGCCTTCCAGTTCGTCGCTGGTGGCGACCCAGCAGGTAGTGGCTGCGCCCTGCGGGATCGTCTTGAAGCCTTCCGGCTCCTCGCCCGCTTCCTCTGCGCGCTTCTTTATCCGTGCGCGCAGGGCGGTCATGTCGTCCTGCGTCAGGTGGCGGCTCAGATTGGTCATGATCCCGCCGGGGTGGACGGCATAGGCATGGATGCCCTTGTCCGACAGGCGCTTTTCCAGGCCGACGGCGTGAAGGATATTGGCCGTCTTGGCATGGCCGTATGCCTGCCATTTCTCGTAATCGCGGTTGTCGAAATTGGGATCGTCCATGTTCACCGGCGCGAAGTGATGGCCGCGGCTGGACAGGTTGACGATACGCGGATGGCTGTCGCCGCCCGCGGCGTTCTCGACCAGCGGCAGCAATTCGTTGGTCAGGGTGAAATGGCCGAGATGATTGGTGCCGAACTGCATTTCGAACCCGTCGGCGGTTTCGGCGTAGGGGCACGCCATCACCCCGGCATTGTTGATCAGCAGGTCGATCTTGCACAGCCGCTCGCGCGCCTCGGCCCCGCAAGCCTTGAGCTGCTGCTGCGAGCCGAGGTCGCATTCGATCGTCTCGATGCTTTCATTGCCGGTCGCCTCGCGGATTTCCGCGGCTGCCGCGTCCGCCTTGTCCATGTCGCGCCCGGCAATGATGACGTGGGCGCCGCGCGCCGCCATGGCGCGCGCGGTTTCCTTGCCCAGCCCGGAATATCCGCCGGTGATGAACGCTGTTTTGCCGCTGAGGTCGATGTCCGACAGGACCTCGTCTGCCGTGCTTTCGAAACCGTAGGTGCTCATCGTGACGTCTCCCAATCCTTGTTCTTAAAGTCTCGCCTCGTACAGGAACTCGTGGTCGACATGGTCACCGACATGAAAGTCGATATCCGCGATCTTGCCGAAGCCGTAGCGGTGGTAGAAACGCTGTGCGCCGTAGTTCTCGCTCCAGACCGATAGCTGGATGGCATCGTGCCCGCGCTGGCGCGCCTCGGCAATGGCCCAGTCCATCAGGGCAGCGCCGATGCCCCGTCCGGTGGCGTCCGGCTGGGTGTAGAGCTGGCCGAGCGCGATGGGATCGGCCGCGTCGCTGTGCTCGGCATACCAGCTGGGATGGCGCAGCTTGACGAAACCCAGCAGGCGGCCGCGCTGTCCGGCAGTCTCCGTGCCTTCGCGACCGCTATGCTCCCACGCGAGGCGGTGGATGCAGTGCTCGTCCGCGATTTCCTCCGCCACGGCATCTTCGGAATAGACCTGCTGGAGGAAGGCATCGAGATCGGCCTGGCGGTAAAGATGCGCGAACGCGGCGCAGAAGCTTTCGCGGCCAAGGCGGGCGAGGGCGGAGGTGTCCTCCAAGGAAGCGGGGCGCAGGATCATGTCGACCCTGCGCCCCGTATCGTGTTCACCCGTGAAGGTGAAGCCTTGGCCTGCCGGATTACACCTTGGGCGGCGTCTTGGACTTGGCGTCCCATTCTTCCAGCTTGCGGCCGGCCCATTCGCGGCCACCCAGACCGAAGGCCAGCGCACCTGCCACGGCAAGGCCGATGACGATGGCGCTGAAGGCGGTTTCGGTGATGATATCGCCGACACCGGTGTAGCTCAGGCCCATGAAGGTGAAGATCACGATCGTGGCATAGCGCACGATGGTGCCCGCCGTGCCGCCGATCAGCTTGCCCAGCATGTTGGCGATCAGGAAGCCTGCGCCGATGACGACGGCCCCGAACACCACGCGTCCGGCCAGTTCCAGCACCTCGTTCAGGATCGCGGTCAGTTCCGGGAAACCGAGCATGCGCGTCGCTGCAATGGCGAAGAACAGCAGGATGGCGATCTGGACGACGCGGGCGATGATGCCGCTGGCGCTAGTGCCTTCGCTGACGAGACCGGTGGCTGCAATCGAGCGATCGACGCCGAAGCCGGTCAGAAGCTGGGTCAAGATGTTCACCACGAACTTGCTGATGACATAGCCGATGCCGAGCAGCAGTGCGGCAGCGATAATGCGCGGGATCGCGTCGAAGATCATGCCGAGCATTTCACTGGCAGGCTGCGAGATCGACTCGATGTTCAGCACGTTCAGCGCCGCAATCGCGACCGGGATGGCAATGAGGATGTAGACCACGGTGCCCAGCGTCTTGCTGATCGCGCTGTTGCCGGTGACATTGTCTGCCCCCGCCTTGTTCATCCACTTGTCGAGGTCGATCGTCTGCATGGCGGTGACGACGATGTCGCGCACGATGCCGGCAATCATCAGGCCCACGAACAGCAGGATGCCCGCGCCGATCAGGTTCGGGATGAACGCGACGACGTTTTCGAGCAGCGCATTGATCGGACCGGCCACGGCGTTGAGGCCGAGGACCTGCAGAATGGCGAGGAGGCCGAACAGCCAGATGAAGAGCGAGACGATCTTGCCAAGCGCCATGCCGACGCTCTGGCCGCCGCCCGTGCCGCGCTGGAGCAGCGGAACCGCATCGACGAGCTTGGCAAAGGCCCATTTGGCCGCCTTGGCGAGGATCCAGGTGACGATCAGGATGCCGATCGCCAGCAGCGCCTTCTCGAGAAGTTCCATCGCCAGGCCCTGATCGAACCTGTAATTTCCTATTGGCATGTGCATACCCCCTTGTTGGCATTTCTACTGCATACACTTCGGAGCATAGCACGCTTGGCTGTCATGCCAAAGGGTGTAGGTATCGGATGCACACGGTGTTCTGTCGCGGGACGCATCACGACGAAGGAATGAGGCCATGACCCGATTTGCCCCCCTGGCCTGCGCGCTCGCGCTGGCAATCACGCAAGGCGCCGCTGCGCAGGAGATCGTCACCGGTGGCAGCGGTGCGGGCGAGGACCGTGACGCGGGCTGGTCGTTCGCCATCCATGGCGGGGCGGGCGTCATCGAACGGGAAAACCTGACCGACGAACAGGAAGCGGCCTACCGCGCCTCGCTGGGTGCGGCGCTCGACGCTGGGACCGGGATCCTGGCGGCCGGCGGGACGGCCATGGATGCGATCAAGGCGGCAATCGTGCTGATGGAGGACGATCCGCTGTTCAACGCCGGGCGCGGCGCGGTCTATACCTGGGACGGCCAGATCGAGCACGATGCCGCGATCATGGATGGATCGGACCGCAGTGCCGGGGCGACCACGGGCACGACGACGATCCGTCACCCGATCCTGCTGGCCGATGCCGTGCGGCGGGACGGGCGCCATGTTTTCCTGTCGGGCGAGGGCGCGGAAACCTTTGCCGACGAATTGCCGGAAGGCGAACAGCTGGAAACCGTCCTGCCCGACTGGTTCGGGACCGAGCGGCGCCTGGAATCGCTGGAGCGGCTGAAGGCGGAAAACCTCTCGGCCATCGATGTCGACGTGAAGTTCGGCACCGTCGGCGCGGTGGCGCGCGACATGGCCGGAAACCTCGCGGCAGGGACCTCGACCGGCGGAATGACCGGCAAGCGCTGGGGCCGCATCGGCGATGCCCCGATCATCGGCGCGGGCACCTATGCCGACAATCGGTCCTGCGCCGTCAGTGCGACCGGGCACGGCGAATATTTCATCCGGGTCGGCGTGGCGCGCGAAATATGTTCGCGGCTGCGGCTGGTGCGGCCACAGGCGTCACTGGCCGGAGCGGACGATGCAGCGCATCTCGAATGGCTGCGGAGCACCAACTACGTCCGCAAGACTGCCGACGCCGTCCTGGCAGAAGTTGCCGAGATGGGCGGGGATGGCGGCGTGATCCTGGTGACGCCTGACGGGGAGGAAGTCTTCAGCTTCAACACGTCCGGCATGTATCGCGGCCGCGCGGACAGCGATGGCTTGCGGGAAATCGCGATCTTCGAAGAACCGGGCAGCGAAGCCGGCGAATAGCGGCAGGTTTTACCGGGCCTGGCCGGTCAGCCCCTTTCGCGCGCGACGGCGTAGCTGCCCAGGACGCGAAGTTCGCGGCAGTGGAAGGCGAGTTCCTCCATCGCGCGGTCGACTGCGGGGTCGCCGGGTGCGCCCAGGATATCGGCGTAGAACATGCTGGCGGAAAAGCTCGTGCCCTTCTGGTAGCTTTCCAGCTTCGTCATGTTGACGCCGTTCGTGGCGAAACCGCCCAGCGCCTTGTACAGGGCGGCGGGAATGTTCTTCACCTCGAAGATGAAGGTGGTCATCGTATTGGCGGGGTCCAGCGTCGCAGGGTCCAGCTGCTCCTGCGCCAGCGCGACAAAGCGCGTCATGTTGTCGGATGCATCCTCCACCCGGCTCTCGGCAATCTCCAGCCCGTATAGTTCGGCAGCAATGGCCGGGGCGATCGCGGCAAAGCGCTTCTCTCCCATTTCCGCAACATACGCCGCCGCGCCCGCCGTATCGGCATGGGCAAGGGGCACGAGACCGCGCTCGGCAAGGAAGTGACGCGATTGCCCGAGTGCCTGCGGATGACTGTAGACCGCTTCCAGTTCGCCCATGTCCGTCCCCGGCAGCACCATCAGCGCGTGATGGATCGGGAGGAAATGTTCCGCCACGATGGCGAGACCGCTTTCGGGGAGCATGAAGTGGATGTCCGCCACCCGGCCGTGCTGCGAATTCTCGATCGGGATCAGCGTGCGTCCGGCGATGCCCGTCTTCACTGCCTCGATCGCATCGTTGAAGCCGTAGCAGGGGAGGGGCAGGCCATCCGGCGCGTACTGGCCCATTGCGCGGTGCGAATTGGATCCTGGCGCGCCCCCGAACGACACGGCGTCGGCGGGCGACGCCTTGGCGGCAAGGCGCATGGTTTCGACAAGCTCGCGGGCGGGGGCGGCAAATTTACGCATGACTGCCATGCCGGGTATACTCACGCCCTGAACGGGGCAAGCGCACTTGCGATATGGCACGGTGAAGGCACGGTTGGCGCCCGCGCGGATTTGGGGGGCAGCCTTTGGTCCGTCGCTATCGCCCTTGCGAAACGGGGGCAGGCTGACTAGAGCGCAGGCGATATTCTTTGACCGCATCCACCGGACATAGCCTTACCCATGCAAGACAACCGCAACACCGCCTTTGGATGGATCCTCTTCGCAGGGATCATCGCGCTCGGTTCTTCCTATCTCAGCAGCAAGGTGTTCCACGCGGACAGCCCCGAATCGCCTGAGCAGCCCGGCTATTTCATCGACGCCCCTGAAGAGGGTGCGGGCGCCGAATCCGGTCCGACTATCGCGCAGGCGCTCGCCGCCGGTTCGGCCGAAGCGGGCGAGAAGGTGTTTGCGAAATGCACCGCCTGCCACACGATCAACCAGGGCGGCGCGGCCGGTATCGGTCCCAACCTGTACGGCATCATGGGCAAGCCCATTGGCAAGCACGCGGCCGGGTTCGCCTACAGTTCCGCCCTCGCTGAGAAGGGCGGCGTGTGGGACTACGACGCCATGAACGAATGGCTGAAGAGCCCGCGCGGCTTTGCAGCCGGCACGAAGATGAGCTTCGCCGGTCTCGGCAGCATCGAAGACCGTGCGAACGTCACGCTTTACATGCTGGCCAATGGTGGCGGTCCGCCGCTGCCCGAACCCGAAGTCGAAGAAGCAGCCGTCGAAGGCGAAATCGATGGCGCGGGTGAAGGACCCGGCCCAGCGGAAGGTGCAGAGGCAAGCGCCGTCGAGGCTGCCGGCGCGATGGGAGACGAACAGCCTGTTGTCGACCAGAGCCCCGTGACCGAGGCCGACGGCTCCCAGTAAAACTGATCGTTCGATCCAGCGTTGGATCGAGGGGCGCCTAGCTGCGTCCCTTGAACCCCTGCGCCACAACATACCATTCCGAAGAACCCTTGCGGCTCGCGGGCGGCTTGGCGTGCTTGACGCTGGTGAAATGCTTCTTGAGCAGGGATAGCAGCTCGGTATCCGTGCCGCCTGCCAGAACCTTGGCCAGGAAGGTCCCGCCTTCGTCCAGCGTCTCGATCGCGAACCATGCCGCGGCCTCGACAAGACCCATCGTGCGCAGATGGTCGGTCTGCTTGTGGCCCACGGTATTGGCGGCCATGTCCGACATGACGAGATCCGGTGGGCCTTCCAGCGCCGCTTCCAGCCGCTGGGGTGCGGCATCGTCCATGAAATCCATCTGGAAAATCGTGACGCCGTCGAGCGGCTCCGTTTCCAGCAGGTCGATACCGACGATGCCGGCCTTGGGACGCTTCTTGCGCACTACCTGCGCCCAGCCGCCCGGAGCAATGCCGAGGTCAACGACCCGTTTTGCGCGCGAGAGAATGGCGAAACGCTCGTCCAGTTCCAGCAGCTTGTAGGCGGCGCGGCTGCGATAGCCGTCGGCCTTCGCCTGTTTTACGTAAGGGTCGTTCAACTGCCGCTCCAGCCAGCGGCGGCTCGATTCGGTGCGGCCCCGCGTCTTGCGAACGCGCTTGTCGGGATCCCTGCCGGACCTGCTCATTCTGCGGACCCCTGGTCGGCTGTTTGCGGCGGCGTCAGGTCGGCGGCCATCAGGCTGCGCAGGATGCCTTCGCGAATGCCCCTGTCGGCCACACCGAGTTCCGCCGTTGGCCACAGGTCGAGAATGGCCTCAAGAATGGCGCAGCCTGCAACGACCAGTTCGGCGCGGTCGTGGCCGATGCAGGGCAGGTCCGACCGCTCGGCCCAGGTCATCCCGGCAAGGCGCTGGCATATCTCGCGCATCGAATCCGATGGCACGATCAACCCGTCGACCGCCTGCCGGTCGTATTGCGGCAATTCCAGATGGAGGCTCGCCAGTGTCGTGACGGTGCCGCTGGTTCCCAGAAGGCGCGGATCGGCCTTGCGCCTCCACGGGGCGACGCGCTCTGCGAACGGTGCGAAGCTGTCGCTGACCAGCTGGCGCATCTGTGCATAGCGGCCCAGCCGGCTGGCATCGTCGTCGCCGCGCCGCGGGACGGTGTCGCTGAGCGAGACGACGCCCCACGGCACGCTCTGCCAGTCGAGAATGCGCGGCACGTTCTCGCCCGGTTCGATCAGCACCAGTTCGGTCGAGCCGCCGCCGATGTCGAAGATGACCGCGGGTCCGTGACCCTGCTCCAGCAGTACGTGGCAGCCCAGCACGGCAAGGCGCGCTTCTTCCTGAGCGCTGATGATGTCGAGGACGATGCCGGTCTCTTTCCTTACACGGTCGATGAAATCCTGTCCGTTGCTGGCCCGCCGGCACGCCTCCGTCGCGACCGACCTGGCGAGGAAGACGTTGCGGCGCCGAAGCTTGTCGGCGCAAATCGTCAACGCACCCAGCGCGCGGTCCATGGCCTTGTCGGATAGCTGCCCCGACACGGCCAGTCCCTCGCCCAGCTTCACAACGCGGCTGAAGGCGTCGATGACCGTGAAGTTCTCGCCGGAGGGGCGCGCGATCAGCAATCGGCAATTATTTGTTCCGAGGTCCAGTGCCGCATAGGCCTGCCTGCCGCGATGCCGACCGGTACGGCCGTTCGCCTGCCGTGAAGGGAGGGATGGAGGGCCGCCTCGCACATTTGCCGCAGCGCGAGTGTGCGCGCCGGTGCCGGGCGCACCTGTTGCAGGTGGTTCTGGTGGCTTCTGGTCGGGCGGCGGGGAAGGCTTGTAGCGAAAATCGGCTACGCTGCCGGACTTTATCTTCCCACCTGCGCTCGCCCTGCTGGCTTTGTCCGGCGGAATATGGTCCGCCATCTACGCATGTCTCTTTCAATTTTTCCTCTCGCCGGGCAGACGCCCTGCGAGGACCTGTCGACGATGCTAGCGTGGCTAGGCCCTGTCGGCAAGCGTGCCGCCCCTGCGCATGATGGTGACGGGTGGCGACAGGACTTGACCTACGCTGCGACCGCCCATAGATGCCGCGCCTCGCAGCAAGGTCTGCGAATGCAGTGATTCTGATCCTGCATACCGGTAATGCCCCGTCGTCTAATGGTAAGACTACGGACTCTGACTCCGTCAATTGAGGTTCGAATCCTCACGGGGCATCCATTCTCTCTAGTTGATCGAACAGGTCTACCTGGTCCCGCACCAGGCGCATCAGCTTGGCCAGGCGCGGGATGCGCGTTCGCCCATTCAAACAGATGGCCTGCAGCGGGAGGCTGCTTGGGCGCGGCATGGTGGGCACGAACAGCCGGTCGGCACGGGGAAAGGTGACCACACCGCTGCGTGGCAGGATGGTGTAGCCCAGCCCCGCCGCGACGGCCTCCGGTATCTGCCCGATCTGGTTGATGGCGGTGCGAACGGCGATGGCTTCGGACCCAGCATAGGCGGACGGAAAATTCGCCTCGAAGAGGATGTCGGCAAAAGCCTTCCCGTCGGGATGATCGACGAAACCCAGCGACTGGAGTTCGCCGAAGTCCGGCGATCTTCCTTGCCAGGCTGCGGGCAGCAGCAGGTCCAGTGGCTCGTGGCCGAGCACGGCGGTCTCGATACGCGGGTGCCGGAAGGACCCGGTGACGATGCCAAGGTCGAACTCTCCATCCACCACGCCGGCGCAGATCCGGTCGACCGGGGCGGCGGTAAGCTCGGCGCGAAGGTCCGGCGCTTCGCCCATCCACTGGATCAGCGACGGATAGAGAAGCATGGCAAAGCTGCCGGACGATGCCACGCGAACAACGCCTGCCTCCTCGTGCCCCGCAGTCAAGGTTTCCCGCAGCGCCTGCTCCTCACGCCAGCGTCTATCCGCAAGCTCGCGCAAGGCCGCGCCGGTATCGGTCAGGGTGAAGGAAGGGGCGTCCCGGTAAACCAGTTGCTGGCCGACCTGTCCCTCCAGCTTGGCAAGATGCTGCGATACGCCGGGCTGCATCATGTTCAGGCGTTTCGATGCCCGCGTGAAATGGCCTTCTTCGCAAAGAACGCGAAACGTGTGCAGCCAACGGGAACCAAGTGGAGTCATAACGAAATGTGATGACTGGCATCGGTATCGATAATTTCCAACAATCGGACGTGCGGACCATGTCGGGGGCATCGAGACACGAAACGGAGACTAGCATGACCACATCCCCCAAGACCTTTTCGCATATCGGCCTGTCAGTGCCCGACCTCGACGCTGCCGTGAAATTCTACACCGAGGTTCTCGGTCTCTACGTCATCATGGAACCGACCGAGATTACCGAGGACGACAGCCCGGTCGGCATCATGTGCACCGACGTGTTCGGCCCCGACTGGAAGCGGCTGAAGATCGCGCATCTTGTCACGGCTGACCGGATCGGCATCGAGATTTTCGAATTTCCGGACAACCATGCGCCCGACGAAAACCTCGACCACAAGCGCCATGGCACGTTCCATTTCTGCGTGCAGGATCCCGACTTGGAAACCCTGGTCGAAAAGATCGTGGCGGCTGGCGGCAAGCAACGCATGCCGATCCGGGAATATTTCCCGGGCGAGAAGCCTTATCGCATGGTTTATGTCGAAGACCCGTTCGGCATCGTCTTCGAGATCTACAGCCACAGTTACGAACTGACCTATTCGGCCGGCGCCTATTCCTGAGGTCGCCGTAGCACCGGAAGGAGGGGCAGCCATCACGGCTGCCCCTTTATTGCTGCCTTACCGGGACGTGGACAGCTCCCAGGCAAATTTCCGAAACGGTTCGTCGACCGGCGTTTCGTCGAGGTAATTGGTGTAATTGCTGTTCACCCTCAGCGAGAGGCCGGGCGCGACTTCGATTGCGGCCTAGCGCTGCCGCAGGGTGAGGGCGATCCCGCCGAGGATTATCGCGCCCCCCGCAGCAAGCCGCCAGCCGATGGGTTCGGCAAGAAAAGCCGCAGCGCCCAGTGCCGCGACCGCGGGGGTGGCGAGCTGGACGGCGCCGGTGGTGGCATGGCTCAGATAGGGAATGGTGCGATACCATATCGTGTACCCGATGCCCGAGGCCAGCGCGCCGGACGAGATCGCAAGCGTCAGTCCCCCTGCGCTGATGCTTCCCAAACTTCCCGACACAAACGCCCAGGCGAATATCGGCAGGCCAAGAAGCAGCGCCGCCCATGCGAAATTGGCGGCAGTCGCCAGTGCGGGAGCCTGCGATTTGCGCCCCCGGACGGTGTAGAGCCCCCATGCCACACCGGCGAGGGCCATGGTCAGGACCGCCTCTGTAGAGCCAGCCTGCAACGCATCTCCGCCGACCAGCACGACCAGTCCCGACATGGCAAGACCGACGCCTGCCACATCAAGCGCGCGCAGGCATCGCTCCTCTAAGAACCCGTGCGCCAGTATCGTTACCTGCACGGCGGCAAACAGGATGAGCGCGCCGGTCCCCGTGCCCAGCATGACGTATGCGAGCGCGAATGCGCCCGCATAGACGGCGAGGGATGCCACGCCCACCGGATCGGGGTTGCGCAAGGCGGCCAGGCCTTGCCCCCGAATGACGAGGGGCAACAGGATGAGCGCCCCCGATGCGAGCCGGAGCGCTGTGAAGACGAGTGCATCCATTCCGGCGCCGTCGATCGCAGCGCGCGCCAGAACCGAATTCGCGGCAAAGGCGAGGAGGGAAAGGGAGACGAGCGCTGCAAGGGTTGTCGGTTTCGGGGGCAAGGTGCCGTTCGCTCCGTTCGACGGGCAGGCGGGATTGGCCTCATGCTCCGCTATACAGCCGGGCGCTTGTCGCCAAGGATTGCGTTGCGGGACAGATGGGGTTCGAAAAGAAGGGGGGGGGCTTGGCACATCACGTCCCGCGGCTTGCCCACCGCCCCAGCGCGCCCTAGTGGAGCCTCATGACCGAGAAAGACCTGAAAGACCGCCGCTTCTACCGTGCCGAACAGGAAGCGAAGTTTTCCGAATCGTGCCCCGACGATACGCCGCAGACGCGCCATCCGGCCTATCGCCTCGCCTTCCAGGATGACGAGTTCCTCCTGCGCGAGGAATTGCGGCCGGTGCGTTTCCAGCTCGAACTGCTGAAGCCGGAAATGCTGCTGGACGAGGCCGGGGTCGGGTCGACGATGGTCATGTATGGCTCTGCGCGCATTCCCTCTCCGGAACAGGCCGAAGCCCGGCTGGAGGCGGCAAAGGATGGCGACGAATTCGAGCAGAAGGTCGCGCAGCGGCTGGCCGACAAGGCGAAATATTATGCCGAGGCGCACAAGCTGGCCAAGCTGGTGAGCGAGAAGTCCATTGTGGAAGAAGGCAAGCGCCAGTTCGTCGTCTGCACAGGGGGCGGGCCGTCGATCATGGAGGCCGGCAATCGCGGCGCCAGCGATGCCGGTGCGGAGAGCATCGGGCTGAACATCGTCCTGCCGCACGAACAGGCGCCCAACCCCTATGTCACGCCGTATCTGTCGCTCAATTTCCATTATTTCGCGCTGCGCAAGATGCATTTCCTCTTGCGTGCGCGCGCGGTCGCGGTCTTCCCCGGCGGCTTCGGCACGTTCGACGAATTTTTCGAGCTCCTGACGCTGATCCAGACCGGCAAGATGAAACCGATGCCGATCCTGCTGTTCGGCAAGGATTTCTGGACGCGTGTCGTCGATTTCGAAGCGATTGCCGAGGAAGGGACGATTTCCAGGAAGGACCTCGATCTCATCACCTGGGTTGAGACCGCCGACGAGGCGTGGGCGCATATCTCGCAGTTCTACGACCTGAATCGCTGACGCCCTAACTTTGAAGGAAAGCCGCTCCCGGGCGGCTCAGTGCTCTCCGGCCAGCCGCACCGCCTGATGCCCTAGCGGCCCGGCCCCGCTACCGAAATCGGGCGCCTTCCAGATCGCCTCGCGGACGAATTGCCGGGCGAGCCGGACGCTGTGTTCCACGTTCTGGCCGTGACCCAGCAGGGTGGCGATGGCAGCCGACAAAGTGCAGCCTGTGCCATGCGTATTGCGGCTGTAGATCCGCGCATCGGTGAAGCTGGCCATGGACCCGTCCGCCATCTGAAGCAGGTCGATCACCTGCGCGCCTTCCTTCTCTTCGTCTCCGGTATGCCCACCCTTGGCGAGGACCGCGCAGCCATGGGCCGTCGCCAGTTCCTGTGCCGCTTCCCGGGCCAGAGAGGTATCGCGCAGCTTGCGGCCTGACAGCAGCTCCAGTTCCGGCAAATTGGGTGTCAGCATCGTGGCGAGCGGGAAGAGGCGTGCGCGCATCACGTCGATCGCATCGCTTTCCAGCAGGCGCGCACCGGATGTGGCGACCATTACCGGGTCGAGGATGACGGGCAGGTCGCCGGATAGCCCCTCAAGGACGGCGGCGACGTGACTGATGATATCCGCATTCTGCAGCATCCCGATCTTGATTGCATCGACCCCGATATCGTCGATGCAGGACCGGATCTGCGCAGCAACGAATTCGCCTTCCAGCGGCGTAATGCCCTGTACTCCGATCGAGTTCTGGGCGGTGACTGCGGTGATCGCGGTCATGGCGTAGCCGCCAAGCATCGTGATCGTTTTCACGTCCGCCTGAATGCCCGCGCCGCCCGAACTGTCCGATCCGGCGATGCTCAGGATGCGGGGCGGGGGAAGACCCTGCACCTTCATGCCCCGTGCTTTCTTTCGCTGCTGGCGGGGTAGTCGGCCAGCAGGGCACGGCTGCGGATGGGGCGATCGGTCAGCTCGCCCCCGCAATTGGGGCACAAGTCGTCGAGCGTATCGGCGCACGGCGCGCAGAACGTGCATTCGAAGCTGCAAATGAACGCGCCCGGGCCGTCCGCCGGAAGGTCCGTTCCGCAGCGTTCGCAATCGGGGCGCATCTGCAGCATCAGGCTGCGTCCTTCACCGCGTCGCAGATACGGTCGACGACGCTTTCGACCTGCGCTGCATCGTCGCCTTCCGCCATGACGCGGATCAGCGGTTCCGTCCCCGATGCGCGAATGACGAGACGTCCTGCGCCGGCGAGTTCCGCCTCGGCATCGGCGATGCATTCCTTGACTGCCGCGTCGTCCAGCGGAGAACCGCCGGAATAGCGCACGTTCTTCAGCAGCTGCGGCACCGGTTCGAACTGATGCAGCAATTCGCTCGCCCGCTTGCCGGAACGCACGAGGCTGGCAAGGACGCGCAGGGCGGCGACCGATCCGTCGCCGGTGGTCGCGTGGTCGAGCAGGATCATGTGGCCCGACTGTTCGCCGCCGACATTGAAGCCGCCGCTGCGCATGCGTTCCAGCACGTAGCGGTCGCCGACCTTGGTCCGCTCCAGCGTCAGCCCCTTGTCTTCGAGGTAGCGTTCCAGGCCCAGATTGCTCATTACGGTGGCGACCAGGCCGCCGCCCTTCAGATTGCCGCGTTCGGCCATGCGGGTGGTGATGAGGGCCATCAACTGGTCGCCATCGACTTCCTTGCCCTTCTCGTCGATCACGATGAGGCGGTCGGCATCCCCGTCGAGCGCGATGCCGATATCCGCGCCCACTTCCACCACCTTCGCCTTGATCGCGTCGAGCGATGTGGAGCCGACGCCGTCATTGATGTTGGTGCCGTTGGGCGACACGCCCAGCGTGACGACTTCCGCGCCCAGTTCCCAGATGGCGGACGGTGCAACCTGGTAGGATGCGCCATTGGCGCAGTCGATCACGACCTTCAGATCATCGAATCGGATATCGTCGGCCACCGATTGCTTGATCGCGTGGATGTAGCGGCCGCGGGCGTCATCGATGCGGCGCGCCCGCCCGATCTCGCCGGCGGGAACCAGGTCCGGCTGTTCGTCGATCAGCGCCTCGATCGCCATTTCGGTATCGTCGTCCAGCTTGAACCCGGTGGGACCGAACAGCTTGATGCCGTTGTCCTGATAGGGATTGTGGCTGGCCGAGATCATGACTCCCAGATCGGCCCGCATTTCCCGCGTCAGCAGCGCAACTGCCGGGGTCGGCAGGGGGCCGGTCATGATGACATCCACCCCGACGCTGGTGAAGCCTGCGACCAGCGCGCTTTCCATCATGTAGCCCGACAGGCGGGTATCCTTGCCGATCACGACACGGTGCCGGTGATCGCCGCGGCGGAAATGGTTGCCCGCAGCCTGCGCCACGCGCATGGCTGTGGTCGCGGTCATCGCGCCTTTGTTGGTTTCCCCGCGAATGCCGTCGGTACCGAAATATTTGCGTGTCATGCGTTCCCCTGCAAAGGCCCGTTCCAGATGCGCCATTGGCTTTGCCGCGCTGTGACGCGGACGAGGCACAAAGGAAAGAGGGAAGGGGCAGTTTTGGCAAGCACGAACGACAGGCAGGGCCATGCGCAGGCTGCCCCGACCGGTGCCGACCCCGCCGCTGCCGGAACCGGCGAGGATGGCGGCCTCGTCCGGATCACGCTGCCCGTCTGGTGGACATTCGGCGGACTGGTCGCCGGCCTGGTGCTGGGCGGGCTGGTGCAGGGAAGCGGGATAGAGGATGCGGCCGCGTCCGTAGCCGCGCCTGTCGGAACGCTCTGGCTGCGCGGCCTGCAGATGACCATCATCCCGCTCGTCGCCTCGCTGCTGGTCATGGGGATCGCCCAGATGATCGCAGCGGCACGCGCCGGGGCGACAGCGCGGCGAATGCTCGGCTGGGTCTTCGTGATGCTGGTGTTCAGCGGCCTTGCCAGCGCCGTGTTCATGCCGCTGCTCCTGGATGCCTTCCCGATCTCCGAAGCCGCGACGGCGCTGCTGGCCAACGGCGCAGCCATGGAGGCTCAGGAAGTTCCGGGCCTCGGCGATTTCGTTTCCTCGCTCGTCGCGCCCAACCTTTTCGCCGCCGCGGCAGAGACGGCGATGCTGCCACTCACGCTGTTTTTCGCGGTGCTGGCGATTGCTATCACCCGCCTGCCGGACGGGCAGGGCGAAGTGTTGCTGCGCTTTTTCCGGGCGCTCGGCAACGCCATGCTGGTCATCATCGGCTGGGTCCTGTGGCTCGCCCCGCTGGGCGTGTTCGCGCTGGCATTCGGCGTTGCCCTGCGTGCAGGCGGGGACGGTGCCTTCGCCACGCTGATCCATTACATCCTGACCGTTTCGGCCATGGGCGGGATCGTGCTGCTGGCGGCCTATGGTCTCGCGGTGACGATCGGACGCATCGGGCCTGTGCGATTTGCCCGCGCCGTGCTGCCCGCGCAGGCGGTCGCCATCAGCACGCAAAGCTCTCTCGCCAGCCTGCCCGCCATGCTCGACAGTGCGTGGCGGCTGCGTCTGAGGGAAGACACGGCCGATTTCGTCCTTCCTCTGGCGGTCGCCATTTTCCGTGCGACCAGCCCGGCGATGAACATGGCGGTCGCGATCTATGTCGCGACGCTGGTGGGTATCGAACTGACCCCGCTGACCCTGGCCACGGGCATCGCGGTAGCCTTTATCATCAGCGTCGGTTCGGTCAGCCTGCCCGGCTCCATCAGCTTCGTCATCTCGATCGGCCCCATCGCACTGGCCATGGGCGTGCCGATCGAACCGCTGGCGCTGCTGGTCGCGGTGGAAATGCTGCCCGACATCATGCGAACACTGGCCAATGTGACCATGAATGTCGCAGTGACGGCGGCAACCGATCGCGGCGCTGGAGAGACCGGCGTATCGGAACAGGAAAATTGAGACCACCTGCAACCACCGGCCTTCCGGAGCGTTGCTATCCCGAACCTTTCATCCCCGTTCAGTCCACGGGCCCATCAAACCAAGGGAGAACCATCCATGGCTTTCGAAGTAACTCCGCTGCCTTATGAAGATACCGCACTGGCTCCGGCCGTATCGGCCGAAACGCTGAGCTATCATCATGGCAAGCATCACAAGGCTTATATCGACAAGACCAATACCGCGATCGAGGGCACGGACCACGCGGACAAGAGCCTGATCGAAGTCATCTCCGCCGCACGCGGCAGCGACCAGGGCCTGTTCAACAACAGTGCGCAGAGCTGGAACCACGGCTTCTACTGGCACTCCATGGCTGCCGACGGCGGCGAGCCGACCGACGAGTTGAAGTCGATGATCGACGACAGCTTCGGCTCGGTCGACGAACTCAAGAGCCAGCTGCAGGAACGCGGTGCCGGTCACTTCGCCAGTGGTTGGGTCTGGCTCGCGGAGAAGGGCGGCAAGCTGACGATCGAGGAAACGCATGACGGCGACACGCTGGCCGACAAGGACGGCGTCAATCCGCTCCTCGTGATCGACCTGTGGGAACACGCCTATTATCTCGATCACCAGAATGCGCGTCCGGCCTATCTGAAGGCCGTGACCGAGAACAAGCTCAACTGGAGCTTCGCCTCGGAGAACCTGACGCGCGGTTCGACCTGGAGCTACAACAGCTAAATCTCGTCCACTGATCGAGAAAAGCCCGCCCGGAGACGATCCGGGCGGGCTTTTTCATGTGCGTAGCAGGCTGGGGTCTGGCACCGCCAACGCGGCCGTGCGGTAGCGGTCAGGCGGGTTTGTCCTGTACCGGCTGTTCCTCGCCCAATGTCATGATGTCGTGATTGAACAGCGGTTCCCCGAACACGAAGCCGACCAGGTTGGGCCTGCCGACATGGTCGAAGAACGCGGTCAGCATCAGCAGGATCGGCACGGACAGCAGCGCACCGAACACACCCCAGATCCAGCTGAAATAGGAAAAGGCGATCAGGATCATCACCGGGTTCATGGTAAAGCGCGCCCCCAGGATCGACGGCGTTACGATGTTTGCCTCGATCGTATGAAGGACGAGATAGGCGGCAGCCGGAATGATGCCCAGCAGGACGGTGTCGCTCGTCCCGACACCGAACAGGGTCAGCACCACCGTCATGGCGAGTGGCCCGATATAGGGAATGAAGTTGCACAGCGTCGCCAGCCCGCCCCACATCAGTGGCGCTTCCACACCGAGCGCCCATGCGCCGGCGGCCACGATCACACCGACGCCGATGTTGATCCAGGCGACCGTCAGGATGTAGCTTGCCACCTTGTCCTGCACTTCGCGAAGGACGCGCGCAGCCTTGAGGCTGGTGCCGAAGCTCGCGCGCCCGAACAGCAGGTTGCGGCGCAGGCGAATGCGGGCCTCGACCATGAAATACGCCATCAGGAAGGTCAGCAGCACCTTCAGCACCACGTTCGGCGCGCCGATGGCGAGCTGCTCGAAAATGCTGGGTCCGGCCAGCGTGACCTCGTTCGTACCGGTATAGCCGACCGCTTCCGCGAACCGGTCGTTTGCGGCGGCAAGCCAGGCGAACCTGTCGCGCAGTTCGGTAAATCGCGCGGCAACCTGGTCGGCAAGGCGCGGCAATTCGTCGAACAGGGCAATGGCAGGTTGCAGGATTACCGCAAACGCCAGCAGCACGATGGCGAAGAACACCAGCAACGACAGGAGCGATGCCAGCGTGTTCGGCACGCCCCATCCCGCCAGCTTGTCGGCGAGGGGGGCCAGCAGGATCGAAAGGATGATCGCCGTGGTCAGCGGGAGAAACACGACCGACCCGATCGACAGGACGAAGGGCAGGGCGAGAAACAGCCCCATGCCGATCAGCAGGACGAGCGTGCTGATCAGGCGCAGTTCCTGCTGCGCAAACCCCATCCGCCGCCGCGTCGGCGGTTCGTCGTCGCTGCCGGGTACTGGCGGGGAAGGTTCGACTGGCGTGCTCATGCAGACGGGAATAACACGGGCCGGCCTTTCAGCGCGAACCCCGCCTTGTCAGTTGTTCGCCGCCGCGATGCCATTGCCCGCAGCCACATCGTCCAGCTCTTCCAGGATTGCGCGATGCGCGGTGTCGTCGTCGATCGAGCGATTGGGAATGTTGCCCTCGGTCAGCATCGTGTTCAAGGCCGACCGCGCACGGCCAACCCGGCTCTTGATCGTACCGACGGCGCAGCCGCAGATATTGGCCGCTTCTTCATAGGAGAAACCACCCGCACCGACCAGCAACAGCGCCTCGCGCCGTTCCGGCGGCAGGGTCAGCAGCGCGCGGTGCATGTCCGACAGGTGCACCGGCTCTTCCTGCCCGGCAGGCGCGGTAAGGATACGTTCGGCCACCCCTTCGTCATATTCGCCGCGGAACCGGTTGCGCCGCATGTCCGTCAGATAGGCATTGCGCAGGATGACGAAGGTCCAGGCGCGCATGGACGTGCCGGGTTCGAACCGTTCCTGCGCGGCCCAGGCTTTCATCAGGGCTTCCTGAACGAGATCGTCGGCCATGTCCGGCCGCCCGCACAGACCGCGAGCAAAGGCGCGCAGGTGCGGGACCACTTCCTCCAGCTCGCGCTTGAAATCGGCCTTCTCGGAGGCCGTGCGCTTCGTTTCGCTCATTTGGAATCGTCCAGCTTCGAGAGAAGATCCTTGAAGCTGTCCGGAAGCGGCTCGTCGACCACTGAATCGTAAAGCTGCCTCAATCCGTTGGCCCATTGCGGGTCCTTGGCCTGCCGTGCCGTGGTTTTCGTGGCAGCAGGTTCTGTAGTTTTCTTGTCGTTCACCAACACGCCCTTCGGTGCGGGGCCTCGTACCAATCCCGTTGCGGGAGACCCTGTTTCAAACTGTCCGAGCCTTCGGAACGAATGCCCTGATGCATGGTTCCCCGTTGCATGCGCGAGGAAATCATACCACTCTCGCGCCCGGTTACAGCGTCGACCTGCGAATAACAACGAGCACCTACTTGTCCCAGCACAATGCAACTCAAAACCGCAGGACCAGGCGCTGGTTGGTGCAATACCCTCGCGCATTGCCGGTAGCGATCTTCCTGCTGATCGCAGCCATTACCGCGGTCAGTGTCTGGGCGATCGAACGCGGCGACAGGGCGAGCGAGCAGGCGCGGCTGGCAAGAACCGCGGAAGCCATCTCGTCGGCTCTGGACAGGCGTGGCAACACGACGAGTTCCTATCTGCGCGCCGGGGCCGCCCTGTTCTCCACGGTCGAAGGCGTGCCGGCACCCTTGTTCAGGCGCTTCGTCGCCGAATTGCGGCTCGATGCCGATTATCGTGCGGCAGAAGGCATCGGCTGGGCAGAGCACCTGACAGCTGGCGAAGTCGTCCCGTTCGAGGCCCGGCTACGGGAAGAACAGATCGGCTTTCGAGGCGTCACGCCCTATCCGCCCCAGGACCCTGAAAACATCGTGCCGGTAACTTTTCTCCAGCCCGATACGCAGCGCAACAGGCGCGCGCTCGGCTATGACATGTGGTCCGAACCGGTGCGACGCATAGCGATGCAGGAAGCGCTTCGAAATGCGCGGCCAACCGCCAGCGGCAAGGTCGTGCTGAAGCAGGAAGGCGGCGGCGATGCCCCCGGTTTCCTGGTCTACATGCCCGTATTCGAAGCCGGCACCCGTCAATTGAAAGGCTTCTTTTACAGCCCCTTCTCGGCACAGGATTTCCTGGAGTCCATCGCGCTGGCGGAAGACATCGGCGGCAGGGGGGTCCAGCTTTACGACGGACAGGCGGAGCCCACGAACCTGCTTGCCTCGATCACCCCCGAGCCCGCGACCGGCTGGTATGCAACGCAGGAATTTCGCCTCGCCAACCGGCCGATGACGCTGCAGGTGGAATCGACCCGGGGCAATTCCCTGTCTCTCCTCTCGATGCTGACCTTCCTGTTCGGTCTGTCGGTTGCCAGCCTGTCGATGCTGGTTGCCCGTCTGTTGACCCAGCAGGCACATGAGGACCAGGCATCGCTGGATTATTTCGCCGAGCAGAATTCCATCCGCAATTCGCTGACGCGGGAGCTGAACCACCGGGTGAAGAACACGTTGGCGAACGTTCTGTCGATTGTTTCGCTCACCCGCCGCAGGGCCACCGACCTAGAAGACTTTGCCGACGGCCTCGACGGACGTATCCGGGCGCTGTCGGCCACGCACGACCTCCTGACGAAGTCGCAATGGGGCACGACCCCCATCTGCGACGTGGTGCAGACCGAAATGGCACCATATGCGGAATCGGAGGAGGTCGGACTCCATCTCGAAGGTCCTGACGTGGAGCTGGCACCGAACGATGCGCTTTCTTTTGGTCTGGCCATCCATGAACTGGCGACCAATGCGTCGAAATACGGCGCGCTCAGCCAGCCCGGCGGGGACGTCTCGGTCACGTGGTCGCTGGTCGAGGACAAGCTCGCCCGGATCGACTGGGTCGAGACCGGAGGGCCGCCCGTATCGCAGGATCGCAAGCGCGGTTTCGGGACCGACCTCATCGAGAAGATCGTGGCCCACGAACTCAAGCATCCGGTGAAGCTGGAATTCCACCCTGAAGGGGTACGTTGCCAATTGCACGTACCGGTACGCAAACTGTCCGCCTTCGCAATGCGGGCGCGCGGGAAGAACAGCGCGGATACGCGCGCGCACGAAGTCGTCGACGAGATATTGTCGGGCCGAAAGAAGGACTAGGTTCCGGGCCGGTCCATCAATCGGTTCTGCTCATACGAAAAGCCCGCCGGACGTATCCACGTCCGGCGGGCTTTCTGGTTGGTTGCGAAGCGATAGCCGGTCAGTCGAGAGGCTTGCTCGAATTGAAGAACAGCGCCTGGCTGATCGCGGCGCGAACCGTTGCTTCCTGGAACGGCTTCGTGACCAGATAGGTCGGCTCGGGGCGATCGCCGGTGAGCAGGCGCTCCGGATAGGCCGTGATGAAGATCACCGGTACATTGCTGATGGCCAGGATGTCATCGACCGCGTCGAGGCCGCTGGAACCGTCGGCCAGCTGGATATCCGCAAGGACGAGACCCGGAGTTTCCTTCGCCACGACTTCCTGCGCCTGCGTGCGCGTCGCCGCAGTGCCGCAGATGTCGTGACCAAGGCCCCGCACGAGGTCTTCGAGCTGCATGGAGATCAGCGGTTCGTCTTCGATGATGAGGACGTTGGTGCTCGATTCCCGGTCGATTTCGGCAACCGCGTCCTGCACCATCGTCTCGACCTCTTCCTCGCTCAGGTCCATCACCTGCGCGGCTTCCTCGATAGAGAAATCTTCCAGAGTGGTCAGCAGCAGCGCCTGGCGGTTCAGCGGCGTGACCGAGGCGAGCCTTTCATGTGCCGCGACTTCGTGGTCGCCCGTCGCCCCGCCGGTGCCGGCCGTGTCGATGTCGGTTTCGACCGATGCGCTGGACCAGATCTTGTTGAAGGCACGGTACAGTGCCACGCGGCCTTCACCCAGCGAAGACTTGAGCTCGTCATCGGCCAGCGCCGCTTCGAGCGTCTGGCGGACGAAGGCATCGCCCGTCGACTGGGCCCCGGTCAGCGCGCGCGCATAGCGGCGCAGATAAGGCAGGTTGGCAGCAACATTTTCACCGAGCGACATATATTTCCTTCCCTAATTCGGCTGGCAATTCGCAGCCGACAGATTGCGCGCGTTCAACGTGCCGACAACCGGTCGGTTCCTTCAGACGTCCGGGTCCTTACAGATTGTTCGCCCGATTTGACAATCGGTTCGCTTTAGGGGCTAAAGGGCAGACACTGATTGGCCGCAATTCCCGCGCAAGAACGGGAACTGCGGGGGGTGAACAGGATCGTGATGGATACGCAAATCGTTCGGTGCAGGGAATGCCCGCTGCAGGGCTGCGATACATTTCGTCCGCTGTCCGAAGACAAACTGGAATATCTCGAGAGCTTCAAGCAGGGCGAAGCCGTCTTCCGCAAGGGCGAGATGATCATGTCGCAGGGTGGCAAGGCCCCGCACCTGCACACCGTACTTTCAGGCATGCTCATACGGTACCGTTCGCTGGACGACGGACGCCGGCAGATCGTGAACTTCATGTTCCCCGGCGACCTCCTCGGCTTGCAGGGTGCGTTCGACGACGATCTCTCCCATTCGGTGGAGGCCCTGATCGACGCCCGTCTCTGCGTATTCCCGCGCAACGATTTCCATCGCTTGATGGGCGCGCATCCCCGGCTGGGCTACGATCTGGTATGGCTGGCGGCGAAAGAGGAAACCGCACTCGAAGGGCACCTGGTATCGGTCGGGCAGCGAACCGCGCGGGAGCGGGTGACCTATCTCGCGGTCTGGCTTCTCGACCGTGCGCTGGCGACCGGGGTGGCCGATGACAGCAACCGCCTCGAACTCCCAATCACGCAGGCACAGATCGCCGACATGCTTGGCCTGTCGCTGGTCCACACCAATCGGACCCTGAAATCACTCAGGGAAGAGGGGCTGGTCGACTGGGCGCCCGGAAACCTGTCGGTTCCCGATATGGATAAGGCCTGCAAGTTTGCGCAATACACCCAGATAGACAGCAAAAGACCGTTTATTTAGCCGTAATATCAGCGCCTTGTGAATTTTTTCGCTTTTTGCGCATCGTGCCTGGGAACCCCATCAGGGGCCGCGCATTCTCTTAATATCACCGCCGAGACCCCCCTCCCGTCCAAGCGGCAGTGATACGATCCCGAGGCCTCCACCCGATTAAATTCGAGTGGAGGCCTCCTTTTTATCCGGCTTCCTGACAGGCGAACGCGATAAGTGCGCGAGGGCTTTCGCGCCTGTCCGAAAATCGGAATTACGTGACGTAATCGACCCGGTGACAGGGATCGAGCCCGCTTTTCCTTCAGCGGCGAAGGCGGCTGAGCAGGCCGGCTTTCTTGCGCTTCGCGGTTTCCTCGCCGGCTGCAAGGCCGAGCAATTGCTCGGGTGCGTAGGGCTTGGTCAGGACCGCGCCCATTTCCGCAATCGCGGGCGGGATGTCCTCCGGCGACCCGGTCGAGAAGATGATGCGCGGCGGATTTGGTCCGATCGTGTCGACCAGTTCCGCAATTGCCCAGCCATCGTGCCTGTCGGCGAGATGGACATCGAGGATGATGACATCGGGCTTGTGCCTGCGAAGCGCATCGAGTGCCTGCGCCGTTGAGGACACGACCGTCACGCTTTTCGCGCCGGCGTCTTCCAGCGTCGTCTCGATCGACAGGGCCAGCAATGCGTCGTCCTCGACCACGAGGACGTGGCCGGGCGAGCTGTACTTTGCTGGGCCGGACATGTCCGTCATGACGCGAGAAATTCCCATCGTCCCGCGTGGATCGCAGGCTCTATGATGTCGAACAGGATGCGTCCCGTTTTGTTCCCTCTCCGGCCTGTCAGAAGGGGGGATTTGCTCCTGCTCAGAGAGCCTTGTTGAAAATCACGTATTCGCGGTTGATGTCGGATTCGATGGCATCGGCGATGGCGATCATGCCCTGGTTGTCGTCCAGCACCCAGCCCACTTCCCCGCGGGTCGATCCGTAAAGGCCGGTCGCCTGTTCGCGAATATCCTCGATCATCATGAAGGCGAGCTGGCTGGCCGTGCGCGAATTGTGCAGGTCGCTCGACACACCCATCAGCGGCACGCGCATTCCGGCACCCTGCGGGTTCTTCAGCCAGCGAAGAAGGTGGAACCAGCCGAAGGGGAACAATTTCCCGTCGATCTTCGCCATGATGTCGTTCATGTTCGGGAATGTCAGCATGAACGCGACCGGCTTCCCATCGATTTCGGCAATGCGGTTGAGCGGCGCCTTGATTATCGGTTTCAGTTTCTTGCCGGCATAGGCCACTTCGGCCGGGGTGAAGGGCACGAAACCCCAGTTTGCGGACCACGCATCGTTCAGGATCCCTAGGATTGTTTCGATCTCCTTGCCGTAGGAATCGAGATCGACCGGACGCACGGTGATCTTCTCGCTGCGCTTGCCGGACTTGATGATGCGCTGGATCAGCGGGGAGAACGGCCGATCAATGTCCAGACTATAGGTCAGCAGGCTCTTCTCGTGAGTGTAGCCTGCGTCCTCCACCCACGCGCGGTAATGGGCCGGGTGGTGGCCCATCATGATCATCGGCGGATGGTCCTGTCCCTTGACCAGCAGGCCGGGCTCTTCCCAGATCGAGAGCGAGATCGGCCCCAATACGCGGGTCATGCCCTGTTCGCGCAGCCAGTTTTCTGCTGCATGGAGAAGCGCGTGGGCGGTTTCCTGGTCTTCTGCATCGAAATAGCCGAACATGCCAGTTCCCGGGCCAAGCCCCTGTTCCGGCGAAATTTCCAGCGCGAGGTGATCGATCTGCGCGCTGATCCGTCCGACCGGCTTGCCGCCGCGCATGGCCAGGAACAGCTGGACACTCGCGTGTTCGAAGAAGGGGTTGCGCTCCGGGTCGACCAGTTCGATCTGCTCGGACCGCAACTGGGGGACGGAATGAGGAAGCCGTGCGGCAAAGGCGCGGCCGAGGTCGACAAACGCCGCGCGGTCCCGCTTCCCTGCCTTGCCCTTGTCCGCAAGGGCGCGAATGCTTATTTCATTGCCGTCCATGGTGGCAGGCCTCTTGTGGGTGTTCAGCTTGAGTTAGGCCCTGTTCCGGCAGGGAAGCTCTTGTCAAGCAGCCGGCGGCCTGCGGACCTTCGTAACGGACCTTTCGGCCCATGGTCCTTAGCCGACATGACCGGGCCGCTCGATTGCTGTAAGGCATACCCCCATACAACCGGACGTAACGCATGAGTTTGCAACAAAGCCTAGATCCTGTCGCATCCGCTTCCGCTCCTGCCGGAGGAGCGACCGTGCGCGCGCCGATCGCCGATGACAAGGCGATGCTGCGCGCGGCCCGCGACCTGACGAAGGATCTGTACGAGGCAAAGGGCGCGATCTACTGGCCCGACATGCTGCTGTCGGCAGGCACGGGCTACGCCGCTATTGCCGGGGCGATCCTGACGCAGAACGCCGCGCTCGCCGTTGTCCTCGGGGTGATCGGTGCGCTGGCGCTCTACCGCGCCCTGATGTTCATTCACGAATTGACCCACGTCCGGAAAGGTTCACTGCCCGGATTTCGGCTGGGCTGGAACCTCGTCGTCGGTATCCCTCTCCTGACGCCATCCTTCATGTATGAAGGCGTCCACGTCATCCATCACAAGCGCACGCAATACGGCACGGTGGAAGATCCCGAATATTTGCCCTTGGCGTTGATGAAGCCGTGGACCCTGCCGGTCTTCGTCATCGTCGCCTTGCTGGCACCCATCGCGCTGATGTTTCGCTTCGCTGTCCTGGTTCCGCTGGGGGCGATCCTGCCGCCGGTGCGCCGGATCGTTTGGCAGCGCTTTTCCGCGCTGTCGATCAATCCGGAATTCCGCCGTCGCCCGCCCGAAGGCGAACTGACCCGCCGGGTGTTCTGGCAGGAGCTGGGCGGTTTCGTGTGGAGCTGGGTTCTCATCGGCAGCGTCTTCGTGCTGGGCTGGAAGCCATTGCTGGTCGCACTGGCCATTCTGTCGCTGACAGCGGTTCTGAACCAGCTGCGAACTCTTGTCGCCCATCTATGGGAGAACGAAGGCGAGCCGATGACGGTCACCGCCCAGTTCCTCGACAGCGTGAATGTTCCCCCGCCGGGCCGCATTGCCGAGATCTGGGCGCCCGTGGGCCTGCGCTATCACGCGCTTCACCATTTGATGCCGTCCATGCCGTACCACTCCCTGCCAGAGGCGCATCGCCGTCTTCACGGCGAACTGGGAGCGGAATCGAGCTACCGTCAGGCCAACCATCCCGGCATGGTGTTCCTCGTCGGGAAGATCGCCCGCAACACGATGAGCCGGGGGCGGATGCCGCGTTAAATCCGGTTAATCCTCGTTTTCGCCCTCGACCGGCACTTCATCTCCCGACGCCATCGCATCGACCTGCTCATCCGGACCGCCGGTAATGGACGTGTTGTCCGGAACGGGTTCGGATGCGCTGTCGCCCTGCGGCACGGGTGCCGGCAGTTCGCTCTCGTAGGACGTATCGACTTCCGGTTCCTCGCTACAGCCAGCCAGAGCCAAGGCGGCGATTGCGGTGACGGAGGCGGGGATCAGGGCGAAGCTTTTCATGGCACATATCCTTTCGGCGTTCGCCTGCTAGACTCTCCGCGCCCTGACCCAGTTCCTTTCGATCAGTCGAGGAACCGTATCATGGCCACGCGCCGGTCGCCCGCCGGCGCTGCGATGTCTTCCTCTTCGAGGAGGTCGTGCAGGCGGGCGTGATTCGAACTGTCCTCGACAATCACGAAGCCCAGCCTTGCATAGAACGGTGCGTTCCACGGTATGTCGCGAAACGTCGTGAGCGTGAGCGCATCGAAGCCTTCGTTGCGCGCGTCGATGATGGTTGCCCTGACCAGTCTTTCCCCCAGACCCTGCCGCTGGAAACGGGGATGGACCGACATCTCCCGGATGTGCAGTTCGCGGCGAAAGGGCTCGCAGGCAATGAAGCCCGCAATCCGGTCGCCATCTGCCGCGACCAGGCAATGGCGCTTCGCAATGAGGCTGGCATATCGCTGGGCAGTGAGCGGGGAATGGTCCGCGATACTTTCATAGCCGGGCAGGCCGGCGAACAGCGCACCAGCCGCTTTCTCGATTTCGGGGAGCCCGTCGGCATCGGCGGGCCGGGCCAGTCGGATGGCGGGCGTGCCGGGGCCGTTCATTCCTCTGTCCGGATGAGCACGGTCTCCCCGACGAGGAAGAACAGGGCGAACGGCGCCCATGCAGCGAGGAAAGGCGGATAGCCGCCGAAGCTACCCATGGCGAGCGCGGCATTGTCGACCACGAAATAGGCGAAGCCCAGCGCCATGCCGATAATCGCGCGTACGAACAGCTGGCCCGACCGGGCGAGGCCGAACGCCGCCACAGCGCCCAGCAACGGCATGAGGAAGGCGGACAGCGGGCCAGATAGCTTGTGCCACCATTTCGCTTCCAGTTCCGCCGTCGGGCGGCCGCTGGCCTTGTATGCCTGTATGGAATCGCGCAATTCCATGAAGCCCAGCGCATCGGCGTCCACGCTTTCGAGCTCGATCTGGGATGGGGTAATGCCGGGCGCGACGACGATGTCCGCCGCGTCACCCGTTTCGGCCGTGCCGACATCGAAGATGACCGCATCTTCCAGCCGCCAGCCCGGGCCGGCGAAAACCGCGCTGTCGGCGCGTACCTGCCGGACGATCTGCCCCGTTTCCTTACGGCTGTACCAGGTCACGCCCTGCAGGCTGAGCCGGTCGCCGCGGCCCGTCGTCGTCGTCGCGCTCAAAATGTCGCTTCCGTCGGTCAGGTACAGCCCGCGCCGGGCATCCTCCTCCTTCGGCAGCGCGCCGTACTCCGTCGCTTCCCACGCCTTGAGCGAGGCAGTTGCTCGGGTCACGACGCGTTCGTTGAAGGCAAAGCTTATGGCAGACACCAGCAGCGCGGTGAGCAGCAGCGGGGCCAGAACCTGGTGGGCCGAGAGGCCGGACGCCTTCATGGCGATGACCTCGCTGTTCTGGTTCAGCGTGATGAGCGCGATGATGGTTGCCAAGAGGACGGAGTAGGGCAGGAAACGCTGGATCAGCTGCGGTATCCGGTAACCGGCATAGGTCAGCAGTTCGCCCTGGCCATTGCCTTCCACGGCGAGGATTTCTCCGCTGGTCGAAAGCAGGTCCAGCATGAGCAGGACGAGCACCAGCATCACCAGCACCGCCAGAATGCGGGCCACGAACATTTTCGCCAGGTACCGGGTCAGCGTCCACGAAGGGAAGAAATCGAGCTGCATGCCGCCGCGCCCTCCTATTCGGCCGGAGCCGCAGGCGCGGCAGTATTCATCGGCGGGGAGGCGAATTCATCGGATCGGCGCCCGCGCCTGCGGAACAGCTTGCCCACGCGCTTCGACAGCTTCCCGAACGCCGTTTCCAGCGCTCCGATCGGCTGTCCGCCGGGGACATAGGCCACCTGATAGAACATCCAGAGGATAAGCGCAGCGAACACCGCGAACGGCCCCCACAGCGCAATGATCGGGTCGATCCGGCCCAGCGTCGCGATGTCTTCGCCATACTGGTTTATCTTGTGATAGCTGACGACCATCACGATGGAGACGAAGACGCCCAGAGCGCTGGTCGATCGCTTCGGCGGGATGGCGAGGGCGACAGCGAGCATCGGCATCAGCAGCATCATCACCACCTCGACCAGCCGGAAATTGAAACTGGCCTGGCTCGCATCGCGCGCCTGTTCCGTCTCACCGCTGTCCCAGCCGATGCGCAGCAATTCGGGCAGGATATATTCCCGTTCCGCATCGCCGCGCTGCCGGAACTGCTCGATCGCCGGCAGGTCGATCGGCAGGTCGTGCCGCGTGAAGCTGAGGACGCGGGGCGTCGCATCTGCTTCGTCCTGCACGATGGTGCCATCGGTCAGGCGCAGGATGATCGTGTCCGGGCTGTCCGTCGTGGCGAGAAAAGCGCCTTCCTTGGCCGAAATCGACAGGACCTGGCCCTCTTCGTCGGAAATCCGGGCGAAGATGCCCTGCAGGCGGCGTCCCTCGTCCTCGCTCGCCTCGATACGCAGCGCCATTCGGTCGGCCAGCGTCGTGAACTCGCCCACCTTGATCGAGGCACCCAGCGCGCCCGAGCGCAGGTCGTATTCGAGCTGTTCGTAATAATAGCGGCTGATCGGCTGGATGTAGAACACCAGCGCGATGTTCACCGCGACAAGGACCGCGGTGATGAAATAGGGAACCCGCAACAGGCGCATATAACTGAGGCCGGTGGCACGGAAGATGTCCAGCTCGCTCGACGTGGCGAGCTTGCGGAAAGCCAGCAATATCCCCAGCAGCAGGCCGAGCGGGATGGCGAGGCTGGCATATTCGGGGATCAGCGCGCCCAGCATCTTGAACACGATGCCGATCGGGCCGCCTTCGACCGCGACGAAGTCGAACAGGCGCAGCATCTTGTCGAGGAGCAGCAGGGATGCTGCCAGCACGAACACGCCTGCCATCGGCACGACGACGAGCCGCAGGATATAGCGGTCGAGCGCGGGCAGGATCTTCAACATGTCGGGTGGCTTCTTTCCGGCATCACTGGCGCGCTCTAGCGGCAAAATCGCGCCGGGTCATGTCCCATGACGCTCGAGGGGTGAGGCCGATGCATTCACGGCAGGCAGACAGGCTACCAGAAACGGCTGCCCGGTACGCCCTTGAACGGTCCGGCTTCGCGGCTGGTGATCCATCCGCCATAGAACTGCCCGGGCTGCGGCATCGCCACTTCGCCATCCACCAGGCACCTGTCGAAGGGCTCGGGGTAGAAAGCGAGATGGTCGCGAATGCCCGCGAAGCTTTCGGTCGGGCTGGCATAGCTCCACGCCGCCGCTTCCAGCCGTTCGCCACCAAGGACAACATCCCAATAGCGCGCCTGCCCTTTCCATTCGCATAGCGAACGGCGGGAATTGGGCTCGAGAAACTGCGTCGCCACGTCGGCGGGCGGGATGTAATAGGTTGGGGGATGGCTGGTTTCCAGCGTGCGCCAGGCCGCGCGCGTATCGGCGATGACCTCGCCGCGATGTTCGATCCTGATATGCCGATCGGTCGGCTCCGCAATCGCGGGGCGCGGGTAATCCCAGACGCTCTCCTGTCCGGGGCCGGTCGCTTCGGCTTCGGGATGATGGGGCTCTCTCAGGCGATCAGGCCTTTTCCAGCGTACATTGCAGGGGGTGCTGGTTCTGCTTTGCGAATTCCATCACCTGGTTCACCTTCGTCTCGGCGACTTCGTATGGGTAAATGCCGCATACGCCGACGCCCTTCTGGTGGACGTGCAGCATGACCTGCGTCGCCTCGTCGATGTCCATGCGGAAGAAACGCTTCAGCACGATCACCACGAACTCCATCGGCGTGTAATCGTCGTTCAGAAGCAGCACCTTGTACTGGCTGGGCTTCTTAGGTTTGGCCTTGGTCTTGGTCGCGATGCCGATCTCGGTCCCTTCGTCGGGACCGCCGGGGGCATCGTCTTCTCCGGCAAGGCGCGGGGCATCGATGGATTGGGAAAGGGTCTGGATCATTTCGCCCGACAATATCGTCAATGGCACGCCATGTTGCAAGGTGGCCTCCCGCCGGAAATGTACTGGAACCGCGCCGGAATGGTGGCGCACCGGGATGGGGCGGGGCGGTCCGGTCGGGGCAGGGATGCAAAAAGGGCCGGATGCGCGTGATGCACATCCGGCCCTTTCATGTCTTTCGAAATTGCCGGGACCGACCCGGCAATCGCCAGGACGAGCTTAGGCAGCCGTCTTGAACTTTTCTGCCGCTTCGCTGGCACGGCTGGTGAGCGGAGCCATCGTTTCGTTGGCAAGCTTCAGCCATGCTTCGGTGCTCTTCGAGCCGTAGGCGATGGCAGCGTCGAGGTTGCGGCGCGTCAGGTCGCCCTGCAGCTTGAAGAGCTCGGTCGGCGACTTGACGGCGGCCATCAGGCGTACGTCTTCGGTGACCTGTTCGGCGACCTTCTTGGTGTCGGTCACGGCTTCGCGGCCCATGTCCTGCATACCCGAGGTCAGGACCTTGCCCGACTCGACCATGGCTTCGAGGTTGTTCTTGTGGAACTCGACAACTTCGCCGGCGACTTCGCTGCCCTTGGCATAGACGCCCTTCAGGCGGGTCTGCGCGTCGGCCGCAACAGTCTTTGCGGTGTCGACGAAATCGGTCTTCTTTGCGTTCTTGGCGGTAGCCATAATGGTATCCTTTGCTTTGCTGATGGCGGCGGCAGGCTTCGCCGCCTTCGTTTTCGGTTGGGTGGTCTTCGCAGGGGCATCCTTGCGTGCGGCAACCTTGCGCGGAGGAGATTTCCTGGCGACCGGCTTCTTCGCGGTCGCTTTCCTGGCAGACGGCTTGCGCTTTGCCGTAGCGTTCGTGGCGACAGCCTTCTTCGGCTCCGCCTTTTCAGCGGGAGCGTCCACGGCCTTCGCAATGGCATCGACCTTCGGTTCAGGCTTGGCGTCCTGTTCCACCGCGGCCTCTACCTTTTCCATGTCGACCTTCGGAGCATCGACCTTCTTCGCGGCGGCGTCGGCGTAAGCCTTCTCTGCGGCGGCATCGATCTTGCTGGTGTTGGCGTCTGCCATTGGCCTCAATCCTTGCGCTTCATCGTTTTGTTGCACTGCACAATATACGTACCGCAGATGCGAATGCAAGGTTTTTGTGCACTGCACAATAAACCGGGCGCACATGCGCCACGGTTCGTCGCAGAATTTTGAAACAAGGCCGCCTTCGCCGTGAAGGTGCGGCTGCGCCCGGCAGTCAGCGCGTCATGACATATCGTCCGGGCGCTTCTTCGATGACCGGGTCTTTCTTCCCCTTGCCCGGCACGCGCTTCCCGCTTGCCTTGACCATGGCGGGGGCCTGTTCCCGCAGCCAGTCCACCCAGTGGGGCCACCAGCTTCCCGGATGCTCCTTCGCGCCTTCCACGAAGCCTTCCAGCGTGGTCACGTCGGGGTCGTCATTCGTCCAGTACTGGTATTTCCCGCTTTCGGGCGGATTGACGACGCCCGCGATATGTCCCGAACCGGCAAGGATGAAGCGCAGCGGCCCGCTGAAATGTTCGCGCAGACGCCACACGCTGGCGGCGGGCGCGATATGGTCTTCCTTGCCTGCCTGGACGTAGGTCGGCGTCGTCACCAGCGACAGGTCGATCGGCGTACCCCCGGCGGAAAGCGCATCCTTCTGCACGAGCTTGTTGTCGCGGTAGAGATCGCGAAGATACGCGCCGTGCCATTTCGCGGGCAGGTTGGTGACGTCGCCGTTCCAGTGCAGCAGGTCGAAGGCGGGGTAATCCTCGCCCATCAGGTAATTGTTGACGACGTAGTTCCAGATCAGGTCCGTCCCGCGCAGCAGGTTGAACGTTGCGGCCATGTACCGCCCGTCGAGATAGCCCTTGCCGCTCATCGCCTCGACATTGGCGAGCTGGCTGTCGTCGATGAAATGCAGCAATTCGCCAGCGCGGTCGAAATCGACCTGGGCGGTGAAAAACGTGCAGCTCTTCACGCGGCCCTCCTCGCCCCGGCGGTGGAGGATCGCCATCGTGGCGGCGAGGGTCGTCCCGGCCACGCAGTATCCGATCGTGTGGACATGGGGCACGTCCAGGCGGCTGCGAACATGGTCGATCGCGTCGATCTGCGCGGCGATGTAATCGTCCCATACCACGTCGGCCATGGTTTCATCGGCCGATTTCCAGCTGACCACGAACACGGAAATTCCCTGCGCCACGGCCCAGCGGATGAAGCTCTTCTTCTCGTTCAGGTCGAGGATATAGAACCGGTTGATCCATGGCGGGAAAATGACCAGCGGAACCGCCAGCACCTCGTCGGTCGTGGGCGTGTACTGGATCAGCTGGTACAGCGGCGTTTCATGGACGACCTTGCCCGGCGTGGTGGCGATGTTCTCGCCCAGCGTGAAGGCATCGGGATCCGTGTGGGTAAGCTGCCCCTTCTTCATGTCGGCGAGCAGGTGCTCCATACCCTTGACCATGCTGGCGCCGTTGGTTTCCCGCGCCCGTTCCAGCACGACCGGATTGGTTGCGGCGAAGTTTGCGGGGCTCAGCGCTTCTACCAGTGCGCGCACGGCGAATTTCAGCTGCTTGCGCCGGCTCTTGTCGGCGGTCTCCATCCGGTCGACCGCCTTTTCCATCTGCTCCGCCATCAGCAGGTAGGTCTGGTGGATCAGCGCATAGGCCGGCTGGCTGCGCCACAGATCGTCCTTGAACCGGCGATCCTGCCTCGGCAGGTCCGGGGCTTCTTCACCCGCGCCGGTGAATTGCCCCAGCACATTCTGCCAGAGCGCCGCGGCATCGTCCCAGAACTGCTGAATTTCCTGCGCGCCGGCCCCCGGCATCTTCTGCTGGAAACCCTGGAGATAGCCGGCAAATTTCATCGGATCGGGCGGCGTGTCGACCTGTTGCTCGAAGGCTTTCTTCGCCTGAGACGCGGCAAACTCCGCCCACATTGTCTGCATCTTCAGCGCATTCGCGCCCCATTCCGCCATGTCGCCCGGATCGGCGAGGGGTCCACCCATTCCCTGACCCTCGACAGGCATGAGGCTCGCCATCACCTTCTCTCCCGCCTCGCGCTGCAAATCGAAGATTTGCTCGAACATCCGGGTGGGGGAGGGCGGGTCGCTCTTGTCCATGACGCAGATTTCCTTCGAAGGCCGGGCAATCGGGAATTGCTATAGAGGTCTGCCGCTTGCAATGCACGTGGCATGAGGCAGTGTGCCTCTCGCAGCAAACGCCTGACCGACGCCGAGGACCGATGGACGAACAATTCTACCGCATGAAACGCCTGCCTCCCTATGTCATTGCGGAGGTCAACGCGATGCGGCACGCGGCGCGCAAGGCGGGCCGCGACATCATCGATCTCGGCATGGGCAATCCCGACCGCCCGCCGCCCCAGCACGTCATCGACAAGCTGTGCGAGGTGGCGAGCAAGCCGACGGCCCACGGCTATTCCCAGTCGCGCGGCATTCCCGGCCTTCGCAAGGCGCAGGCGAATTATTACGGCAACCGCTTCGGCGTGGACATCGATCCCGAGACAGAGGTGGTCGTCACGCTGGGATCCAAGGAAGGGCTGGCCAGCCTTGCAACGGCCATCACCGCGCCGGGCGATGTGGTGCTGGCGCCCAACCCGTCCTATCCCATCCACCAGTTCGGCTTCATCCTTGCCGGGGCGACGATCCGCGCCGTCCCGACCACGCCGGACGAGGAATACTGGCGCGCTCTCGAAAGCGCGATGGCCTTCACCGTGCCGCGGCCCAGCGTGCTGGTGGTGAATTATCCGTCCAATCCCACGGCCGAAGTCGTCGATCTCGCTTTCTACGAGCGGCTGGTTGCCTGGGCGAAGGAGAACAAGGTCTGGATCCTGTCCGACCTTGCCTATTCCGAGCTTTATTTCGACGGCAGGCCGACGCCTTCGATCCTGCAGGTTCCCGGGGCGAAGGACGTGGCGGTTGAGTTCACCACCCTTTCAAAGACCTATTCCATGGCCGGCTGGCGCATGGGCTTTGCCGTCGGCAACAGGGAGCTGGTCGGCGCGATGACGCGGGTCAAATCCTATGTCGATTACGGGGCCTTTACGCCGATCCAGGCCGCAGCCTGCGCGGCGCTGAATGGGCCGCAGGATGTGGTGGCGGAAAACCGCGAAATCTATCACAAGAGGCGCGATGTGATGGTCGAGGCGTTCGGCAGGGCAGGATGGGATTTCCCCGCGCCCCCGGCCTCGATGTTCGCCTGGGCGCCGCTCCCGCCCGCTCTCGCACACATGGGCAGCCTGGAATTTTCGAAGGAATTGCTGACGGAGGCCGACGTAGCCGTCGCCCCGGGCGTCGGCTACGGCGAGAAGGGCGAAGGTTATGTCCGCATTGCCATGGTCGAGAACGAGCAGCGTCTGCGCCAGGCCGCTCGAAACGTGAAACGATACCTGTCGCGCAAGGGCATTTCGCCCGACTAGGACTTAAGACGGCACTTTCGTGTCCGACTTCCGTTGGTTGGATAACCACGCACACAGTGGTAAACGAAAGACCGTGCGCAGACAGGAAGATACCATGACCCCCCCCCGGGGCCGCAGACGCTGACGGACAGGCAAATGGAGGTGCTTGCCCTCATCGACCGCCGGCTGCCGATCAAGCGGATCGCACACGAACTCGGCATCTCCGAAAGCCGGGTGAACCAGCATATCCGCGCCCTGAAGGATGCATTCGGGGTGCAGGGCCTCGACGCGCTGGTAGAGGCCTACCGCGTGCAAGTCCCTGAAAAAGATAGGAACGAGGCCTACAGGTTTTCTGCATCCAGCTTTTCTGAAGTGCCGCCGCAGCGCCAATCGCCGCAAGAAGGAGACCGGGTCGCACCCGGGGAATTCGTGTTAGCTGATGTGGCGCCACTTGCGATCGAGGCGCCATGGGATGCGAAGCACGAGCCCCGGGTTATCCCCGGGGTGCTCGACGGTGATCATGCTGTCCTCTATCGCCTTGCCGTCATCATCGGACTGGCCCTTGCGTTCATCGTACTGGTCGTTCTGGTGGTGACGGCGGCACTCTCCGTTGCCGAGGCTTCGGGAGGCCAGGAAGTCACTTCCCCCGGTTCTACAACACAGCCGTGACCGGGCAGGACGGCTGGGCAGGGAGAGTTTCCGCATGTCCAATCGTATTACCCAGGATGCCATCTTCATTCGCAAACGCGTGCGCGAAGCAGAGGCGGTGACGGACGAGGCCATGATTGCCTGCGCGAAGCTCAAGCAGGCCTTGCTGACGGCCCGCCAGAACCCGGCCATCGGTGTCGATGCCGGACAGCGCGCGATCCTGCGGCTGGCCCAGGCGGAACAACAGGCCGTGGCCATGTCGACGAACCTCCTGCGCGTGCACGAGGAACTGAACCGCGTGGCGCGCGAATACATGGGCGGCGACGATCCGGTGGAGACGCCCATGACGGCGTTCGATTTGGAAGCGCCCGCAGCCTCTGCGGCGCCGGCGCAGCCGGACAATTTCGCTTTCGGTGCCATCGGCGCGGCCGCAGCGGCATAGGCGATAGAAAGCCTTGGAAACGATCAATCTCGTAACCTCGGTCCTGCACCAGGCCTTCGTCGTAGCGGTCTGGTGCATGGCCGGCCTCGCCTTGTGGCGCGGGGCCGGGCCCGAGAAGGCGAGCGCGCTGACGCTGTTCCTTCTGCTTTTCGTCGATGACGTCTATCACCTGGTATTCGGGCCCTATTACCCGCTGCAGACGGCCGATCCCTGGCACGTCTTTCTCGATACCGCGGCGCTCGTGTCCTTCGTTGCCATCGCCCTTCGCGCCAACCGGTTCTATCCGCTGGTTCTCGCCGCGGCGCAGCTCGTGTCGGTCATCGCCCACATGGTGCGCATCGGCCTCGCCGAGATGACCTCGCTGTCCTATTACCTGCTCTACGTGATGCCGTTCTATTTCGAGGTCCTGATCCTCGCCGGGGGATTATGGCGGCACCATCGAAGATCGCGGCGGATGGGTCCCTACCGCGAATGGCGGGGAACGGTTACCCGGTCTCCGCCGCGGCCGGTGACGTGAACGCCGTTCGAACCCTTGACGCACGCGCGTCATCGGCGCGCCGGGATGTGGCCCTGCCTTTCCCGCATCGGCAAGCCGAGCCCGTCAGCAATGCAGCGGTGCTGTATCTTCACGGCATATTCCAGGGATTGGGCGAGGAGCGGCTGCATGTCGTCTTCTACGACCGGTACGATCGTTACGTTCATGACCGGACCCTCGTCATCGGATGCGCGGGATCGATGTGCCTCAAGGGACGGCTGCTGCTTCAGGAAGCCTTCGCGCGGCAGGCGCACGGGATCGTGCTGGCGCATAATCACCTGTCCGGTGTTTGCCGTCCCAGCGCGGCCGACATCGAATCGACCCGCCGCCTTTCCGCTCTGTGCAGCCAAGTCGACATTACCCTGATCGACCATCTGATCTTCACCCGCGACCGCGGCTTCAGCATGCGGCTCGGCGGATATCTGTGAGCTTTTTCACCGCGTACATCCCGCGGCGGCTTCGCATCGGTCCGCTGGTGCTCGACATACTGCACCGCGATGCACGCTGCGAGGACCGGTGGCTGTCCCTCCACCCGCGCGAATTCGAATTGCTCTGGCGGCTGGGGGAGGCGGGCGGAAAGCCTGTCGCCCGGCGCACCCTGCTGCGCGACGTGTGGCGGATGACGCACGAGCCCGAGACCAACAGCGTGGAGGTCCATGTCTACCGCCTGCGGGCCAAGCTGGCAGCCCACGGCATCAGCGATCTTGTCCGGACGCATGACACGGGCGGCTATTCGGTCGATGTGCGCTGCGGAGAGCTGGGCCCTGTCCCCAATGCCGAGCTGGACACCGGGGTCCTGCTGCGCGAAACCGCAGGCAAGGAAAAAGAGGACCGATATGACATTCCCGACCAGCGAGCGTGTTTCGATTGACCTGAACGATCAGGGGATTGCCCATGTGCGGCTGACCCGTCCGGAAAAGATGAACGCGCTCGATCCCGCCATGTTCGAGGCCATCATCGCAGCCGCCACCGCCCTGGAAACGGCCCCCGGCGTGCGGGTCGTGGTGCTATCGGGCGAAGGGCCGTCTTTCTGCGCGGGTCTCGACACCTCGTCCTTCGGCGCGGAGCCCGATGCGTCGCGCCCGCCCCTGACGGAAAGGACGCACGGCGATTCCAACACGTTCCAGCAGGTGGCAACCGCCTGGCGCAAGCTGCCCGTGCCTGTCATCGCGGCGGTGCACGGCGTTTGCTTCGGCGGCGGTATGCAGATTGCCAGCGGGGCCGACATCCGCGTCGCAACGCCCGATGCGCGCATGGCGATCATGGAGCTGAAATGGGGGCTGGTCCCCGACATGGGCGGTTACCAGCTCTGGCGCGGGCTGGTGCGCGACGATGTCCTGCGCGAGCTGGTCTATACCAATCGCCAGTTCTCCGGCGAGGAAGCGCAGGGCTATGGCCTCGTCACCCACGTCACCGGCGATCCGCTGGCAAAGGCGATGGAGATTGCCGCCACGATAGCCGACCGCAACCCGCACGCCATCCGCGCGGCAAAGCGCCTGTCGAACCAGATGTACGACCTTGGCGGCGAAGACCTGCTGATGCAGGAAAGCGTCGAGCAGGCGGCGATCATGCGCACCCCGAACCAGATCGAGGCGGTGATGGCCGGCATGGCCAAGCGCAAGGCGAATTACGAAGACGTCGCCTGACGCGCGCCCGTCAGCCGAACACGGCGACGCATTGCTGGCCCGACAGGACCAGCTTGCCATCGGCGTCCCACAGGCGCAGCCGCTCGCTCGAATAGCCCTCGTCGGCATGGTCGCTGGCCGTTTCCGCCAGCCACCATCCGTCCCGGGTCGTGGCATCGGGGTCGAGGACGTTGAAGGTCCAGTTGATCGAACTGATCGGTCCCTGCCGCTCCATCACGCGCATGGCCCCCGGCGGCAGCGTGTCGCCGACCAGTACCAGCGTCGACGTCGGGTCCAGCGTGTCCCGGTCCTTCAGCCGGATCCAGCGCCGGACCACGGGCGGTCCGGATCCGCTGGTCTTCTGGGCGCGGCGCAGCTCGAAATTGTTCTGGATGAAGGCCGGTCCCTTGCCCTCCATCGCAGGGTCGTTGTCCTCGGGTGCGCCGGGCCATGGCTCGACAGTCGGGGCGGGGTGGCGTGCATTGGGTTCGCGGGCGGTTCCGAACAGGAAGAATGCGGTCAATGCGGTCACGCCGCCGACCAGCAGGTCGCAGCGCACCTGCGCCACGTTGCGTCCGCGGCGCACGACCTCGACGCGCGGTTCCACCTTGTCGCCGACCGGCGCCACAAAGGCGATCTGCGCGGACCGGAGCGGCGGCAGGTCGGGCAGGGCCCTGACCGTCGCGGTATAGGCCACCAGCGCGCTGGCCCCGCCATAGAGGGTGCGTCCCTGGAGCCATTGGTCCGCCGGCAGGGTCACGCGGCCTTTTTCCGTCCCGATGGGGGCAAGCAGTGTTTTGATCGACATCGCGCCTGACTAGCAGGCAAAGGCGGGGGGGCAAGGAGCGAACCGTCTTTAATGACAACAAGCGGATTGCGTATCGCGAAGGGACACGCTAGTGGCGCGCTTTCCGACATACAGGCAGGCGGTTTTTGCTGACTGCCCGTTCCGGTTGGCCCGATGGCGGAGTGGTGACGCAGCGGATTGCAAATCCGTGTACGCCGGTTCGATTCCGGCTCGGGCCTCCAGTTTCCTGCCGCTCGGCAGGGTCGGATACGATAGGGCGGACACCACACCGCCCGGGCGCCGCTTTAGCTCAGTTGGTAGAGCACATCATTCGTAATGATGGGGTCAGAGGTTCGAATCCTCTAAGCGGCACCACCTTTCTCGTGGCCGCGCCATGTACGCCTGACATCCTGGTTCAGTCCCTGTCCGACTGGACACGCAAAGACCTCCGCGGCAAATCGCTGCGATGAAGAAATCGCAAATCCTCAAGATCGGGAGCCGGGCCCTGGTGGCCGGGAGCATAGAGGACCTCGACCTGCCGAAGATCGCGCACGAAGTCGGGTTCAAGCCTTCGAGCCTGCGCTATTACTTCAAGAATCGCGAGGATCTGGCAGAGGCCATCTTCCACAGGCGCATCGAGGAACTCGAGAAGAACGTGATCGCCGCGGCCGAAAGCGAAGGGCTGCGCGCCTTCGTCGGCAGGATGTTTGCGATCGAACTCGATCAATACGCCGATTATCTCAATGGACACGCCGATCCCAAGGCCCAGATCGGTGAGACCCGCACCCTGTCTCGCGAGCGGCGCAAGCGCATCGGAAGCCGATTTGCCGCGCTGCTGGAGAAGATCGGTGTCCTGCTGGAGGAGCGGGGGCTGGCGCGGGACCCGGACCTACCCCTGCTGCCGGCCCAGATGTTGCTCGAGAATATTTTCTGGCTGCCGGGGTGGATCGACCATTTCCGTGAATGGGAGTTCGCACAGGTTCGGGACCACCTGACCGAACTTTTCTGCAACGGCTTCGCAGCAGAGCATACTTCGTTGGTGAATTCCTCCGTTACGGCCGAGCGCGAAAGCACCCTTCAATCCGATGACGTGGGCGAGCGTTTCCTGCGTGTCGCCACGCAATTGGTCAGCCAGCGTGGCTATCGCGGGACTTCGATCGACGCGATCAGTGCGGCCCTCGGCGTGACGAAGGGCAGCTTCTATCATCACGTGGCGGAGAAGAAGGACCTGGTCGAGCGCTGCTTCGAACATGGATACGATCGAATATCGACCTTCCAGAAAGACGCGTCCGCTCGGCATGAAAAGCCGCTCGACGCCGTTCTGGCCGTGCTTGCTTCGATCATTTCTGTGCAGGTCGGGCAGGGCTCGCCCATCCTGCGATACTCGGCGCTGCCTGGCCTTCCGCGAAGCATTCGCCTGACGGTCATCGCAGGCTCGGCCCCGCTCGACCGGTGGTTCGTGGCACAGCTTGCACGGGCGCAGGCCGAGGGCACCGCGCGCCCGGTCGATCCGTATATCGCCGCGCAGTTCGCCGCAGTAATCGCGAATGCCAGCTACGATACGGTCTGGCTCTACTGGCCCGATGATCAATGGGTCACCGGCGGCAGGATACTGCACGCGATCATGCACGGTTTCGCAAATGCGGTATAATGGATGGCGCGCTGCAATGACGAAATACCGAGTTGCCAATCCAAGTTTGCAAGTTAAGTATGCTCCTGCCTTTGGGAGAGGGCAGGGCTTGCGCGACCGGACAAATCCGGCGCGGTAAGCGCGTCCAGTCATAGCATTCCCAAGGGAAGGTCGAAGAAGACCGACGGGGAGAGCTTGATGAAAAAGAACTATCGGATGTCGATTGGCCATGCCGCGATGGCGACGGCCTTGATGGCTGCTTCGAGCGGCGTTTCCGCGCAGGAAACGGTCGAAGGCGGTCCGCAGGATGACAATCAGGAAACGGCGGCGGAAACGATCGTCGTGACCGGCACGCTGATCCGCGGGACGCCGGAGGACAGCGCGCTTCCGGTCGATGTCTTCACGAACGAGCAGCTTGCGGCCGAAGGGCAGACATCGCCGCTGGACTTCATCAAGGACATTCCTGCCGTCGGCGGCGTCATCGGTGATTCCAACCAGTTCCAGGTGCAGGGCCTCGGCGCGGTTGGCACGATCAACCTGCGCGGACTCGGCCCGCAGCGCACCCTGGTGCTGCTGAATGGTCGTCGCACGATCGTTTCTCCGGGCGACGGGCTCGTCGACACGAACATGCTGCCGCTGTTCGCGGTCGGCCGTACCGAGCTTCTGAAAGATGGCGCCGCCGTCACCTATGGCTCCGATGCCGTCGGGGGCGTGGCCAACTTCATCACCCGGACCGATTTCGAAGGGGTCGAGATCCAGGGCGACTACCGCTTCATCGATGACAGCGACGGCGACTGGACCGCCAGCATTCTGGGCGGCATCAATGTCGGCCCCGACGTGAACTTCCTGGCGGGGTTCGGTTATCGCCACCGCTCCTCGCTGTCGGCATTCGACCGCGACTTTTCCAACCAGCCGCCGGACGTGAACCCCTCGCCCTATTCGGGTGTCGTCAATCCCGCACAATATTTCCCGGTTCTGCGTACCACCGGTCCCATCCGGAACGGCAATGCCGAAAACGTGGTGGTCGCCCCGTTCGGGACGCCTGGCGCGACGACATTCATCGTCGGCGGGCCCATCCAGGATGTGGGGTGTACCGATCTTGGGGGCTTCATCCAGCCGGCCAATGGTCGCTGTTTCTACCAGTACACCGATTACAACAACCTGGTCGAGGAATCGAATTTCTATCAGGCGTACGGCGCGATGAGCGCCGATCTCGACGACCGGACGCGTTTCAATGTCGATGTGCTCTACGCCTTCAGCGAGGCTTTCACCAAGCTGTCTCCGTCCTATCCGGCAACGCAGTCGCCCAAGGGACCGGGCCTGACCTTCCCGTTCTTCGTCCCGCGTGAGAACCCGGGTTTCGACACGTTCGTCCAGCAGACCGGTGCCGTCATCAACCCGGCAGCGAACGGTATGCAGACGACGCTCTATCGACCCTTCGCGCTGGGCGGTTACCCGCTGAGCGACGACTATCCCTTCGGCAATGACAGCTTCTCGGAAAACGAGAGCTACCGCATCTCGGCGGGCTTCGAGCGTGACTTGTCGGACAGCTTCACCGCCAGCCTCTATGGTACCTATATCGACACCAACAGCCGGGCGGCGGTGCAGGATACGCTGGGTATCCGTTTCCAGAACGCGCTGGACGGCCTGGGCGGGCCCGATTGTAACGTGGCCACGGGTACCCCCGGCCAGGGCAATTGCTTCTATTTCAACCCGTTCTCGAACGCGATCGCAGGCAATCCGGTTACCGGCCAGACCAACCCGAATTATGTCGGCCCGAACGGCGACGATCCGCGGCAGAACAACAATCTGGCGGAAGTCATCGACTTCTTCACGGAGCCTGCGGCTGCCAACCGCCAGAAGGAAACCCAATACGTCGTCGACTTCCTGGTGAGCGGCCTGCTCGATTCGCTCGACTTCGGTGCAGGCGGGGTCGGCCTTGGTGTCGGCGCCCAATATCGCCGGGCCGAGTATCAGCTCGTCCCGACGAATTTCAGCAGCAGCGTGGATTTCCCGTGCCAGCAGCTTGGCGACACGGACTGCCCCTTCCCGCTCGGTCCGTTCATTTTCCAGGGACCGCTCAATCCTGCCCAGACCACGCAGGATGTCTACGCGGTGTTCGGCGAGGTCCAGGTGCCCATTACCGACCGGCTGGAGATCAATCTCGCGCTGCGTTACGAGGATTACGGCAATCCGATCGGCTCTACCCTCGATCCCAAGGGCTCGTTCCGCTTCGAGGCGACCGACTGGCTGGTCTTTCGCGGTTCGGTCGGCACGACCTTCCGCGCTCCGCTGGCGGGACAGGTCCTGCCGGGCATCCAGAACACGAACCTGACGGGTATCAATGCGGCGGGCGGGTTCTTCTTCCCCGTCGACCGGATCGGCAATCCGAACCTGGGGCCGGAAGATGCCTTCACCTACAATCTTGGTTTCGTGGTCGATACCGGGCCGCTCACCGTCAAGGTCGACTATTTCAACTACGACTTCGACGGCCCGCTGACTGCACAGCCGGAGAACCCGATTGCCAGCGCCGTGTTCAGCGGTCCGGGAGGGACGGCTGTTTGCGACAGCCCGCTGGCACCGCAGATCGTCTTCAACGGCGGAGCGTGCAACCCGGCTTCGACGGCATCCAACGGGCTGGCACGCGTACTGACGCAATTCGTCAACGGACCGACGGTCAAGACGGACGGTTTCGATGTCGAGGCGGATTACACGTTCGACGCCGGCAATCTGGCACTGACGCTGGGCACGGCCTTCACCTACATCCTGAATTACGACGTAGACGATTTCGTCATCAACGGCGTGACGGTGGTGGACGCCTACGACGCGGTCGGTTTCCTGAATGCCGACCGTTCGCAGGCATCGACGCCGCGCTGGAAGGTCAATACGTTCCTGAATGCCAATGTCGGCGGGTTCAATGCACGATATGTCTTCCGCTACGCCAGCGGGCTGACGGACGAACGTTACGAGGACCCGGCTTTCGCTGCGACCCCTTTCGGAGAATCGTTCTACGGCCAGGACATCGATGCTTTCACGCAGCATGACCTGACCGTCCTGTACAACCTGCCCATCCGGTCTGCCGAGGTGCAGTTGCAGGGGTCGATCGAGAACATCTTCGACGAAGACCCGCCGGTCACCCGCCAGGTGCTGGGCTACGATCCCTTCGTGGGCAATCCGCTCGGACGGGTCTTCCGGCTTGGCGTGAAGGTCGGCTTCTAAGGCCGAGTGCCTCCCCCGGGACCGGATACTCTCCTCCGGTCCCGGGGACTTCTCCGTAAAAGTGGGGGCACCGAGCCCGGTAATGACAGGTACAGTCACTGACGTCAGTCCGCGCGCCCGGCGCATCACGCTCGGGCTCCTGACGGTCACTTATTTCTTCAGCTACATGGACCGGCAGATCCTCGCGATCCTGCTGGAGGACATCAAGGCGGACCTGCTGCTCAACGATACGCAGCTCGGCCTGCTGTCGGGCCTCGCCTTCGCATTGTTTTACGCAACTCTGGGCATCCCGGTCGCAGCGCTTGCCGACCGGACGAACCGGGTAAACATCATCTCGATCGCGCTGGCACTGTGGAGCGGGATGACGGCGGTTTGCGGGCTGGCGCAAAACTTTACCCACCTGCTGCTCGCCCGCATCGGGGTGGGCATCGGCGAAGCCGGATCGTCACCGCCCAGCCATTCGATCATCGCCGATCTGTATCCGGCCGAGAAGCGCGCACTGGCGCTCTCGATTTACTCGCTGGGCGTCACGCTGGGGGCGGCAGCGGGTCAGATATTCGGGGGAAACGTGACCTATTTCTTCGACTGGCGCGTGGCCTTCATCGCAATCGGCGTGCCTGGCATCGTCCTGGCGGTCATCGTCAAGGTTTTCGCGACCGAGCCCATGCGCCGCGCAGAACCCGGCGCGGTGGAAGCGACCGAAATGCCGTCGATCGCTTCGGGCTTCCGCTCCATCTTCGCCAATGCCGCAGCGGTCTGGCTCGTCGCGGGCGTAACGCTCACATCAATGATCGGATATGCGCTGACCGGGTGGACGCCGGCCTATCTTATCCGGTCCTTCGGCCTCAATACGCTGCAGGTCGGCAATATCGTCGCGCCCCTGCTGGCGATTGCCGGTGTCGCCAGCGGACTTGGTAGCGGATGGCTGGCGAACCGGCTTTCCGAACGTTACGGGCTGAAGGCCTAGCCACTGATGATCGCGGGCCTCAAGACCATCGCGCTGCCTTTCCTCATCTGGTTCTACATCGCCGAGAGCGCGCCGCTGGCGATCGGTTGCTACTTCATAGCGGTGCTGTTCCAGTCCTGTTATCTCGGGCCCACCTTCGCGCTGATACAGACGCTGGCGCCGCTCCGGATGCGCGCCGTGTGGGCAGCGATCACCCTGCTGGTCATCAATCTGGTCGGACTGGGGTTGGGGCCGACGCTGGTAGGTATCCTGTCCGACGTGTTCGCCCCGCAATATGGCGAGGATTCCCTGCGTCAGGCGCTGCTGGTCATTGCCGCCGCCACGCCATTGGCCATCTTCTGTTACTGGCAGGCATCGCGCTGTCTCGCCCGTCAACAACCGGGTCGCAATACCGCCAGATCGCCCGCCGCCACCTGAGAGGTCACGTCATGCGCTTCTTCCCGCTTGCTATCGCCGCCCTGGCCGGTTTTTCGGCCGTCAGCCTGCACGCCCAGCAGGTCACACCTGTCGTCGAGACCGACAAGGGGCAGGTCCAGGGCCTCGAGGATGACGGGGTGGATGCCTATTACGGGCTTCGCTACGCCGCGCCGCCCACCGGCGAATTGCGCTTCAAGGCACCTGTTCCGGCCGAGCCGTGGGACGGTATCTACGATGCGACCGCCATGGGCGCCCCTTGCATGCAGTTCTACACGCCGAGCGGACCGGTGCAGACCGACCAGACGCGGCGGATGCAATCGATTTTCCCTACCTATGGCGAGGAGAAGATCGACAACGAGGATTGCCTGTTCCTCAATGTCTGGACACCCGATGCTACCAGCGGATCGCGCCCGGTCATGGTCTGGTTCCACGGCGGAGGATACGCTTACGGATCGGGCAACTGGCCCGCATATGACGGGCGAAATCTGGCCGCGAAAGGGGACGTGGTCGTCGTGACGGTCAACCACCGTCTGAACGCCTTCGGGTATCTCAACCTGGCGGGCCGCTTCGGCGAAGAATACGCCGCGTCGGGCAATGTCGGCAATCTCGACCTCGTACGATCGCTCGAATGGGTGCGCGACAATATCGCGTCGTTCGGCGGGGACCCCGGCAACGTGACCATCATGGGCGAATCCGGCGGCGGGTCGAAGGTCAGTCACCTCATGGCAATGCCGTCCGCCAACGGCCTGTTCGACAAGGCCATCGTCCAGTCGGGGCCCGGCGTCACCAGCGGGAAACCTGCGGAAGCTGCTGCCTATGCCGCCGACATCCTGGACGAAGCCGGCATCGCCACGCTGCAGGAACTGCAGACGGTTTCGGCAGATGCGATCATCGCCGCGGCGCGGCGCGCGACGCCTGCCGCAATCGGGTTCGGCCGCGGGCCCAGCTTCGGACCGATTGCCGACGGGGCGATCGTCCCGCGCGATCCCTTCCTGCCCAGTGCACCGGAACAGTCTGCCGACATCCCTCTGCTGATCGGCTACAACAAGGACGAGATGACGCTGTTTCTCGCCGCGCAGCCCTGGTTTGGACGGCTAACCAACGAGATGCTCGACACGATGGCCCCGCAAATGGGGGCCCAGGCTGTTGCTGCAGTGGCGGCGTACCGGGAGATGTATCCCGGCTATTCGCCGACCCATATCGCCAGCGCCGCGATGGGCAGCCGGTTCGTCCGGGGGACCTATCTTCTGGCCGACCAGCAGTCGCGCACGGCCAGGGCGCCGGTCTTTGTCTATCGGCTGACCTGGGAGACACCGGTCGCCGGAGGCGCGCTGAAGTCGCCCCATACGCTCGACATCCCCTTGATGTTCGACAATGCTGCCGAGAGTGCAGCGCTGGTCGGCGAAGGCGAGGCCCCGGCACGGATGGCCGCGATGATGAGCGATGCCTGGATCTCGTTTGCCCGGACCGGTGTTCCCTCGAGCCCGCTGCTCCCCGAATGGCGCGCCTATTCGGAAGGGGAACGCGCCGTGATGGATCTCGACCTGGAACCTGTACTGCGCAACGACCCCGAAGCCGCGATCAGAACGCTTTCATCGGCGAATTGAGTCCGAACCGGGTCGATGATGATCCAGCGGACAGTCGGCGTGGCGATTTTGTTTGCCTGCCTTTGGCTGCCTTCACGAGCGCGCGCTGGCGATTGATCGAGGTTGTATGCCCGGCTTTTGACAGTCGCTATACGCTTGGCTAGCCGACATGCGAGGTCGCGTTCTGCCGGAGTTGTCCGAATTGCATACGAAACTTTTTCTGAAGGGCCGCCTGCGTCACGAACTTTCGGAAGAGGAAAAACAGTGGCTGGAAGAGGCTGTTTCGAGGACGTTCTACCTCAACGCGCGCCAGACGCTGGTGCAGCGCGGAACGCGGGTGGATCATTCCTATTACATCATCGACGGCACTGTCTTGCGCCATCTCGATGACAAGCGCGGAGCCCGGCAACTGGTCGGGCTCAGTTTCTCCGGCGATTTCGTCGACCTTCACGGTTTTCCGCTCAAGCGCCTCGATCACAGCACGGCTGCCCTCGGCCGCGTGCACCTTGCAGAAGTGCCGCATTCGGCGATTGCAGAACTTATCGGACGATCGGCCCATCTTGCCCGTGCGCTCTGGTTCTCCACCCTCCTCGATGCCGCCATGCACCGGGAATGGATCTTCCGGCTGGGGCGCCTCAACGCGGAAGGGCGGATTGCCCACCTGATTTCCGAAATCGTGGAGCGGCACAGGTTCGTGGACCTGTATGACGGGCAGACACTTCCGGTGACGCTGCTGCAGCGCGACTATGCGGAGGCCTGCGGCATCACCGCCGTGCATGCCAATCGCAGCTTCCGCATCCTGAAGGAGCGGGGCGTGCTGGAATTGTCCGGTGACGGGCATATCAAGATCCTCGACGAGGAGGAACTGAAGCGCCTCGGCGAGTTTCGCGGCGACTACCTCTATGGCGAGGGTGAGCTGGCGCTGGAGTCGTTCGAGGACCGCGACTGAAGCGCCACGCGGTACAGGGCCAGCGTGTCCTGTGCCATCCGATCGCTGGAGAAGCGTTCCTCGAACCGCCGGCGGATCAGGTCACGGTCGAGCGCGGCGACTTCGTCCATGCGTGCTGCCGCCTCCTCCCCATTGTCGACGACGATACCGGTCAGCCCGTCCTCCACGACTTCGGGCACGCTGCCGCGCCGCCATGCGATGGCCGGGGTGCCGCAGGCCATGGCCTCGATCATGACGAGGCCGAAGGGTTCGGGCCAGTCGATGGGAAAGACAAGCGCGGCGGCACTGCCGAGCAGCGCCTGTTTTCCGGCATCGTCCACGCTGCCGACATGGCGTATGCCTCCGCCAAGTTCGGGCCGCACGACCCGGTCGAAATAGTCCGGATTCCCCGGATCGACGGGCCCCGCCAGATGCAATTCCCGGCCCGTTCCCTTCGCCAGGGCGATGGCGCGATCGGGCCGCTTCTGGTCCGTCATCCTGCCGAGGAAGGCAAGGTGCTGCCCTTCGCCTTCGCCCTTCTTGTAGCGGGTTACGGGCATCCCGTGATGAACCACTCCGGCAAGGCTTTCAGGCGGCACCACCTCTCCCTGGCTCCGGGAAATGGCGATCACGCGTTCCTGCGGGAAGGCACGGAAGTGCTCGACATGATCCAGTTCGTCGGCGCGCCAGTGGATCGTCCGGAAGACGGGGACGCCGCATGCCCCGGCAGCGGCGCTCGCATGGGCCGATCCGTGAAGGTGAATGATGTCGTGCCCCGGCGCATGGGCCATAAGGTCACGCAGCAATTGCGCCTCCAGCACTGCAGGCAGGCCGGGCGGCACGTTTTCTTGCGCCGCTTCGTACCACGAGAGCGAGCGGTAATCGCCGAGCTGCTGCACCCCGGGAAGCGTGGAGTCGGCCGGTCCGAACAGCGTGACCTCGTGACCCTTCGCGATCTGCGCTGCGGCGAGATCGGCAATGACCCGTTCGGTGCCGCCATAGGTCGCTGGCGGGACCGGGTGAATGACCGGGGCGACGTGGGCTATTCGCATGGAGCCAACATTTATCACTTTGATTTCGAGGAACTTGGGCGGGTCGAAACCATCGGTAACGGCGTAGCTGGAGTGCGTCGATGTTTGTTTGCCATATCGCCTTGCAAGGGTGCCTGACCCTGACCGATGTTCCCTATGGCATCACTGCCGATACGGGCGGTCACATCACCTATCTGCTTGAGCTCGCCTGCGCGAGTGCGCGCGATCCGGAAGTGGAGCGGCTGGATATCGTGACGCGCGGATTTACCGATGCCAGTCTGGGCTCCCGGTTTGAGGCGCAATGCGGCGAGGTCAGCGAAAAGATCCGGCTCGTGCGGCTGGACGATGGAGATCCCGCCTATCTGCCCAAGGAACGCCTGCACGAACGGCACGAGCAGCTGTGTGACGCATTCCTGCGGTATATCGATGCGCTGGACGAGAAACCGGACCTCATCCACGCGCACTATGCTGATGCCGGTATCTTGGCGCGCCATGCGAAGGAGGAGCGGGGCATACCCTATGTCTTTACCGGCCATTCTCTTGGCGCGGTAAAGCGGGCAGTGAACGGCTCGACGGATGCATACCTCGATCGCCGCATCGCGGTAGAAGAGCGCGCGCTGGAGAGCGCGGATGCCGTGATCGCCAGTTCGCGCGACGAGGCCGAGGCGCAATATGCGCATTACGCATCCATCGAAGCGGGCCGCATCCGGGTCATTCCGCCCGGCTGCACACTCTCGCGGTTCGAGGCGGCCCAGCCCAGCGACAAGGTGCGCAGCGATATCTCGCAATTCCTCCGCGATCCGGACAAGCCCATGCTGCTCGCCATCGCGCGGCCGGTGCGCAAGAAGAACCTGCTGGGACTGGTAGAAGCCTACGCCGCCGACCCCGCCCTGCAGGCCGCCGCCAATCTCGTGATCGTGGCAGGATGCCGATCGGTCCTGGGCGAGCTGGAGCAGGAATGCCGCGAAGTCATGCAGGAGATCATCGAGGCGGTCGACCGGCATGATCTCTATGGCAAGGTAGCCTATCCCAAGAACCATGAACCGGCCGACATCCCTGCCTATTATGCGCTGGCGCGGGAAAGCGGCGGGGTGTTCGTCAACCCTGCACTGAACGAACCCTTCGGACTTACCCTGCTGGAAGCGGCGGCATCGCGCCTGCCGGTCGTCGCCACGGACAGCGGGGGGCCCAACGATATTATCGAGCGTTGCAATAATGGCGAGCTCGTCTGCCCGCGCGACCCGGCGGCAATTGCCAGCGCGTGCCGTTCCATCGTGACCGACAGGCGCAAGTGGATCCGCTACGCCTCTGCAGGCGGACAGGCGGTCGCCGCCTATGACTGGAAGGCGCATTGTGCGCTCTATCATCGCCTGGTGCGCGAGATTACCGGCCCTGCGAAGCCGGCGCCGGACTGGGACCGGATCCTGATCTGCGACATTGACAACACGCTGCTGGGCGACCGTGAGGCGTTGCGCGAATTCCTGGATTGGCAGTCGGAAAATTCGGGCAGGATCGCGCTGGGCATCGCCACCGGGCGAAGCTTCCACAGCGCGCAGGCGATCCTGGCGGCAGAGGGGGTGCCGACCCCCGACGTCATCATCAGCAGCGTTGGCACACGTATCCATTGGTACGACCGGGAAACGCGTCGGTACCGCGAGGACGGAGCCTGGCGCAAACAGGTCGAAACGGGCTGGCAGGACCGGGACATTCGCGCTTTCGCGGACAGCCTTGGCCTTCGTCCCCAGGCCTTGCTCGAACAACATCCTGGCAAGGCCAGCTATTTTCTCGACGGTCGGGATGCGGACAGGATCGGCAGGGCCCTGCGTGCCGAAGGGCTTCGCACGGAAGTCGTAGCAAGCCACGGCCGCTATCTCGACCTCCTCTCGGAAGGCTCGGGCAAGGGGCCTGCGGTTGCCCATGTGGCCGCGGTTCTCTCGCTGACCCAGTCTCGTGTGGTTGTCGCCGGCGACAGCGGCAACGACCTCACCATGCTGCGGGCCTGCCCGTTCCCCATCGTTGTCGGCAATGCCAGTGACGGGCTGGCGCAGGACCCTTCGCTGTCCCACGCCTACAGGGCAAAGGGGCATTTCGCCGCCGGAGTGCTTGAAGGCGTGCGCCATTACCAGGAAGCGGGAAGCTGGTGAGCACCTACCGATCCGTTTCGGTCCTGACGCTGGTGCGCGGGCGGCAGGGGCATCTCGACCACCTCGTCGCCGGGTTGAAGGCACAGGTCTTTCCGCCCGACGAACTGGTCGTCGCGCATATGCAGCCCGACGCACCGCACATCGATACGGATCTCAAATTTCCGGTCCGCCTGGTCCGGGTGGACGGCGAACCCATGCCGCTGGCCACTGCGCGCAACCGGGCGGCGGAGACCGCGCAGGGCGACGTACTCGCCTTCCTTGATGTGGATTGCATTCCGGATCCCGAATTCGTGAAGCGTGCGGCCGAAGCGGACGCCCTTGACGAGAACGGCGTGTTCCTGCCCGAGGTACGATACCTGCCGGCAAATGGGGATGGCTGGCGGCAGCCGGATGGATTGCCGGACTATCCACGCCTTCACGAAACTGGTGTGCGCCATCCCAGCAAGCGTCCGGTTGCGGACGAATCCTTCCTGCCGATCGCCGATTTCGGCGAGTTGTGGGGACTGGCCTTCATCATGTCCGCGTTCACTTGGAGGGCGGCAGGCGGCATGGACGAGGACTATATCGGCTATGGCGCGGAAGAGACCGATCTCGGCCAGCGGCTGAAGCATTCGGGTGCGAGGCTGTACTGGATCGGCGGGACCGTGTGCTTCCACCAGCATCATCACGTGCACAAGCCGCCCCTGCAGCATTTCGACACCATCGTGGCCAATGCCCGGCGTTACCGCTCACTGTGGGGCGAATGGTGCATGGAATACTGGCTCGACGATTTCGAGAAGCGCGGCCTCCTGCGCCGCGATGCGGAGACCATAGAGGTTCTGCGCCCGCCCGGTGAAGACGAGATTGCCGCGACCCGGCAGGGCGGGGATGTCCTGTTCAGTTGAGGCTTGCCGGGCCGCGCCGGATCAGTCCGCGGCCCACAGGCGGTCTGCCATATCCTCCAGCCAGTGCGCCGCCTTTCGCGCGGCATCCTCGTCATGCAGAGAGGACAGGATCGATGTATCCAACGCATCCGTTTCGGCCAGCGCCTTCTGCCATTCCGGGTTCGATGCCGGCCAGGTTTCCCGCATGACCGCCGCGCCCAGCCGGGCCAGTTCCCTGGCCTTTGCCTGCTGTTCGTCGAAATACCGCCATTCCGGGATGCACAGGAACGGCTTGCCGGCCCGCGCGATCTCGTGGACGGTGTTATCGCCCGCCGACGCGATCACTCGGTCGGCCGCGCACAAGTAGTCGGTTAGATTGTCGATCCAGCCCAGTTCGCGCAAATTGCCGAAATCGGTTTCGTGCCCTTCGCGGTGGACCGGCCCGGCAACCAGCCAGAGCGTGTCCGGTTCTGCACGGGCCGCGACTGTCAGCGGAGCGTAAGGCGTCCCCGATCCGCCCCCGCCTGCGATGACGAGCGTCACCGGCCTCTCGGCGTCGAGGCCGAGGCGTGCCCGTGCCTCTGCGCGCTCGCGCAAGGGATCGCGGGTGGTGCACAGTCCGCCGGTGTAGAAGGTGCGGCTGCGCAGCGCCTCGGGGTAACTCGCCTGTTCCATGCGCACGTCGAACGGGGCGAGCATGGCGACACAGGCTTCGTAGCCCGCGACGTGCCCTGTATCCTCGCGGTCGCCATGCATACGGATCGTGACCGCAGGCACGCTCATGATGCGGGACAGGAGCGCGATCTCCGCCGAAACGTCGATGACGAAGAGCGCCGGGTCGATGTCCTGCAGCGTCGCGGCGATCCGTCCCATGTGGCGGCGCATTTCGTCCACGCCCAGCGGGACGCAGTGCATCATGCCGGGCGTCGGCTGGTCGTGGAGGGCCGGACTGCGCGATGGCGCGCCGATCATGTTCGGCAGTTCGATGATGTCCGCCTCGCGAGGGCGTTCGTCGAACTGGGAAGGCGCGGCGGTCATGATGGTTACCGGACGCGCGGAGGGAATATGCTCCATGATGGCCATGATGCGGTTCGCGTGACCGCGTCCCTGATGATGCGCGAAAAAGGCAATAGGCTTGGTCATTCAGGGTTATCCCTCAGGTATCATGGATGGTTTTTCGTCCGGCAGACTCTCGGGCAGCGGACAGCGAGCCGGTTTCCCGCGCGCCTTGCGGGCCGAGATAGCGAAAGACGCCCCACAGATTGATTAGCAGCAGTGCAACATTCTGCCAGCCGATCCCGCTGGCATCGTCGCTGAGGAAACCCCAGGCAATCAGCGCGATCGAAGACGTCACGAACAGGACAAACGCCCATCCGCTGATGCGCGTAGTCACGTTCGATGCAACTACCAGCGCTGCCACGACGCCCGAAATGGCACCATACCATTCGAGAATGTCCAGCATCGCCTAACCGCTTACATCGTAGTCGATCGGCTTGAACGTCCCGCCATTGGAAGCGTAGGCCGCGCAGGCCGTCAGTCCGATCACCAGGTCCATCTCGGCGCGGAAGCTCGTTTGGGTTCCGGGCACTGATTGCGGCGGTTCGACGGACAGGGTCCCGGCGCGCGCCACGGGCACATTCATGAATACGTTGAAGGCCGTGGGGATCGCGTCCCGGTCTACGCCGTAGGGCTCCAGCGCTTCTGCAAGATTCCCGAAACAGCCGCGATGGACAGGCTTGTCGGGATAGAAATGGCGGAACGTGTCTTTCGAACAGGGCGTCAGCAGGAAATCATGGGCAGGGGCCGTATCTTCCAGGATCGTCAGCATGGGGTTCGACCGGTTGGACCATAGCCGCGCGCCCGTGGTCAGCATGATCCGCTCTTCGTAGTCGAAAGTCCGCCCGTTGGAGAGGATTTCGCCGGGGTCCGTCCGTGACACGGCGAGCAGGTCGCTGACCTGTCCGCCCTCGGGATCGATCACGGTCAGGACCTGCCCCTTCGACAGTTCGATGGCAGTGCCGGTGCGCGGCTCGATACGGTTCATCGCTCGTTCCTTGGATCGGAAAAGGGGCATTGCCAGTCATCATCCACGACGCGTCCGCTATATTGCCGGGCTTCGCTGATGGTTCCGTGGCGCGACAGCATCGGGTTGATCGAGCCATCGAGGTTTTCGTCCCGCTTCAGGATGGTTTCGCGCATCCGCTCGTAACGCTGCGATGCGCGCAGGGCTTCGAACTGGTCGTGCAGGTTGAAGACCAGTGTGGGGAAGGGCGCGCGGCGGGCGGTTCGCGATGCTGCCGGATGCATTCCGACGACGAAATACGCCTTTCCCCCGAAACTCATGGAAAAATGGGGATCGGCGGGATCGCTGCTGACTTCGGGATCGTATTTCTGGCCGCGCCAGTCGTCCTTGGCGGCAAGCGAATTGAGCCGTTCCCACATAGCGGCCTCGAACTCCGCTTCGTCCAGATTGCCGGGTCCGCCGAAAACCACCGCGAGGCTGCGCAGGCCGGTGGGATCGTCGGCATAGTCACGGCTCCAGCCCAGCAGTGCCTGATGTATCTCGATATCGTTCCAACCGCTGACAAGCGAACGCGCCGTCAGGATTTTCAGGCGGTTCGTCGCTAGGGCGGACTTCGCGCCCACGCAGGGAAAATCGTCTGCCGCGATATGTTCGCGCAGTGTCGCCGCGAGGATGTCCGTCCCGCGGTCCCGAACCTTTTCCCTGGAGAGTGTCTCGATCATCGGGACACCGACGCTTGCCGCGCCAAAGCGTTGCGACCATGCAACATCGATCAAGCGGAAGGGCTAGGGAACGCGGGCTAGGGCGCTCGGGTTTTTCAGGAGGAACGGTTGAACAACGGCACTTTTACGCGCTTCCAGGTCTACGGCCAGCGATGCAGCGGAACGAACGCACTCATCAAGCTGCTGGAGCGCAACCTGCCGGAGTTGGAGTTCACCGAGGTGTTCGGTTTCAAGCACTGGCTCGTGCCGCCCGGCGTCGCCATCCCCGATGACGTTTTTGTCGTCGTGATTGCCAGGGAAGCGGGTGAATGGCTGCGCAGCCTTCACGCAAAGCCGTGGCACGCCGTACCGGAATTGAAGCAACTGGATTTCGCCGAGTTCATTCGCGCCGAATGGCGCAGCGTGTGGGACGACGATTTCTGGGGCGTGGAGGAAGGGCATCCGGATTTCGGGAAGCCTATCGCGGAAGAAATGTGTCCCGATACCGGCAATCCGTTCGCCAATGCCATTGCCATGCGGACAGCCAAGCTTGGCAACTGGCTCGACGTCGCCGCCCGTGCGCGGGGGCACGCCTTGCTTTCCCACGCGCAACTGGTGGCCGAGCCGCAGCAGGTTGTGCGCCGGATTGCCGGTGCCAGCGGCACGCCCATGCGCGGCGACTTCGTGCCCGTGACCTCCTACAAGGGGCAGGATAACCGGCCGTTCGAGCCGGTGCGCCACGAAAAATTGGGTCCCGAAGATGCCGCCCACGTCTCGCGCTATCTCGACCCCGGGATAGAGCGCCAGTTCGGCGTCTGAACGTCGGAGCAGGGGCCCCGGCCTTGGTCGTCAGGCGGTTTGCCGGATGATGAGCTGCGGCGGCAGGACCAGGCTCTCGGTATCATCGCCGCCCATGCGTCGCAGCAGCAGGTCGACCAGCCCGCGCGCACCGGCTGCAATGTCCTGCCGGATGGTGGTCAGGGCAGGCTGGGTCTGCGAGGATATCGGAAGATCGTCGAAGCCGATGAGCTTGATCGAACCCGGCACATCCACGCCGCGCTCCTTTAATTGCTTCAGGCCTGCGATCGCGATCATGTCTGTCGCTGCAAATATCCCATCGATTTCGCCCGCATGACGCTCGAGATGCCGGGCTATGTCGCCGGCGGCCTTTTCAGAACTCAGATGCGTCGCCCACTGGCGGATCGGAACGCCGCGCTCGTCCGCGACCGCCTTCGCGCCCGTCTGGCGTGCGGCGAATTCAATGGCCTGCGTTTCGCCCATGAAAGCGAGTGACGTGCAACCTGCCGCGATCAGCCGCTCCGCTGCCAGCTTGCCGCCCAGCACGTTGTCGGTGCCGACGACACAGTGGCGCTGGCCTTCCTGGTGGTTGCCCCAGACCACCATCGGCAGATAGCCGTCGGCGACATCCTCGATGCGGTCGAACTGGTCGGACTGCCCGACGACGATAACGCCATCGACCAGTCCCGAACCGATGAACCGGTCCAGCCAGTCCTCGTCCTTGTCGGGGATGACGCGCCTCAGCATCAGGTCGTATCCGCGCTCGGTCAGCTCGTCCGCAAGATAGCCGAGCAGGGTCATGAAGAACGTGTCCGACACGTGCTGGCGGCGATCGTGGCCCAGCGGGATGACGACACCGATGACCCCGGTTTTCTGCCGCCGGAAACGGCTGGCCATCTGGTTCGGGCGGAAGCCGTGGTCGCGGGCGATGGCCTCGATTTTTTCGCGCGTCCGGGCATTGACCAGGCTCTTGCCCGCCAGCGCGCGCGACACGGTTCCGGGCGACACGCCGGCCAGCTTCGCCAGGTCCGTTATCGTGCGGACCCGGACCGGGCCGCCTGTTTCCTTTACCGGATCGTCATCTACCATGGGCCGGGTATAACCTAGCCGCGTTCCGGCTGCATCACCTTAGGCACGGGGCGTCCCGCATCGACGAACATCGTCGCAATCGCGCCGACGATCATCAGGACGCCGCCCAGAACCAGCACGTTGCGCGGATCGCCGCCCAGCAGCGGTTCGTAGAACAGCGGCATGGTCAGCGTCTGGATCAGCATCGGGATGACTATGAACATGTTGAAGATGCCCATGTAGATGCCATTGCGCTCTGCCGGAATCACGTCGGACAGCATGACATAGGTGTTGCCCATCATGCCTGCCCAGCCGATGCCGATGCCCAGCATCAGGACGAACAGGGCCGCCGTTGTCTCGACGCCCGGGATCATCAGCATCGCACCGCCCGATGCGGTCAGGCAGATGGCGTGGACCAGCCGCGCTCCCAGTCTGCGCACGATGGGTATCAGTGCCAGCGCACCGAGAAAGGCGATGAAATTGTACAGTGCGCCTGCCTGCTGCGTCGTCAGTGTCGCCTCGCGGAAGGCGGCGCTGGAAGGGTCGGACGTATCGTAGAGCGAACGCCCGACGGCAAAGGTAATGTACTGCCAATAGGCGAACATGGCGTACCACTGGCACAGCATCGCGACCGACAATTGCCGCATAGCGCGGGGCATTTCACGGATCGCGGACACGATTTCGGACGCGGTTGCCGCAATCGTCATGGGCTTCGCGTCGAGATCGGCTTTCATCTCGTCGCTCATCGGCAGCTCGGGCACGCGCCATACCGACCATACGATGGTGCTGATCGAAAGGATGGCCCCGATGATGAAGGCGATTTTCACGATAACCGGAATGCCGTTCGCATCCAGCACGTCCTGCGCCACGAAGGCCGTCAGCAGGGTCGGCGCGAGATAGGAAAGCGTCTGCGCGAGGCCGGTAAACGCGCTTTGCGTCAGGAAGCCGGTCGAACGCTGGTCCGGGACCAGCCGGTCGGCCACATAGGCGCGGTAGGGTTCCATCGTGATATTGTTGCCGGCATCCAGGATCCAGAGCAGAGAGGCTGCCATCCAGAGCGCACTGGAATAGGGCATCAGGAACAGGCTGATCGAGCAGATGATGGCGCCGATCAGGAAATACGGCGTGCGGCGACCCAGGCGTGAATTGGTCCGGTCGCTCATCGCGCCGATGATCGGCTGGACGAGAAGCCCCGTCATCGGCCCGGCAAGCCACAGGAGCGGCATCGTCTTTTCCTCTGCACCGAGGAAGCCGTAGATCGGGCCCATATTGGCCTGCTGCAGTCCGAAGCTGAACTGCAGGCCGAAGAAGCCGATATTCATTTCGATGATTCGCAGCAGCGAAAGCCGCGGTTTTCCGGCGATTTTCATAAATCCTACCCTCTCCGATCGCCGCTCTTGCGGTCGCCTCTATCCGATGGGTGTCACATAAAGGGTTCGATTGCAAACGTTTGCAGTTTTCTCTTGCAAACGTTTGCATCGGGACTATGCCTGATAGGCGAATCGATAAGAATTCACCTCTGGGAGAGAACAATGCAGTTTCGTCACGTGCTCGCCGCAGGCGTTGCCCTGTCCGCTATCGCCACCCCGGCCATGGCCCAGAATACCACCGATGCGGTCGACGGGGATCCTCTCCTCGAAGGTCCTGCCGCCGAAAGCGACGTCATCGTCGTGACCGGTGTGGCCCGCGGCCAGAACCGGCTGGAATCCTCCGTTTCGGTCAGCAGCGTCGATGCGGAATCGATCGCCGACCTGAACCCGCGTTCTTCCGCCGACCTCATTCGCCAGATCCCGGGTATCCGGTCCGAGGCGTCGGGCGGCGAAGGCAATGCCAATATCGCGGTGCGCGGCATCCCGGTCTCGACCGGCGGCGCGCGCTACATCCAGCTTCAGGAAGACGGCCTGCCGGTCCTCGAATTCGGTGACATCGTCTTCGGCAACTCCGACAATTTCATCCGCGCCGACCGCTCCGTCGGCCGGGTCGAGGCCATTCGCGGCGGCTCTGCTTCCACGTTCGCTTCCAACTCGCCGGGCGGCATCATCAACTTCATCTCGAAGACCGGCCGCGAGGAAGGCGGCGCGATCGTGCTCAGCACTGGGCTGGATTTCGACACCAATCGCGTGGACTTCGACTACGGCACCGCGCTGAGCGACGTGGACCTGATCCATATCGGCGGCTTCTACCGCCAGGGCGAAGGTCCCCGCGACATCGGCTATGACGGGTTCCAGGGCGGCCAGGTCAAGGCGAACTACACCCGCGAATTCGATGCCGGCTACATCCGGTTCTACGGCAAGTACCTGAACGACCGGACGGCGACCTTCCTGCCGCAGCCGGTCCTGGTGAACGGCACGGCGGACAATCCTGACTATACGCCGATCGCCAATTTCGACCCCGCGACCGACGCGCTTCAGTCGCAGTACTGGACCGATCCGGTAACGCTGGGCCGCGACAACCGCGTCGACAATTTCGATTTCCGGAACGGGCTGGAAGTGGAATCGGTCGCGGTCGGCTTCGAAGCGGAGGTCGATTTCGGCGGGTGGACGGTGACCGAGCGGTTCCGGGTCGCGGACAACAAGGGCGGGTTCCTCTCGCCGTTCCCGGCCAGCGCGGGCGACGCGCAGGGCGTCGCCGACGGCATTGGCGGACCGGGGTCGAGCCTCGTCTTCGCCAGCGGACCGAGCCAGGGCCAGACGGTCGCCAATCCTGCAGCACTGGGCGGCAACGGTATCGTCAGCCAGATCGTTCTGTTCAACACTCGCCTGAACGGCCTGCGGAACATCTCCAACGACCTGCGCCTGTCGCGCGATCTCGACTGGGGTAGCGGCAGCGGCGCGATCACGGCGGGCTTCTATGCCAGCGAGCAGGAGGTCAACACGACCTGGCTGTGGACCTCGCATCTTCAGACCACGGAAGGCGACGGCAATGCCGTGCTGCTCGATGTACGCGACGCGAACGGCGATCTCGTCACGCAGGGCGGCAATGTCGGCTACGGTGCCAGCTTCTTCGGCAATTGCTGCCGCCGCATCTACGATGTCACCTACAAGACCTATGCTCCGTTCCTGTCGGTATCGGGCGAATTCGGCGCGCTGACGCTGGATGGCAGCGTGCGCTACGATTTCGGCACGGCCAAGGGGCGGATCGGCGGCCCCGATACGGGCGTGTCGGCCCGTCCGGGCGTGGTCAGCGTCGACTTCAACGGTGACGGCACAATTTCGCCGGCAGAGGCGCAGACCAGCTGGATCCAGCCGGACAGCTTCGCCCCCGTCGATTACGACTTCGGCTACCTGTCGTTCTCGATCGGTGCGAACTACCTGCTGAGCGACGACCTTTCGATCTTCGCGCGCTACAGCCAGGGCGGACGTCACACGGCCGATCGCAGCCTGTTCTCGCCCGCAGTCAGCACCGTCACCGGCGATACGCCCGGCGGCGACAGCGGTGTGATTGCCGATGTCGACCAGCTGGAAGGCGGTCTCAAGTACCAGGGTGCCGGCGTGCGTCTCTATGCGACGGCCTTCTATGCCAAGACGGCGGAAACCAATGTCGAGATCGCTCCGCTGCTGCTGACGGACAACACCTACGAAGCATTCGGGGTAGAGCTGGAGGGCAGCTATTCCTTCGGGCCGTTCTCGCTTTCGGCAGGTGCCACCTGGACCGATTCCGAGATCGAGGATGCGCTCAACCCGGCGATCATCGGCAACACGCCGCGCCGCCAGGCCGATCTCGTGTTCCAGGGCACGGCCCAGTACGAGAACGACTTCTTCACCGCCGGCCTGAACGCGGTGGGGACGACGGACAGCTTCACGCAGGACAATAACGACCTCGTCCTGCCGGGCTACACGCAGGTCAACGCCTTCGTCGCGATCCGTCCGGTCGACCGGGTGGAGCTGTCGGTGAATGCGAACAACCTGTTCGACGTCTATGGCTACACGGAGGCCGAAGAAGGCTCGATCCCGGGGAACAACATCGTTCGCGCCCGCTCGATTGCCGGCCGCACGATCACGGCTTCCATCCGTCTCGATTTCTGATCGGGTCGCAGGAGCAGGGGCCGGCCGGGACATTCCTCCCTCCGGTCGGCCCCGACTTTTCGTGTTTGCATGGTCGAAGCCTCGATCGCCATCGACGATGGCCTATCTTTCCGCACTCTTGTCCAGGACGCCCAGATGACCAGCGCGTGGCTTCCAGAACATCTCGGAACACTGACCGCGGGCGACGCGCACCGCGTGCCCCCGGTGGATCCATCGGTGGATCGCACCCGGCATCCGCGCCTGCGCAGTGATATGGTGTACTGGGACATGTGGCCCATCCAAGCACCGGATGGATCGATTGCCGACTGCGCGGGGCGCGAATTGTGGATGGCCCTGACCGCGCCCGACAGGGGCGATCCCGCGCTGCGTCATTTCGAGGCGAAAATCCGCCTGCTCGAACGCAGCGGCGGACATTGGATCGACCGGGGCGCCGTGTTGCCGGACGAGCCGCAGCCCTACGAGCGGGAGTGGGCGGGTTCCGCCCTGCTGGACGGGACGGATGTCCACCTCTTCTTTACCGCTGCCGGCGTCGCGGACAGGCCGGGAGGTTACCAGCAGCGGCTGTACGAGGCGAAAGCGACCCTTGGCGCTGACGGCTTCCCCGCCGGCTGGTCGCAGCCGCGCCCGTGCCTTGCGTCGAATCACCCCGCCTACCAGTTGGCCGATGCGCATGAAGGCCGGGCGGGCGAGATCAAGGCGTTTCGCGATCCGGCCTTTTTCCGCGATCCTGCCGATGGATCGGAATATCTGATCTTCACCGCCTCGCTGGCGGACGCAAAATCCGAATTCAACGGGGCCGTGGGTATTGCGAAGCGGCAAGCCGGGGGCTGGGACCTGCTTCCTCCGCTGCTGCAGGCAGACGGGGTGAACAACGAACTGGAGCGCGCCCACGCTGTATTCCATGACGGTCGCTATTACCTGTTCTGGGCCACGCAGCGCTCCACCTTCGCCCCGGGTCTGCGGCATGCCCCGAACGGCTTGTACGGGATGGTCGCGGACAGCCTGTTCGGGGAATATCGGCCCCTGAACGAGAGCGGCCTCGTCCTCGCCAATCCGGAAGCGGACCCGGCACAGACCTATAGCTGGTTCGTGTCGCGCGAGCTGGTGGTCAGCGGCTTCGTCGACATGCTCGTCGAAAGGTCCGATGGCGCCGATACTGCTCGCTTCGGCGGCGTGCCTGCGCCGCTTCTGCAATTGTCGATCAATGGCGATGCCTGCAAGCTGGAAGGCATCGTGGCGGTATGAGGAGCGAGCGGATGCGGTTTGGTGCGATCGAGGCCGGTGGCACGAAATTCGTCCTCGCGGTCGGTTCCTCGCCGCGCTCCATAGATGCCCTTCATGTCATTCCGACCCGGACGCCGGAGGTGACGTTGGCAGAAGCGCTGGACTGGTTCCGCTCTGCCGGACCGATCGACGCCATGGGCATCGGCAGCTTCGGCCCGGCCGTGGTCGATCCGGAGGCGGCCGGTTGGGGCAGTATCGGCAACACGCCGAAGCCGGGCTGGTCGGGCTGCGACATTGCGGGCTTCTTCTCGCGCGAACTGGATGTACCGGTCGGTTTCGACACGGATGTCAACGCGGCCGCGCTGGCCGAAAGCAGGTTGGGCGCAGGGGCGGGGCGGGGAACGCTCGCCTATGTAACGGTGGGCACCGGGATTGGCGGGGGCCTGGTCATCGGTGGCGAGCCGGTCCACGGCGTCGCCCATCCTGAAATGGGCCATATCTTCCCTCGCCGTGCCGGGGGGGACGAGGAGTTTACCGGTATCTGTCCCAGCCATGGCGACTGCCTGGAGGGGCTGGCATCCGGCCCTGCCATCATGCGCCGCTGGGGCCGTTCGCTTTCCGACCTGCCACGCAAGCACGCGGCACATGGCATCATCGCGGATTACCTGGCGCAGCTTTGCCATTCCATCTTCGCCATGACGGCTGCCGAGCTGATCGTTCTAGGCGGCGGCGTATTGGGCACGCCGGGCCTGCTGGACCGGGTTCGCAACCGGGCGGCAGGGCTCAATGCCGATTACCTGCCAGGAACGGCGGCACATTCCATCGTGGCGCCCGGCCTGCGCCAGGGTTCGGGACTGGCAGGAGCCATGATCCTGGCCGAAAGGGCTGGGCGCGAGCTGTACTAACGTTCGATGACATCGCGCGACATGGGTGCCAGTTTCGCCAGCAGGCGGTTCTGCGCGGCGAAGGGGATGTCCTGCTCCCGCATCGCCTGCTGCAAGTTCTCGACGAGGGCATTCATGTCCTTGCGCTGCACGCCCATCGCGTCGTGCGATGCCCTCATGTCACGGCCGGTATAATCGCAGCCCGCGGCAAGGATGTAACAGAATTGCTCGAACAGCGTGCGGCGCAGGCGGACCATGTCGTGCCCTGCGAAAATGTCGCTGATGCGCGGGTCGTCCAGGTTGAGTTCGATCAGGCGGTCCGAAATGGCACGAATGCCGTCCTGCCCGCCGAAGGTTTCGGCCATCGATGACTCGCCAAAGGGATCTGCGCCGGCATTTTCGTTGCTCTGCACGTAGGGATCGACCGGCAATTCCCCGGTTTCCGGATCGCGCACCTGTTCCTCGACGCCGAACTCCGCATCCCAGTCGATGTCTTCGGGGGGAGCCTGCTGCAGGAGGAGAGCAATGGTAAGGGCAATCATGGCAGTTTCCTAGAAAGCGAGCTGTGCCGACAGCAGGCCGCCGCGCTGCTTTTCGAACGTGGCGATCGTGCCGAGATCGGCATAGGCGGCAGTGACGGTCAGGTTGTCGGTCACGGCATAGGCCGCGAAAAGGTCGAACCAGTCATCTTCTCCGAGGCCCAGATTATCGGGCTTCGTCCGGAACTCCGCCCCCACGACGGCGCGGCGGGACAATTGGCAGGCGGCCGTGCCTTCGAACTGGAGGGAATAGCCTTCGCCCGCAGCGCTGCCATATCCCAGCAATCCGCCCTCGTTGGCCTTCGTCGCGCGGGCCGTGGCCCCGACCAGGATGGAATGGGAAAGGACGAGCTTCGTCGCGCTGACGGTGAAATCCGTGCCACTGGTATCCGCCGCGCCCACGGCCAAGGCGATGGGGCCGTCGCGATTGACCTTGTGCTGCACGCCGACACTGATCTGCGGCAAGAGCGGATCGCCATAGACGGTATCGCCCAGCACCCGCAGCTTCGCCCCGAACACGTCCTGGCTGATGATCGTTCCACGTCCGATGCCCAGGGCCTCGCCAGCGGCGCGCGTATCGAAATTCTGCCGCGCATAGGACAATTCCACGCGGTTGCGGTAACCGATAGCCGCGCCGTGGCTCTGCCACCGGAAATCCGGTAACTCGGCACCGGTCACATGGGCGCTGATGCCGACGCCGCGGTCGCTTTCGCGCCCCGCGATCGTGGCCCATGTGGCCAGTCCGCCGCCGCTCGCGCCCTCGACGGTCGAAACGCCGTTGGTCAGGACGAGCTTGTCGTCCTCGAACCACACGAGATCTTCCGCGGCGGCCGGGCATAGGGGAGCAGTGAGGACGAGCGCGGCAAGGAGATAGCGGCGGTAATTCATGCCGAACGCCCTAGGCCGGGATGGTTAACAGCCGATAAAGCGTGTGTTGACGGGGTCTTAATGGCAGCCGTGTAGCTGCACGCTCATGAAAATGCGTTTTCCCGCAGCCATGGCGGCCCTTGCGTCCGTCACGGGCCTTCTCGCCGGCGCAGCCTTCGTCGGTACGCCCCTCCATGCGCAATCGGCAGGTGGCAGCGACCTGAAGGTCCAGGTTTTCGACCAGCGCGGCGCCCCTGTGCGCGATGCCGTGGTGGAAATCCATCCGGCCGGAGGGACAAGCGGGCCCATTCGCTTCCCATGGCGCATGGCGATGGCGCAGAAGGACCAGCAGTTCATTCCCGGCACGCTCATCGTGGCGAAGGGCAGCACGGTTGCCTTTCCCAATCTCGACCGGGTCCGCCATTCCGTCTACAGCTTCAGCAAGCCCGCCCGCTTCGAAATCGACCTGTATGGCCGCGACCAGACGCGCAAGCAGGGGTTTCCGATTGCGGGCAGCGTCGCGCTTGGCTGCAACATTCATGATGCCATGCGCGGTTATATCCGCGTGACCGAGACACCTTATGCGGCAAAGACCGATGGCAACGGCATCATCCGCCTCAAGAACACGCCTGTGGGCGAGGCGCGGCTGACGGTCTGGCACCCGCAATTGCGCAATGCCGGAAATGAGTTCAGCGGGCCTGTGCGGATCTCCGCAGGCGGCGACGCGAAAAGCGTCCGGATCAAGCTCAGGTGAGCTTGCCCCGAGCATCCGATGTCCTGCGTTTCGGTTCGCTGAAGGTCCGCATCGCGGTCCTCTACGCGGCCCTGTTCGCAGCCGTCCTGGCCGTGATCATCGTGATCGTTGGCAATTCCATCGCCCGTTTCGGCGAGGATACTGCCACCCGCGACTTGCAGGCCAATGCGCGCGTGTTCGACGAATTGCTCGAAGTGCGTGCAGGCCAGTTGCAACAATCGAGCGCAGTTCTCGCACGCGATTTCGGTTTTCGTGAAGCCGTGGCGACCGGTGACCAGCCGACGATGGAAAGCGCGCTCGCCAGCCTGGAAAGCCGTTCCGGCGCGAAAGCATTCATCGTCGGGCTGGACGGGAACCTGGCCGCGGGTTCCGGCGGAATTGTCGATGACCCGGCCGAACTGTGGCGTCCTCTCGATGCAGGCGAAACCCGCGGTATCATTGACCTCGGCGACCGCCTGGGCCTTGCCGCTGCAAGCGCGATCGAGGTCCCCGACCTCATCGGCTGGCTGGTCGTCGCCCAGCCGCTCAACCGGGCCGAACTCGACCGGCTGGTCGACCTTGCGGCGATCGATGTCACGGCGCGCGTGGAGCCCGAAAAGGACCTGCCCGCCTGGCTGCGGGACATCCGTGCAGGGGAACCGGTGGAACGCAGCAAGGGCGAGCGGACGCTATACAACGTTTCCGCCATCGGCGCATTGCAGGACGGCGTGGAGCCGCGCCTGGTGCTGGAACACTCTCTTTCTGCCTCGCTCGCGCGTTACGACGGCTTGCAATACCTCCTGCTTTCCCTCGGCATCGCGGCCTTGCTGCTGGTCGTCGGGCTGAGCTGGCGTGTCGCGCGCACGATCACCGGCCCGATCAAGAAGCTGGACGAGGCGACGCGGGCCATTTCCGAAGGACGCGACGTCGAATTGCGCGCCGATACCCCCGATGAAATCGGCAATCTTGCGCGTAGCTTCAACGCGATGGTCACGGCCATCGACGAACGCGAGCGGCGCATCATCCATGTCGGCCTCCATGACGGGCTGACCAACCTGCCCAACCGCAAGCTGTTCGTGGAACAGCTCAACACGGCGCTCGACCGCGTGCAGGACGGCCACCGGCTGATGGTGGTGTATGTCGACCTCGACGACTTCAAGGTGGTCAACGATACGCTGGGCCATCCGTCCGGCGATGCGCTCCTGCGCGATGTGGCGAACCACCTGAAGGAAGAACTGCCCGACGCACTTGTCGCGCGCCTGGGCGGCGACGAATTCGCGATCCTGCTCGAGAATATCGACGGCGGGGAAAGCCTTGCCGCCAGGGCCGACCGGATCCAGGCGTGTTTCCAGCGGAGCGTGACGTTGAACGGGCAACAAGCGGATTGCTCCGCCAGCCTCGGCATTGCCATCGCGCCGGCGGACGGGATGGACGGTGCGACGCTGATGAAGAATGCCGACCTTGCGCTTTACAGGGCCAAGGGCGAAGGCAAGGCGACCTATCATTTCTTCGAGCAGGCGCTCGACGAGCAGGCGCGCCAGCGCCGCCAGATGGAGCTGGACCTGCGGACCGCTCTGCATAGTGGCGGGTTCGAACTGCATTACCAGCCGCTCTACAACCTGTCGTCCGAACAGTTCAGCGGCTTCGAGGCGCTCATCCGCTGGCCGCACCCCACGCGCGGCATGATCAGCCCAGCCGAATTCATTCCGCTGGCGGAAGAAACCGGCCTGATCATCCCGCTTGGCGAATGGGTCATCCAGGAAGCTTGCCGCACGGCGGCCGGCTGGTCGGGAGACCTGTCGGTTGCGGTCAATATCTCGCCCAAGCAGTTCGCCAAGTCCGGCCTGTCTTCGACGATCCTGCAAGCGCTTGCCAATAGCGGCCTCGCACCGCACAGGCTCGAGCTGGAAATCACGGAAAGCATCTTCATCGCCAATGTCGAACAGACCCTGGCGGCGCTACACAGCCTGCGCGACCTGGGGGTCCGGATCGCGCTGGACGATTTCGGGACCGGCTATTCCTCGCTCAGCTACCTGCGCTCCTTCCCCTTCGACAAGGTCAAGATCGATCGCAGTTTCGTCGAGGACCTGAACACCCAGACCAATGCCCACGCCGTTATCCGCGCGATCACGACCTTGGCAGAGGCGCTGGGCATGGAAACTTTGGCGGAAGGCGTGGAAGAGGAAAGCCAGCTGGACGTTTTGCGGGCAGAGGGCTGCCGCCACATCCAGGGCTTCCTGTTCAGCCGCCCGCTCAGCAGCGACGCGGTGGACGACCTCCTGGCCGATGCGCATGGCCTCGAATGGCGGCGCCGGGCCTGATCCTGCGCCTGAGCGTTCCGCGCGCCTAATCCTTCAGGGTCAGTTCCAGCCGGGCCGGGGGCATGGCGAACAGGCCGGTCACCGCATGGGGCACGTAAGGGTCCTCCAGCGCGCGGATTTCGTCTGACGTCAATTCGAGGTCCAGCGCCGCCACCGCGTCGGAGATATGCGATTGCCTGGTCGCGCCGACGATCGGGCTGGTCACTTCCGGCTTTTGCAGGACCCACGCAAGCGCCACCTGCGCCATCGGCACGCCGCGCTGCTTCGCGATTGTCTCCACCGCCGCTATCACGCGTGCATCGGCGTCTGCCGTGCGGTCGTAGAGGACCGGCTGCAGCCGGTCGGTCTGCGAACGGCGCGTTTCCTGCGCCGCTGCAGGCCGCGCCAGGCGGCCGCGGGCAAGCGGGCTCCAAGGCATGACCGCGATACCGTAATCCGCGCATAGCGGCAGCATCTCGCGCTCTTCCTCGCGGTAAAGCAGGTTGACGTAATTCTGCATCGAGACGAATTTCTTCAGCCCTGCAGTCTCCGCCAAATGCAGCAGCTTCTGGAATTGCCACGCATACATGCTGGACGCACCGAGATAGCGGACCTTCCCGCTGCGCACGATGGCGTCTAGCGCCTCGACGATTTCCTCCATCGGCACGGCAGGATCGAGGCGGTGGATCTGGTAGAGGTCGATGTAATCGGTGCCCAGCCGGCGCAGGCTGTCATCCACCGCGTGCATCAGCGCCTTGGCCGACAATCCGCCCGCATTGGGTGCCTGTTTCCAGCGGAAGAAACCCTTGGTCGCGATCACGAGCTCGTCGCGGTGGGCCATTTCCTTCAGTAGCCTGCCGGTGATTTCCTCGCTCGTTCCGCCCGAATAGGCATTGGCGGTGTCGAAGAAATTGATGCCGGCTTCCAGCGCTTGCCGGAAGAATGGCCTGGCCTCGTCTTCCTGCATCGTCCAGTCGTGCCCTTCGGCCTGCGGGTCGCCGAAGCTCATGCAACCAAGGCACAGCCGCGATACGTCGAGGCCGGACCGGCCGAATTTCACATAGTCCATGTCAATGCTCTCCCTTGTCCGTCATGCCTAGCAGGGGATGGGCAGCCATGCGAGGACGCGCAAGGGACTTGCGGATATAACAATATCTTTATATCCCTCTTGCCATGCGGATCGAGGCGATCATGCGGGCATTGGCCGACCCTACCCGGCTGAGAATCATGCGGCTGCTCCACACGATGGAGCTTTCCGTAGGGGAACTGGCGCATGTGCTCGGCCAGAGCCAGCCGCGCGTCAGCCGTCATGTCGCCATACTGACCGAATCCGGCCTTGCCGAGCGTCGTCGCGAGGGGAGCTGGGTTTTCCTGCGCGCGACCAGCGGCGTGCCAAACGCAGATGCGGGCGCGCCTCTGGTGGCCGCCGTCAGCCGACTGCTGGCGACAGCCGAAAACGAGGATGACGGATTTGCTCGCGATTGCGAGACCGACCGCCAGCAACTCGCCGCCATCCGCCAGTCGCGCGAAGACGGCGCGAACGCGTGGTTCGCCGACCACGCGGAGGAATGGGACGGCCTACGCCAGCTCCACAGCCCGGACGGACTGGTGGAGGATACACTCGCCAGGGCGCTGGGCGATCGGCCGCTGGGCGCGCTGCTCGACATCGGTACAGGCACGGGCCGGATGGCGGAGCTGTTCGCCAGCGAAGCGGATCATATCGTCGCTCTCGACAAGAGCCTCGAAATGCTGCGCGTTGCACGGGCGAAGCTGCAGAACCTTCCTGCCGAGCGCGTCGAACTGGTGCAGGGCGATTTTGCCGCATTGCCATTTGCCGCGCACAGCTTCGACACGGTACTGCTGCACCAGGTGCTGCATTTCGCACAGGAGCCTGCGCGTGCCCTGGCAGAGGCGGCCCGCGTCGTGCGGCCATCCGGACGTATCGCCATCGTCGATTTTGCCGCCCATGACCGCGAGGAATTGCGCGAACGCTTCGCCCATGCCCGGCTTGGCTTCACCGATGAAGATATGGTCGCGGCGCTGGAAACCGCGGGCTTCGAACCCGGCAAGCCGGTTGCCCTATCCGGAGGGCCGCTGGTCGTGAAAATCTGGATTGGCGAGCGGGTTTCCGCCGGGCCGGTCGATACCAAGAAGCGAAAGGCTGCCTCACAGTGACGGCTTCCCCCAACACCGCGCCTGCAAACGACCTCGACCCGGCACATGAAGAGCGCACGGCGCATGACACGCCGCTCTTCTCCGGCCTGCCCGGCGATATCGGCGTCAGCTTCGAATTCTTTCCGCCCAAGTCTCAGAAGATGGAGGAGAAGCTTTGGGAAGCGGTGCAGGAGCTCGCGCCGCTCGGGCCGGATTTCGTGTCCGTCACCTACGGCGCAGGCGGATCGACCCGCGAGCGGACTCACAAGACGGTGGCGCGCATCATTTCGGAAGCCGGGATCCCGGCAGCCGCGCACCTCACTTGTGTCGATGCCAGCCGCGCGGAAACGCAGGCCATTGCCGAGCAATACTGGGAAGCGGGCGTGCGCCATATCGTGGCGCTGCGCGGCGATGCAGGCGAGCCGGGCGCTCCGTTCACGCCGCACGCCGATGGCTATGCCAGCGCGGCTGAGCTTGTCGCGGGACTGAAGGAAGTCGCCGATTTCGAAATCTCGGTCGCGGCCTATCCCGAAACGCATCCCGATGCCGACTGCCCGCAATCCGACCTCGACAATCTGAAGCGCAAAATCGATGCCGGCGCGACACGTGCGATCAGCCAGTTTTTCTTCAACCACGAGACGTTTTTCGACTTTCGCGACAAGGCGGCAGCCTGCGGCATCGACGCGCCCATCGTGCCGGGCATCCTGCCGGTCACCAATGTGGCGCAGGCGCGCAAGTTTGCCGGACAGTGCGGGGCGGAGATCCCGGCATGGATGGACGGCCTGTTCGACGGTCTGGACGAGCGCCCCGCCGCCCGCCAGCTGGTCGCCGCGACCATCGCAGCAGAGCTGTGCCGCCGTCTCTATGCAGGCGGCGTGCGCCAGTTCCACTTCTACACCCTCAACCGCGCGGACCTTGCCTATGCGATTTGCCATATGCTGGGCCGCCGTTCGCAGGAGGCAGCCCGATGAGCGCGCGTGAAAACCTCCAGGCCGCGGCAGCAGACCGCATCCTGATCTTCGACGGTGCGTTCGGCACGCAGATACAGGAGCGCGGCCTCAGCGAAGAGGATTATGCCGGCGATCTCGGCCTGTCCGCCGATCAGAAGGGCAATAACGACATCCTCGCGCTGACCCGCCCCGATGTCATTGCCGATATCACTCGGGCCTATCTGGAGGCGGGGGCCGATGTGGTCTCCACCAACACGTTCAGCGCCAACACCATCAGCCAGGCCGATTATGCGGCAGAGGACAAGGTGCGCGACATCAATATCGCCTCCGCACGCATTGCGAGGGAACTGGCCGACGAATACCAGGCGAAGGACAGCCGTCCGCGCTTCGTCGCAGGGGCCATCGGTCCGACGAACAAGACCCTCTCGCTCAGCCCCGATGTGGAGGATCCCGGTTTCCGCGAAATCGACTTCGACACGCTGGTCGGCGTCTACCGCGAACAGGCCGCCGCGCTGGTCGAGGGCGGGGCGGACTTCATCCTGATCGAGACGATTTTCGATACGCTCAATGCCAAGGCGGGGATTTTTGCGGTCAGGCAGCTGGAGGCCGAGCTGGGCCGTGATGTGCCGATCATGCTGTCCATGACGCTGACCGACCTGTCGGGCCGCAACCTGTCTGGCCACACGGTGGAGGCATTCTGGTATGCCGTGCGGCACGCGAACCCCGTGACCATCGGCCTCAATTGCAGCTTCGGTGCGGAGCAATTGCGTCCGCATGTCCAGCTGCTGTCCGATATCGCCGATACGCTGGTGCTGGCTTACCCCAATGCGGGCCTGCCCAACGATCTGGGCGAATATGACGAGGAGCCCGAAACCACCGCCGCGCTGGTGCGCCGCTGGGCGGAGAACGGCCGGGTCAACATCCTCGGCGGATGCTGCGGGTCGACTCCCGCGCACATCGCCGAAATCGCGAAGGCGGTGGAGGACCTGTCGCCACGTGCGATACCCGAACGGGATACCAAGATGCGGCTCGCCGGTCTCGAACCGTTTACGATCGCGGCATGAGGCCGGTCGATTCCAGCAATGTAATGATCCGCGCGGCAACGCCCGCCGATGCGCTGCGCCTGTCTTTGGTGGCCAGCGCAACGTTTCTCGAGACCTTTGCGGGCATGATCGATGGCGATGCATTGGTCAGACACTGCGAAACGGTGCACGATCCCGGCGGCCTGGCTGCCGCCATGCAGGCAGGCGCGCTCGCCTGGCTGGCAGAAGTGGATGGCGCGCCGGTCGGCTATGCAATGTTGACGACGCCCGCGCTCGATGCCGCGCAGGACGGCGATATCGAGCTGAAGAAGATCTACCTGCTCTCGCGCTTCCATGGCAGCGGTGCCGCGCGCGACCTGTTTGACGCCGTGCTGGCAGGCACGGGCGGCCATCGCCGCATGGTGCTGGGGGTGAAGGCCGACAATGCGCGCGCCATTGCTTTCTACCGCAAACAGGGATTCGACCAGATCGCCACCCGCCGCTTCGATGTCGGCGGCACGCTTTACGACGACGTCGTGCTCGCACGGCCTCTCGCCCGGGACTGAACCAATGAACGATCTTTCGACCGCCCGCTTCGTCAATATCGGCGAGCGTACCAATGTGACCGGTTCTGCCCGGTTCAAGAAGCTGATCCTGGGCGACGACTATGCCGCCGCGGTCGAGGTCGCGCGCAGCCAGGTGGAAAACGGCGCGCAGGTGATCGACGTCAACATGGACGAGGGCCTGCTGGACGCGGTCCATGCCATGACAACCTTCCTGAAACTGATTGCGGCAGAGCCCGACATCGCGCGCGTTCCGGTGATGGTCGACAGCTCCAAATGGGAGGTGATCGAGGCAGGCCTGAAATGCGTATCGGGCAAGCCGATCGTGAATTCGATCAGCATGAAGGAAGGCGAGGAGCAATTCCTCGAACAGGCGCGCAAATGCATGGCCTATGGCGCCGCCGTCGTCGTCATGGCGTTCGACGAGACGGGCCAGGCCGACACGAAGGACCGCAAGGTCGAAATCTGCACACGGGCTTATGAATTGCTGACCGGTATCGGTTTCCCGCCGGAAGACATCATCTTCGATCCCAACATCTTCGCCGTGGCGACCGGGATCGAGGAGCATGACCGCTACGGGCTCGACTTCATCGAGGCGGTGCGCGAGATCAAGGCCGCCTGTCCGCACGCCAAGACCAGTGGCGGGCTTTCCAACCTCAGCTTCAGTTTCCGCGGCAACGAGACCGTGCGCCGCGCGATGCATTCGGTGTTCCTCTACCACGCGATCCCCGCGGGGCTCGACATGGCGATCGTCAACGCCGGGCAGCTCGACGTGTACGACCAGATCGACCCCGCACTGCGCGAGGCGTGCGAGGATGTAATCCTGATGCGCCCCGTGGAAGGCGACGTGTCCGCGACCGAGCGGCTGATTGCGCTCGCGGAAAGCTACAAGGGCGCATCCAAGGAAGACGAGAAAAAGGCTGCGGAATGGCGCAGCTATCCGGTTGCTAAGCGGCTGGAGCACGCTCTGGTCAAGGGCATCGACGCGCATGTCGTCGAGGATACCGAGGAAATGCGCGCCGCTACCGCAGAGGCAGGTGGGCGCCCAATTGAGGTCATCGAAGGCCCGCTGATGGACGGCATGAATGTCGTCGGCGACCTGTTCGGCAGCGGCAAGATGTTCCTGCCGCAAGTGGTCAAATCGGCCCGCGTGATGAAGAAGGCGGTCGCCCATCTCATCCCCTATATCGAGGCGGAGAAGGACCTGCTTCCGGAGGCCGAGCGCAAGGCCAAGGGCAAGATCATCATGGCGACGGTGAAGGGCGATGTGCACGACATCGGCAAGAACATCGTCGGCGTGGTCCTGCAGTGCAACGGCTATGACGTGATCGACATGGGAGTGATGGTCCCGTGGTCGCAGATCTTGCAGACTGCCAAGGACGAAAAAGCCGACATCATCGGCCTGTCCGGCCTCATCACACCCTCGCTGGACGAGATGGTGACGGTGGCCGAGGAAATGGCGAATGCAGGGATGGATATTCCGCTGCTGATCGGCGGGGCGACCACCAGCAAAGTGCATACCGCGCTGCGGATCGATCCGAAATATGATGGCCCCGTCATCCATGTGCTCGACGCCAGCCGCGCGGTCGGGGTCGCCAGCCGCCTGCTGTCCGACACGCAGCGCGACGAATTCGTCGGCGACACCGCGGACGAATACGAGAAAGTGCGCGCCGCGCGCGAGGGCAAGTCGCCCAGCGTCCTCCTCAGCATCGAGGAAGCGCGGGCGAATTATTACGACGCCTTCCTCAGCGACAAGCCTGCCCCGCCGCGCAATCCGGGCCTGCATGTGTTCGACGACTGGGACCTCGCCGACCTGCGCGACGTGATCGACTGGACGCCGTTTTTCCGCGCGTGGGAACTGCACGGCAATTACCCCGCCATCCTGACCGACGAAGTGGTCGGCGAGACGGCGACCCAGCTGAAGGCCGACGCCGATGCGATGCTCGACAGGATCATCGGCGAAAAATGGCTGACGGCGCGCGGTGTGGCGGGCCTGTGGCCCTGCGCGCGCGACGGCGACGACGTGACGATCTATCGCCACGACCGCGACGAGACGGTGGTCCTCCCCTTCCTGCGCCAGCAGGTGAAGAAATCGCGCGACCGCGCCAATATGTGCCTCGCCGATTTCATCGACCCGGCAGGCGACTGGATTGGCGGCTTTGCGGTCGGCATCCACGGGATAGACGAGCATTCCCAGCGCTTCCTGGCGGACAAGGACGATTATTCCGACATCCTGCTGAAAGCGCTGGCGGACCGCTTCGCAGAAGCGTTCGCAGAGCGCCTTCACCAACATGTCCGGACCGATCTGTGGGGATATGCGCCCGGCGAACAGCTGACCAACGAGGCGCTGATCCGGGAGGAATATCGCGGCATCCGCCCAGCGCCCGGATACCCCGCCTGTCCCGATCACAGCCTGAAGCCGATCCTGTTCGACCTGCTGGATGCGCCGGAGAATGCCGGGCTGACCCTGACCGAGAGTTTCGCCATGTGGCCGACGGCGGCGGTCTCGGGGTTCTATTTCGGCCATCCGGAATCGCAGTATTTCGGTGTCGCCCGGGTGGGGCGCGACCAGCTGGAAGACTACGCGAAGCGCCGCGGGGTCGATCTGGCGACGGCGGAGCGCTGGCTGCGGCCCAATCTGGACTGAGCGATGCCGCCGACCCCGCAGTGGGCCGGGGGATAAACGGAGCCGGGGAATAATCGGGACCACCGCCTTTCAAACGCATTGACCGCCCCGCCGACTTCCCGCATCGCGGGCCCGTCGGCGGGGGAAGCGATTCCCTTGCAGGCGCGCGCGGGAGAGCTTGCGGGGAAACCCGCGACGCCGAAGGAGCAACCGCCCCGGAAACTCTCAGGCCACCGGACCGCGCGGGCTATCGACACTCTGGAAAGCGCGCGTCCGCCTGTCGGGCCGCCACCGAAGGAGAAAGCCCCGTGCCTGGATCGGCTCGGGAGCAAGCTCTCAGGTTTCCCGACAGAGGGGGCGGGTGGCCAGCGTGCCGGTTGTCGGCGCGCGGCCCTGTCGGGAGCGTATGGACTTGAGCGAAGCCGAAACTGAAACGCCCGAAGAAACCGGCACACTGCCGCTGGATGCCTGGCATCGCGGCCGCGGTGCGCGCATGGTCCCCTTCGCCGGTTACCATATGCCGCTGCAATATTCGGCAGAGCATGGCGGCGGCCTGATTGCAGAGCACGAATGGGCCCGCACGCAGGCGGCGCTGTTCGATGTCAGCCACATGGGGCAGCTGCTGCTGACCGGCGAGAACCCGGCCGAAGCGCTGGAAGAACTGGTCCCGGGCCTGATCTCCAGCTTGAAGCCCGGCCGCGTGCGCTACACCCTGCTGCTGAATGACGAAGGCGGCATCCTGGACGACCTGATGGTCACCAATGTCACGCCGTGGATCGAGGGTGACGAGGATGCCGGAACCGAAGGGCACTGGGGCGAGCCTGCCTATTACCTCGTCGTCAACGGAGCGACCAAGTGGGACGACATCGCCCATTTGCGCGAACACCTGCCGGACGAGGTGAACCTGCAGCATATGGACGATCACGCGCTGCTCGCGCTGCAGGGCCCGAATGCGGCGACGGCGCTCGGCCGCGTGATGCGCGGCGTGCCCGACGATCTCGTCTTCATGCAGTCGGTGGAATACCAGTTCGGCGAATGGCCGCTGCGGATCACCCGCGCTGGCTATACCGGCGAAGACGGCTTCGAAATCTCCGTCCCTGCGGAGTTCGCCGAAAGCCTTGCCGACCGGCTGATGGCGGAAATCGAGGTGCGTCCGGCGGGGCTGGGCGCGCGCGATTCCCTGCGCCTGGAAGCGGGATTGCCGCTGTACGGTCACGACCTGACGGCCGAGATCGATCCGGTCAGCGCCGACCTCTCCTTCGCCCTCAGCAAGAAACGCCGCGAGGCTGGCGGCTACAAGGGCCATGCCACCATCGCCAATGCGTTGAAGGACGGCCCCGCCAGCCACCGCGTCGGCCTGGTCCTGGAAGGCCGCCTGCCTGCCCGCGAAGGGGCGGACGTGTTCGCCGGCGATGCGAAGATTGGCGCAGTAACCAGCGGCGGCTTCTCGCCCACGCTCGGCCACCCGATCGCCATGGCCTATGTCGATGCCGCTCACACCGAAATCGGCACCGAACTGGAAGTCGCGGTCAGGAACAAACGCCTGCCTGCACGCGTCGCCCCCATGCCTTTCGTGCCGCACAAATATTTCCGAGGGAGTTGAACCGATGGCCCGTTACTTCACCGATGAACACGAATGGATCGACGTGGAGGGCGACACCGCCACCGTCGGCATCACCGACTACGCGCAGGAACAGCTGGGCGACATCGTCTTCGTCGAACTGCCCGACGTCGGCGCCATGGTCGAGAAGGGCAAGGACGCGGCCGTCGTCGAATCCGTCAAGGCGGCCAGCGACGTGTTCGCGCCCATCTCCGGCGAGGTGACCGAGGCCAACGATGCGCTCGAGGAAGACCCCGCACTGGTCAACACCTCGCCCGAGGAAGACGGCTGGTTCTTCAAGCTGACCATCGGCGACAAGGGCGAGCTGGACGGCCTGATGGACGAGAAAGGCTACAAGGCCTTCGTCGACGGACTCTGATTTCTTCCCCTCCTTCGCCGTGCAGCCCGACCTCGCGCGGCGCTCCCGAGATCGGGAGGTGATTCTGGAGCATATCGAATGCGCTACCTGCCCCTGACCGACGCCGATCGCGGCGAAATGCTGGATGTCATCGGTGCGGACAGTATCGACGACCTGTTCGTCGACGTGCCCGAAGCGGCCCGGCTGAACGGGCCGATCGAGGGGCTGCCGCTGCATGCCAGCGAAATGGCGGTCGAGAAGCACATGCGGCGGCTGTCGAAGAAGAACCTTGCAGCATCCGATGCGGCGTTCTTCTGCGGGGCGGGCGCGTACAAGCATCACGTGCCCGCATCGGTTGACCACATCATCCAGCGCGGTGAGTTCCTGACCGCCTACACGCCCTACCAGCCGGAAATCGCGCAGGGTACGCTGCAGATGCTGTTCGAGTTCCAGACTCAGGTCGCGCGGCTTTACGGGTGCGCGGTGGCGAATGCTTCGATGTATGACGGCTCGACCGCGTGCTGGGAAGCGGTCGCGATGGCGGGCCGCGTGACGAAGCGCAGCCGGGCCGTGCTGTCGGGCGCTCTGCACCCGCATTATGCCGAGGTCGTGAAGACCATGGCGAAATTCACCGGCGACACCATTGCCGATGCGAAACCGTCCATCCAGGCAGAGCCGGACCTCGATGGCCTGATCGCGCGGATCGATGAAGACACGTCCTGCGTGGTGCTCCAGTATCCCGACATCCTCGGCCGCATCACCGACCTGACGCCGGTCGCGGAAGCCGCGCACGCGAAGGGCGCGCTGCTGATCGCCGTGAACACCGAACCGGTGGCACTGGGCGCGATAACGCCTCCCGGCGAAATGGGCGCGGATATCGTCGTGGGCGAGGGCCAGTCCATCGGCGTCGGCCTGCAATTCGGCGGGCCCTATCTCGGCCTGTTCGCCGTGCGCGATCCCAAGCATGTGCGCCAGATGCCCGGGCGCCTGTGCGGGGAAACGACCGATGCGGAGGGCAAACGCGGTTTCGTCCTCACGCTTTCCACCCGAGAGCAGCATATCCGGCGCGAAAAGGCGACGAGCAACATCTGCACCAATAGCGGGCTCTGCGCGCTGGCCTTCAGTGTCCACATGACGCTGCTGGGCGAGAAAGGCCTGCGCACGCTGGCGGCGGAAAACCACCGGCTCGCCTGCGTGGCGGCGGAACGGCTGGCTAAGATCTCCGGCGTCTCCGTTCTCAACACCGCGTTCTTCAACGAATTTACCGTCACGCTGGGCCGCGACGCACGCACGGTGGTGCGCAACCTTGCGAAGCAGGACGTGCTGGCGGGCGTGTCGCTCGGACGCCTGTTCCCCAATGTTTCCGACCTGTCGCAAGGCCTGCTGGTCGCCGTGACCGAAACGACCACGGAGGAGGATATCGACACCCTCTGCTCCGCGCTGACAACCGAACTCACGCAGGGAGAGCCGGCATGAACGCCCCGAACAAGTCCGGCTGGAAGCCCGAAATGACCGTCGGTGCAGCCGAAGGGCCGGAAACGGTCACAGGCAACCGTGCGCTGATGCTGGAAGAGCCGCTGATCTTCGAAATCGGCAGCAGCGAGACGACCGGCGTCGATTTCGCCTTCCCTGCACCCTTGCCGCTGGCCGGGGTCGAGGCCCCGCCCGAAAGCGCGGCGAAAACGCAGGCCGCCAGCCGTCTCGGCGGGCTGGAGCGTTCCGGTGCGATCGGCCTGCCCAGTCTGACGGAGCCGGAAACGGTGCGCCACTACACCCGCCTCAGTCGCCAGAACTATGCCATCGACCTCGGGCTGTTCCCGCTCGGCAGTTGCACGATGAAGCACAATCCGCGCCTGAACGAGAAGGTTGCGCGGATGCCCGGCTTTGCCGATGTCCACCCGCTGCAGCCGGTCGATACCGTGCGCGGCGCGCTGGAAGTGGTCAACGAACTGGCTTTCTGGCTGATCGAGCTGACCGGCATGGCCGGCGTCGCGATGAGCCCCAAGGCCGGCGCGCATGGCGAACTGTGCGGTATCTTGTGCATCCGCGCCGCGCTGGAAGCACGCGGCGATGCGCGCGAAGTCATCCTTGTCCCCGAAAGCGCGCATGGCACCAATCCCGCAACCGCCGCCTTCGCCGGATACCGGGTGGAAGACATTCCGGGCACCGAAGACGGCCGGGTCGATCTGGAGGCTCTGAAGAAGCGTCTGGGCCCGGACGTTGCGGGCGTCATGATTACCAACCCCAACACGTGCGGCCTGTTTGAACGCGACATGAAAGCGATCTCGGACGCGGTGCACGAGGCGGGCGGTTTCGTCTATTGCGATGGCGCGAACTTCAACGCCATCGTCGGCAAGGTGCGCCCGGGTGACCTCGGCGTCGATGCGATGCACATCAATTTGCACAAGACCTTCTCCACCCCGCATGGCGGCGGCGGCCCGGGTTCCGGCCCGGTGGTCCTGTCCGATGCGCTCGCGCCTTACGGGCCGCTGCCTTACACGGCGCGCACCGCAGACGGCATGGTGCACCTCGTCGAGGAAGAGGATGCGGACGCGTTTTCCGAAGAGCATTTCGGCGGACGGATGGACAGTTTCGGCCGGATGACCGCCTTCCACGGGCAGATGGGCATGTTCACCCGCGCGCTGGCTTACATCCTGAGCCACGGAGCCGACGGCCTCAAACAGGTGGCCGAGGACGCGGTGCTGAATGCGAACTACGTCCTGCGCAGCCTGGAAGACCTGCTGCACGCGCCCTATGCCAAGAGCGGGCCGTGCATGCACGAGGCCCTGTTCGGCGACAGGGATTTTGGCGAAGGGCTGTCGACGCTGGACCTGGCGAAGGGGCTGATCGACGAAGGCTACCACCCGATGACGGTCTATTTCCCGCTGGTGGTGCATGGCGCGATGCTGGTCGAACCGACGGAGACCGAAAGCAAGGCGTCGCTCGACCAGTTCATCACCGCCTTCCGCTCCGTGGCGGAGCGGGCCAAGGCAGGCGACCAGGCACTGAAGCAGGCCCCCTATTACGCACCGCGTCGCCGCCTGGACGAAACGCAGGCGGCGCGTAAACCGGTGCTGGCCTGGAAAGAGCCGGAACCGCAGGGCGGCCAGCCTGCCATGCCCGAACAGGGCGGCCGCTAGCCGGCCCGGATCAGGCGCTGCCGATTATTCGACGGGCCGGGGCGGTGCCTTCGCGGCATCCTCCGGCCTGATCCGGATATCGAGGCGGCTGAGGATCGAGACCCAGAACCCGATCACGGCAAGCGCGCTCGCCCCCAGAACACACAGCGCCGCACCTTTCAGCCCCTGCCAGCCCATCGCCGTTTCCAGCAGCGCGAAGGCGAGGCCCATCGGCAGGGCCCGGCACAGGAAGGCCGTGCCCGCACGCCCGGCGCTGACCAGCAACGATTCCAGGCTCGCCCCGACCAGTTCCACCGCGCCGCCTATGGCGAGGATGACCATCGCCCAGTAGACGACGCGGAACTCCTCGCCCGCGATCAGGACCAGCGCCTCGCGCCCGAACAGCAGGGCGACGCCGACGGCCAGTACACCTCCGATGAGCGCGGCATTGGCAATCCGGCGGGCGATGGCGACCGCGTCTTCCTTTGCATGGACAAGCTCCGGATAGACGGCCTTTATGATCGTCTGGGCCAGCTGGACCAGCGCCTGTCCCAACTGGCTTGCAATGCGGAACCCGCCCGCTGCCGCTTCCCCGCCGATCGCCCCGACCAGCAGGATCATGACCTGCTTGCCCGCGACCAGCAGGCTGCCCGACAGGTTGGTGGACAGGACGAACCGCCAGGCATCGGGATGCGCGGCAGGAATGCGGCGCAGCGATATTTCCGAGGTCTCGATCCTTTCGCTGCGCGCGGCGACGATCCACAGCGCGGCGGCGACCACGATTTCCGAAGCGGCGAAGGCCAGCACGAAGCCCGTCACCGTCGGCATGAAGAGGAAGGCGAGCACGGCCCCGATGGCCCGGACAACGGGCTGCGTCGCCTCTGCCGCGGTTGCCCTTCCATACTGGAAGCGCAGGCGCAGCAGCCCGGTCGGCGTGGAGCGCAAGGCGAACAGCGAGACGAGGCAATAGCCGAAAGCCAGCCACAGCAGGTCCGCGGGCAGCGGCAGCCACAGCGGTGCAGACGCGACGAGGATCGCGGCCAGCAGCGCGCCCGTCACCAGCGAAAGAAGGTCCAGCGCGATGGCGAAACCGGTCGCCCTTGCCGGACCTTCGCCTTCCGCCCCCCATCGCACGACGAATTGCCATGTCTGGAAATTGGCAATGCCGGTGACGATCTGCCCCAGCGCGATGATGATCGCGAAATAACCGAACCCGTCGAGGCCCAGCGTGCGCGTCGCCAGCGGAATGTAAACGAGGCTGAGCGCGGCATTGACCCCGCGCCCGCCCAGCAGCCAGCCCATGTTCCTGACGATACGTTGCATGAAGTGCGGCCGGTCTCGCGCGGTTTGCGGTGAAGGCGGCACTTAGACGGTAGACGCCGCCTTGGCAAAACTTGTGAGCGCCTGGACTGTGCGCCAAAGGGATCGGTATGCGGATCGTCTTCAGCAGGAAGGGCTTCGACAGCGCGAGCGGCGGCGGGCCATCGCCCATCATCGGGGGACGTCCGGTCAGCCTGCCGATACCGGCCAGCCGGTATTCCCGCACGACCTATGGCGATCTGGGGCTGGGCGATGCCGCCGAAGCCGCCAGCCGCGGCGTGCTGGGCGCAGGCGATCCGTGCCACCACGATCCCATGTTCACTGACGAGGGGATGTGCCTGTTCGGACAGGGCGGCGCCGCGCAGACGCATCTCGCCAACAGGGGCGTCGGCGTGGGCGACGTGTTCCTGTTCTTCGGCCTGTTCCGAGAGGGAAGCGGCGATCCGCATCACCGCATTTTCGGCTACCAGCGGGTCGAGGACATCGTCGACCTGAGCGCCTGCGACGAGGCACGGCGCGCCGAACTGGCGGCGCTGGGCCATCCGCATGCGCTGGGGATGCATGCGAAGAATGACTGTATTTATGTTGGGAAAGGGCGGACGGCACAAAGGGCTTCGGACCCATTGCGGCTCACCGTTCCCGAAGGTCCGCCCAGCCTGTGGAACCGGCCCGGTTGGCTGAAGAAGGGCGGGCTCAGCTATCACGACCGCGCCGACCGCTGGCTACGCGGTGGCCGCCTGCGTTCGGTTGCGCGGGGTCAGGAATTCGTTGCCGATGTCGGTCGTCGCAGGGCGCCGCGCGAATGGCTGGAAACCGTGATCGACGAGATCAATAGGTCTTGATGATCGCGCTGAAATCCAGTCCGCCGTTACCCGCCCCGGCAAAGTCTTCGTAGAGCGAGGCGGCACGGGCACCCAGCGGCACGGCGGCGTCTGCCTTGTCGGCCGCCTCCATCGCGAGGCGCAGATCCTTCAGCATGAGGCCGGTCGCGAACCCGCCCTGGTAATCGTTGTCCGCCGGGCTTTCGACGCCGACGCCGGGCAGGGGGGTGTAGGCATTGAGCGACCAGTTGTAGCCGCTCGATTGCGAAGAGATCTCGTAGAATTTCTGCGGGTCGAGCCCCAGCTTCTGGGCCATCTTCATCGCTTCGGCCGTGCCGATCATGTGGATGGCGAGCAGCATGTTGTTGCAGATTTTTGCCGTCTGGCCCGCGCCTGCCTCGCCTGCATGGATCACGGCCTTGCCCATGCCTTCGAGGATCGGCTTGGCGCGCTCGAACGCGCTGTCCGTTCCGCCGACCATGAAGGTCAGCGTGCCGCCATTGGCTGCAGCGATGCCGCCGGAAACGGGCGCGTCGACCATTTCGAACCCTGCGCCGACGGAAATCGCTTCCACTTCCTTTGCCGTGGTCACGTCGATGGTCGAGCAATCGAGGAAGATCGCGCCTTTAGGCGTGGCGGCAATGACCTGGTCCCCATAGACGCTGCGAACGATTTCGCCATTGGGAAGCATGGTGACGACCGCTTCCGCGCTCTCGCAGGCGCTTTCCACCGTATCATGCGCCTCGCAGCCTGCGTCGGCGGCAGCTGCGCGTGCATCCCCGCTGAGGTCGAAGGCGTTCACGGTGTGCCCCGCCTTCACGAGGTTCGCGGCCATCCCGCCGCCCATATTGCCGAGGCCGATGAAGGCGATTTTCATAGAGCAGTGTCCTTCGCATGCCTGCCAAGCAGCACGGCGGTGAAATCGCCATCGTGCTTCCAGGACAGGTAGGTGATGTACGGTAGCAAGAAGCCGGCGCCGCCGAAAAACGCCACGACCGTGAGCAAGATACCGGCCGCGTTGGGCCCGTTGCGCCATAGCGTCCAGCATGCCGACAGGAAGAGCATGATCATGAAATCGAAATTGAACTGCCCGGGCCATGTCCACTCGGCCATGTCGCCGAAAAACGCAGGGAAGAGATTCAATCCGTCATTGACGACAACATAGCCGGTATAAAAAGCGAGAGCGCCCCAAAGGACCATCAGGAAGAACGTAAACGATTTCACGTCACCTTCCCTTCCAGTTCCCCTCGCGCTTCTCGATGAACGCGGCCATGCCTTCCTGCTTGTCCTCGCTCGCGGTAAGGATCTGGAAGATGCGGCGTTCGACGATCAGGCCCTGGTCGAGCGTCATTTCGAAGGCGCTGTTGACCATTTCCTTGTTCGCGATCGCGGCCATCGGTGGCATGGAGGCGATGGTGGCGGCGGTCTTCTTCGCCTCTGCCATCAGGTCCGCATGTGGCACGACCTTGGCGACGAGGTTGCTACGCTCGGCTTCTTCGGCATCCATCATCCGGCCAGTCAGGCACATTTCCATCGCCTTCGACTTGCCGACCGCGCGGGTGAGCCGCTGGCTGCCGCCCATGCCCGGCGCGACGCCCAGCTTGATCTCCGGCTGGCCGAACTTCGCATTCTCGCTGGCGATGATGATGTCGGCCATCATGGCGAGCTCGCACCCGCCGCCAAGGGCAAAGCCGTTGACCGCGGCGATCCACGGCTTGCGCGTGGTCTTGACGATCTCGCTGGTCCATTTGGAAAAGAAATCGTCCAGGTAGAAATCGGCCGCCGCCTTGTCCGACATTTCCTTGATGTCGGCGCCCGCGGCAAAGGCCTTATCCCCGCTGCCGGTCAGGATCGCGCAGAGCTGGCTCTCGTCGGCCTGATAGGCGGCGAAGGCCTGGATCAGCTCGTCCAGCACCACGCTGGACAGCGCGTTCAGCGCCTTGGGCCGGTTCAGCGTAATGGTCGTCACTGCGCCGTCGGTTTCGGTCAGGATGGTTTCGTAATCGCTCATAGCGGTTTCCATTCTTCGTCTGCGGGCAGGGGGGCGAAGATGCTGTCGATCAGTTCCTCGCTCACATCCTGCGGAGTGGGGGGATCCCATTTCGGGTCGTTCGTCTTGTCCACGATCACGGCGCGCACGCCCTCGGCAAAATCGGGGCGCACCAGCACGCGGCTGGCGATGCGGTATTCCATCGCCATGTTCTCGGCGAAGCTGTCCAGCTTCTCGCTCTCGGCAAGCTGGCGCAACGCGACCTTGCAAGTCTGCGGGCTCTTCGTGCCCAGCGTGTCGCGCTCCTTCGCCGCCCAAGTGTCGCCATCGTCCGCCGCCGCTTCCAGGCTGGCGAGAATGTCCTCGTAGCGGTCGGATGCGAAATGCTTGCGGATGAGGTCGGCATTCGCGTCGATCCGGGCCTTGGGCGGGGTGCCGACGGGTTCGGACAAGATGCCGGAAATCCGGTCGGGCTTTTCCACGATGCGGGCTTTCAGTTCTTCCAGCATCTCGCTCGGCACGTAATGCGTCGCGATACCGGCCCACAGGCACTCGCTCCCGTCGAGCCGCGCGCCCGTCAGCGCGAGGAACTGTCCCAGCCGCCCGCCAAGGCGCGAGAGGTGCCAGCCGCCGCCGACATCGGGAAACAGGCCGATACCCGTCTCCGGCATGGCGAAGCGCGTGTTCTCCGTCGCCACGCGGTATTTCGCAGGCATGGCGATGCCCACGCCGCCGCCCATGGTGATGCCGTCCATGAAGGCGACGATGGGCTTGGGATAGACGAACATCTGGTGGTTCAATTGGTATTCGTCGTGGAAGAACTGGCGTCCCGCCACGCCGCCGTCTTCCAGCGCGCTCTTGCGGAGCAGGTTGATGTCGCCGCCGGCGCAGAAACCGCGCCCTTCGGCATGGTCGAGGATGATGGCCTCGACGCTGTCGTCGTTCTCCCACTCCGTCAGCGCCGCGCTCATCGCGTGGCACATGTCGAGGGTGAGCGCATGAAGCGCACTGGGCCGGTTGAGGCTGATATGGCCGACGCGGCCGTGCTTGTGGATGTTGATGTCTTGGGTCATGGTTTCGTGCCCTTACTGGCGCAGGAGGTCGCGGCCCACGATCATCCGCATGACCTGGTTCGTGCCTTCCAGGATCGAATGCACGCGCAGGTCGCGCCAGAAGCGTTCGATCGGGTAGTCCTTCAGATAGCCGTAGCCGCCGAACAATTGCAGCGCGTCGTTCACGACCTTGCTGCCATTGTCGGTCGCCAGCCGCTTCGCCATTGCGGAGAAGCGCGACTTGTCGGGAGCGCCATCCGTCACCTTCGCCGCCGCAAGGTAGAGCAGGGCGCGGGCGCTTTCGAGGTCGGTCGCCATGTCGGCCAGCATGAACTGGGTGTTCTGGAAATCGGCGATGGGCTGGTCGAACTGCTGGCGATCCTTGGTATAGGCGACAGCTTCGTCGAGACACCGCTGCGCCCCGCCAAGCGAACACGCCCCGATGTTCAAACGCCCTCCGTCCAGACCCATCATGGCGAAACGGAAGCCCTCGCCCTCGTCACCTACGCGGTTGGCGACCGGGACGCGTGCATCCTCGAAGATGACCTGCGCGGTGGGGCTGGCGTTCCAGCCCAGCTTCTTCTCCGGCGCGCCGAAGCTGACGCCGGGCGTATCCTTGTCGATGACGAGGCAGGTAATGCCCTTCGTCTTGTGGTCGGAGGTGCGGACCATGGTGACGTAGACGTCGTTAACCCCGCCACCCGAAATGAACTGCTTCGTGCCGTTGAGCACATAGTGGTCGCCGTCCAGCACGGCATTGGTCTTGAGCCCCGCCGCGTCGGACCCGCTGCCCGGTTCGGTCAGGCAATAGCTGGCGATCTTCTCCATGGAAATCAGGTCCGGCAGATACCGGTCCTTCACGTCCTGCGACCCGAACTGGTCGATCATCCAGCTCGCCATGTTGTGGATCGAGATGAAGGCGCTGGTGGTCGGGCAGCCATAGGCCATCGCTTCCATGATGAGCGCCGCCTCCAGCCGGCCGAGGCCGATGCCGCCGCTTTCCTCCGACACGTAGATCGCGCCGAAGCCCAGTTCTGCGGTGGACTGGATCACGTCGCGCGGGAAATGGCTTTTCTCGTCCCATTCCCCGGCGTGTGGAGTGATGTTGTCGGCAGTGAACCGGCGCGCCATGTCCTGGATGGCAAGCTGGTCTTCGGTAAGCTGGAATTGTCCTGTCATGGAGTGGCTCTAGCGTCCCTGATGTAAAGAGAAAAGACGGGTGGACCTTACGCGAGATTGCACAGCCCGTTGGCTTGCCCGCGCGAACTTATTCCGGGCACGGCAGGTACTCGGTGACATTCAGGATACCGTCGCCGTCATCGTGATTGATAGCCAGAGTGCCGCCCGGCTGCAGGGCGAAATCCTTGCGCGCCTGAGTGGGCGTGTCCGCATAGGTGGTGTCGAAGGTTGCATCGATCATGGTGTCGGTCCGGTTATGAACTTCCATCAGGCGACCACCTTGTTCAAACAAAGTATAACCGTCATTCCTGACGGTCAGGACTTTACCGAAATTGCGATTGGTGTCCGACGTCTGTTCGCAGTCCTTTGCGGTGGGTGTGCGCGAAAGGTCGTTCTCGCGCCATTGTCCGCGAAGGGATGCGGGCATGGTATCTTCGGCGGATTCCGAACCCGCAGTGCGTATTGGCGGTGCCCCGTCCCCGATGCCTCCGTCCGGTTCGACCGGCATCATCGTTTGAGTGGGCGCAGGCCCTCCTTCCGATGCATCGTCGGTCGCGGCAGACTGCGAACATGCTGGCAATGCGAGCGCCGCAGCGAGAATGATGGGCAAGCGCACAGCCGTCACCCCATCGTCGGGATGACGAAGGCGTTCTCGTTGCTGCCATCCGCCGTCCCGTCGGGCCAGCGCTGGGTTACCTTCTTGTTCTTCGTCCAGAACTTCAGGCCTTCCATGCCGTACTGGTCGATGTCGCCGAAGCCGGAGCGCTTCCAGCCGCCGAAGCTGTGATAGCTGACAGGGACCGGGATTGGCACGTTGATGCCGACCATGCCGACATTCACCCGGCTCGCAAACTCGCGCGCTGCGTGGCCGTTGCGGGTGAAGATGGCGACGCCATTGCCGTATTGATGCTCGCTCGGCAGGCGCAGGGCATCCTCGAAATCATTGGCGCGCACGATCTGGAGCACGGGGCCGAAGATTTCTTCCCGGTAGCTTTCCATGTCCGGCGTGACGCGGTCGAGCAGGGTCGGGCCGACGAAGAAGCCGTCCTCATGCCCCTGCAGGCTGAAGCCGCGTCCGTCGAGGACGACTTCGGCGCCTTCCTTCTCGGCCGTGTCGATCCAGCTTTCGATGCGCGCCTTGTGTTCCGGCGTGACGACGGGGCCGTAATGCGCGTCCGCATCGGTGGCGACGCCGACGCGCAGGGCGTTGATTGCCGGGATCAGCTTCTCGCGCAGGCGGTCGGCGGTGTCCTCGCCCACCGGCACGACAACCGGCAGCGCCATGCAGCGTTCGCCGGCAGAGCCGAAAGCAGCGCCGGCCAGATCGTTCACAACCTGGTCGAGATCGGCGTCGGGCATCACGATGCCGTGGTTCTTGGCCCCGCCAAACGCTTGCACGCGCTTCGCATTCGCTGCGCCGCGTTCGTAGATATACTGCGCGATGTCCGACGATCCGACGAAGCTGACGGCCGGGATGTCGGGGTGATCGAGGATGGCATCGACCATCTCCTTGTCTCCGTGGACGACCTGCAGCAGGCCTTCCGGCGCCCCCGCTTCCAGGAACAGCTCTGCCAGCCGCACAGGCACGCTGGGGTCGCGCTCCGAAGGCTTGAGGATGAACGCGTTGCCTGCCGCAATCGCCATGCCGAACATCCACATCGGGATCATGGCGGGGAAGTTGAACGGCGTGATTCCTGCGCCGATGCCCAGCGGTTGGCGCATCGAATAGACGTCGATGCCCGGCCCGGCACCTTGCGTGTATTCGCCCTTCAGCGCCTGCGGGATGCCGCAGGCAAATTCGATGACTTCCAGCCCGCGCTGCACGTCGCCATGCGAGTCCTCGACGACCTTGCCATGCTCGCTGGAGAGCAGTTCGGCGAGTTCCTGCTTGTTTTCCTCGACCAGGCGCTTGAACTCGAACATCACGCGGGCGCGTTTCTGCGGATTGGTCGCGGCCCAGCCGGGCTGCACTTCCTTCGCTTTCGCAACGGCAGCGTCCAGCGTGGAGGCATTGCCCAGCACGACCTCGGCCTGAACTTCGCCGGTGGAGGGGTTCCAGACCTTGTGGGTGCGGCCCGTGGCGGCGGGGGAGCCCCCGGCAATCAGGTGGTCGATCTGGCGCATGATAGTCTCTCCGGTTCTGGTTTTGCAGCGTATCTAAACCCCCGCCGCGCTCACACAAGCCGGGCGGCCAAGATAAGTCGGTATGCCGAGGGCCGAGGCGCGACCAGCTGCGCCCGATCCCGCCAGCCGCCGCTGGGCGTGCGACCGGTGTTTATATTGACCGGGCCCCGTCCATCGGCCACAGGCATCGCCCGGCGCACGCGCGGGTGTAGCTCAATGGTAGAGCAGCAGCTTCCCAAGCTGACGACGAGGGTTCGATTCCCTTCGCCCGCTCCAGCGCTTTTTTCCTAAAGGCGCTGCTCGGCAACAGTGGAGAGCTTTTGCGCTTCGTTAGGCCTAGAACAGCCAGTCACGCACGAGAGAGGCGAGTTGGGATTGCGAATGCCTGCCGGTAGAGCGCAGGGCGCTCTTGATCTGGTTGCGGACCGTATGGACCGAATGAACGGTTTGGCTGGCAATTCTTAACGCGCTCTTGTCGGTGGCGACCGCAAAGGCGACTTCCAATTCCTTGTCCGTCAGGGGCAAAGGGTTTCCGCCGGCACCGGCAATTTGCGCGCTGCCTTGAGGGGGCCCGTGGTGAGGGCCAGCATCCGGCAGGCCCCTGGCGCGTGCGGGAAATCGACGTAACGAACCAGGAAGCTGGAACGCTCTGCCGTCCAAGGGAGCACGTCACGGCACGAAATCTGGGCTTCCTCCCCTGCCGAGCCGAACGACGCATGGGCAGGACAATCGTTTTCGATAACGGTGCCTATGGCCTGCAACGTTCCCGCCTCGAAACGCCCGGCGATTCCTTCCAGTACGCCGTCCGACAGAAGGGCTCTGACCCTGCCGGGGAAGACGATGCCTAAAGCGGAAAACAATTCCTCGCAATTCGTCACTTGGCTGTCCTGTCATCCAAAAAGAAGAAGGCGGGACTCCGAAAGGGAATTCCGCCTTCTCGTCTCGTCGGCCGGGGTCAGAAGCCGATCGTGACGCCCGCATTGACGCTCGTGACATCGACATTGCTGCCGGTCGCATAGCTGGCGCGCAGGAAGGCGCCCGAGTTCACACCGATATCCGCGAACAGACCGGCCCCGATGGTGAAGTATAGATCGGGATCGACGCCTTGGAGGCGGAAGCTGTTCGTCGGAGCGCCGAGATAGGCGACATTGCGGAACGAGGCGTTGTCGTCATCGAAGCTGTAAGCCAGCGTGAGTTCCGGACGCAGCGTGGCGAGACCGGTTTCGAACCGGGTGCCTGCCCGCAGGCCCAGCGTCGGGGTAAGCACCGTTTCATCGGCATCCTCGACCACCAGATTGACCGCGCCGGCACCGTCTTCGGTGAACCCGTCGAAGTCGAACTGGCGGAAGGTCAGCTGGCCGAACGGGGCCACCCAGCCATTGCCGAAATCGACCATGTACTCGGCCCGCAGATCGCCGCGCAGCTCGGTGCTGTCGAATTCGGAGAATGCGGTCCGGGACAGGGTCGGCATGACGCGGGAGGCGTTCCAGTCGCTCCAGCCATAGACCAGATCTGCGCTGATGGCGAAGTTGCTGAAGCCCTGTCGCAGATAGGCACCCAGCATCCAGGTATCGGCTTCTGCCATCAGCAGGTCGTTGTCGGCATTGGCGCTGATGCGGCCATAGCCCACGCCGGCGCCGATTTCTCCGTTGTCGGTGGCAATACCGAAGCCCACGGACCCGCCGTAGTTATCGGCTTCGATGTCGCGCGAACCGACGGCGCTGTCGCCTTCGAGGTCGACGAAGTCACCCGACGGGGCGAGCCACACATTGAAGCCGCTTGCGCCATCCGGCACGCGCCGGCTGCTGATCGCATCGACGAACGGTGCCGTCGTCTCCAGCGTGGTGAGCGAACCGTAGAATTCGCCGGACGCCAGTTCGTTCAGAGCCGTACCGACCTGGTCCATCGTCAGCAGCGTATCGAAGCCGACGAAGATATTGGCGAGATCCTGGGCCAGGACGAACCGGTCGCCGGCAATGCCGATGCCGCCCGCTGTACCAGCCTGGATCGCCGTCACCACATCGTCGAACGCGTCGCTCAGGGCCGAGCCTGCAGCAATTGCGTTCTGGTTGTTACCCGCCGTTTCGAACCCCGCACGGTCTGCGCTGGCGAACACGATGGTCCGTCCACCTTCGGAACGGGTATCGAGATCGAAGCTTACGAAGTTCGAACTGGAGTTGACGTCGACGCCTGCGCTGGTCGTTACCGTACCGGACACGCTTGCGATGTCGACCGTCTGGCCATTGGTGAACAGGCCGCCCGTCGGGCTGACCAGTTCCACCGTGCCGGCTAGGTCCATGTCTCCGTCAACCGTCAGGAAGCCCATGCCGAGTTCGGTGAAAGCTTGCCCGAAGGCATTTTCCGGAGTGGTGAACAGCCCCGATGCCAGACCGATGGACTGGACCGCCAACGGGTTCGTGGACACGCTGATGCTGGAGAATGCCGGATCGACGACCCGTACCAGCGTGGGCATGACGCCCACCGAGAGCGTTCCGCTACCGGTCTGGACGAAGTCGCCGTTCTGGTAGACTTCGACACCGTCGATCGCATTCACCGATGCATTCGTGCCGAACAGCGGCGCGGGAAGGTCGATCCGGTTACCCAGGACCAGCCCGGCCGAATTCACGATGTCGCCGCGGATGCCGAACACTGCATCGCTTCCGGCTGTGGCCAGCTGGATTTCCCCGCCGTCGATGGCGAAGGTGCCGAGGTCCAGCGTATAGTCGGCCACGGTGTTGGTGTTGGTCATCGGGGCGAACGGCGCACCGGTGATCAGGAACACGCCGTCACCCGTCTTGGTCAGGGTTTCGACGCCCAGAACGCGCGCTCCGCCAGCATAGGCAGACAGGTCGCCTGCAGCAACGATGCCCGGATCGGCATCGCCAAACGCCGTTTCCAGCTGAGCCAGGGCCACATTGCCGAGGCCGAGGAAGCCGGCACCGTTCAAGGTCACGTTCGTCGCGGTAAAGCGCTCACCCGTTTCCTCGTCATATTCGGCAAACACACCGCCGCCGGTGACCGATCCGCTGTTCAGGGCGATGTCGGCCGTGATGGCGCTCGTCTGCTCCCGGTCGTCGAGCTGTCCGAAGACGCCCGCCACCGAAATCGTGCCGCCGACAAGGCCGTTCTGCTCGACGGCATACCCCTGCTCGATGGCCTCGGCGAGGTCGAGGACCTCTTCTTCGCCAAGCTGGGTCAGCGTGTCGACCGACTGGGTCGTGTAGTTATCGACGCTCCTGCCCAGCTCGATATCTCCGCGGATCACGCCATTATTGACCAGTGTTCCGTCCAGCGCCTCCAGGGAAGCGTTGCCGGTAACGAGGCCATTGTTGGCGATCGAGGCCGAACCGCCGGTCGCGGCATAGGTCGTCGTGGTCGTATTGACACGGGTCACGTCGTTGCGGTCGGTTTCGGTCGTGAGCGACGACGTGTTCTCGTAAAACGAGGACGCGCTCAGCGATCCGAAGATCTGCCCGTTGTTGACGGCCGATGCGTCGGTTGCGCTGACGACCGAAACGGAGGCGTTTGTGCCGTCGAACTCGGCCCCGCCGTCGAAGCCGATGCGCCCGTCATTGACGAGGCTGGCCGGGCCGCCGGTTCCCATTTCTTCGGAAGTTCCCGTGACGGTGTCGGGGGTTCCGCCGATGAAATCGGTTTCGTCGCTGCTCGATGCGCTGTCGTAGAAGACATCGCCGACCTGCAGGAAGGCACCGTTCGTTGCTGCGAGGACAGTGCTGTCTTCACCGATGACGACGCTGGAGCCATCGCGGCCGATAACCGTGATGTCGCCGAAATTGGCCGGAACATCGCGATCTTCGGCATCGACTGTCAGGCTAGCCGTTCCACCGGTTGCGGTCGACGTCGACTGGGAAGAACGCGCGACCGTTGTTCCGTTGACCTCCGTTTGCTGGCTGGCGAAGGAGGAGTCGTCGCCTGCGGCAAACACCGAGACGGAGCCCCGGACCTGACCGGTCAGGACCGCATCTGCGTTCCCGGCAGTGGTCGCAAGAAATAGGCTGCCCCCGCCGCTGGTGGCGACATCGCCATAACCCAGCGGACCTTCCTCGCCGGCACCGATCGTACCGGCCACGTATGCCGTCACGTTTCCGCCCGCCGCCGTGGAGGTCTGCGAGTAGTCGTTGGTGCTGGACGATCCGGTCGGGCTGCTGCTTAAGCTGAAGGTGCTTTCGGACATAAACGAGGAGGTCTGGCTGCTCTGCACAACCGAGCCGCCGACCGCGCCATCCGCGCCCAGGACGAACGAATTGTTGCCGCCCGAACCGTTCAGGAACACCGAACCGCCGACTTCGCCTTCGCCGATGGTCACGGCCACATCGCCATCAGCGACCGAACGGGCATTGGAAGACGTGCTGACGAAGTCATTTGAGGTGAAATTGCCGTCCTCGTCATAGATGACGAGCTGGCTGCTCGAATTGCTGTTTTCAGAACCGCCGAAGCCCTGCGAGGTAGCGGTCAGGCTGCCTTCCACGATCCCGCCATTGTCGATGACTGCCGTTGCATCGCCCGTTGCGTAAAGGCGTGCGTCCTGCGTTATCCGGCCGCCGTCCACGATAAGCGAACTGTCGTTTTCGGTCTGGTCGTTCGTGTCTGTCGAGGATGTATCCGATTCAAACCGGCGAATATCGCCGTCCGCATCGAACTGCAGGGTCGTGTCTTCGGAGAAGCTCGATGTGATCTCGGATCCGGTTGCCTCGCCATAGAAACTGCCGAAGATCGTGCCGGTCACCGTGGCGGCGCTGTTGCCACCCCTGCTAACCTGGGTGACCGATCCGTCGCTGGCGCCTCCGAACGGTGCGAACTGGACGGCTCCGTTCGTGCCGGCGTAAAGCCCGGTCACATCTCCGCCGCTCGACGTGCTCGATTGCTCACTGTCCCGCTCGATGGTCCGGACAAAGCCACCCTCGGGACCGGGCGTGTTGGCGAACGTATCCGTCCTGGTTTCGGCAAAAGTGCTGTCGGTGCGAATGCTCTCGACGTTCGTCATACCGATTACAGCGCCTTCGTTCACGTAGTTGGCACTGCTGCCGCCCAACACCGTGATCGACCCCGTAACCCGGCCGCCTTCCGCATTGGCGAAGCTGGCATCGCCGCCGACGCTCGTGCTCGAATTGCTATTGGTGGTCCGGTCGACGGTCGTCGTGACGCCGTCGTCATCGGTATCGCTGTCGGAAGAACTTGTCTGCGCGCTTGCGAAATTGGTCGCATTGGACAGGACGCGGACATCGCCGTTTATGCGGCCGGCATTGGTCACGCTGCTGGCGGTATGGCCAAAGGCAGACACCAGGACCGGACTGGTCGCGTCCAGACCGATCAGACCGCTTTCCGCGTTATCGATGGATGCCGTACCGCCCGTCCGTTCCGAAGTCGACGAACTGGCGGAAGCGCTACTGCCCGCTCCGTCGGACGACGACGAGGACTGGCTGAGCGTATCGCTGCCCGATGCGTTGGCATTGATCGAACCTGTCACGACGCCTTCGTTCGAAACGCTGGCATCGTCGTTGCCTAAAGCACCGACATCGCCCCTCACGGAGCCGGTGTCGCCGATGGTAATCGAGGCATCGCCGCCAGAGCTGCTGCTTTGCTGGCTGGACGTGTTGGAAAACGCGGTTCCATCACTTTCGCTGGAAAAGGTGTCGACGCGGTCCGTGCCAAAAGACGTGGCGAATGCAGCGCCGATAAAGGTCTCGTTGCCGACCGAGCCGTCGATAATCACCGTGGCGGAATTCAGGCCGTTCGCCTGCACATCGCCGCTGACAGATCCGGTCTCGCCGACGGCGACCGACGCGTCGCCGCCCAGGGCAGTCTGCGTGGTCGTCTCGTCATAGGTGCTGTTGGTGCCGTCACTGGTACTGACCGAAACCGTCGACCGCGCCGTGACATCGGAATTTGCGCGGGCACTATCATACTGCGTCAGCGATCCGACCGATCCGTCGATCGAAACGCTTGCATTTTCCAGCCCGACGGCGCGGACCGATCCGGTATTCGCTTCCTCGTCGATGACAACCGATGCGCTGCCACCTTCGTAGGTGAATCCGGAAGACGTGGTCGTGGTGGTGACGCCGTCTTCGGTTTCGGTGTCACTGGTGAAAGGCTGCGATACGAATACCTGCGACTGGACCACGATATCACGGAGGTCGGAATCGTCCGTGGCCGTTGCCGCAGTGCCGACATCGCCTTCGATGACGGCCTCGGCAGAGGTTCGCGAGCCAAGATAGACAGCCGGCGATCCGAAGCCGTCGATCTGCTCGGTGCTGATCAGCGTCGCGGGGCCCGTCACGTTGACGAAGACTCCGCCTGCCAGGAGGCCGCTATTAGTCAAAGCGACTTCGCCGCCGACATTCTGCACCGAGACATTGCCGGTAATCGAACCGCTATTATCCAGGGAGAACGTGTTGTCGGCATCGTCGGCCGTTCCGAAATATCCGATCCCGACAGGCGCATCTTCGGTGCCGATCGCCCCTGCATTATCGATGGCGACCTGTCCCTGCTGCGTCGGGAAGATCTGACTGAATGGCTGGGTGACGAGTGCGTCGTCGACAAATTCCAGCGTGACGTCATTGCCTGCGACGCCGGCTAGGGCGGCGTTGACTTCGGTGGCCGTGCTGTCGGCAGTGCAGGTGACGGTCGAACCGTCTACCGTGCAGGCCGCGTTGGCCGGTGTCGCCAGGCCCGTGATGATTGCGGCGGTGGCTACGCCCAGCGCCAGCTGCGTCTTCTTCTGCATTGAATTACCCCTGTGCAGTTTACGATTCCAACTCCGCAGACCTTCCTGGTGCGGATTGCGGCGGGGTATGACCGAAGCTGCGTTCGAAAGGCGCTCGTCTCGCGTGAGCAAAGCGTTCGAATCGCGTGAAAAATAACTTTTCTGGGCTAATCAGGCTTTATAGTTTCCTCATTCCTGATTATCGGTACCGGCAAGAACAATGCTCTGAATACAGAGTGAAATTTGGTCGCGTCGAACCAGCTTGAGCTTTCCGCCTTTATTCGGGTCGGCGGGGAGACATTTCGGGGTACGTAATGAGCGACCAGCCAGATGCATTGATCTACCTTTTCGGCACGCCACGTGTGGAATCGTCTGCGGGGCGACGCGTGGAAATCAGCAGCAAGAAAGCCATCGCCCTTCTGGCGACACTGGCCAAGGCAGACCGGTTCGAGCGCTCGCGCACTTGGCTTCAACGGGTCCTGTGGGGCTCGCGCGCGCAGAAGCAGGCGCAAAGCAGCCTGCGCCGGGAATTGTCAAACCTGCGTGCCGTTTTCGCGCGGGCCGGGCTGGACGTTCTCCGGTCCGATAACCGGATAGTAAGCCTCGACGAAACCCGTGTGCATGTCGATGTGTCCGACGAGCATGGCAGGGGTGGCAAGCTGCAATTCTGTGAGGGCCTCGATCTTGCCAGCGAGGAGGAATTCGAGGAGTGGCTGCGAGATATGCGGCTGCATTTCGACCGGGAAACATACGACCGCCCGCGCAGCGTCCAGCGTGTGGAACCGGTTTCGGACCGATCTGCATTGCCGCCTTACATCGCGGTCGTACCACCTACGGCAGCAGGGCATGATGCGGCCGCCGCGATGATGGCGCGCTCGATCGGTGACGGCCTGTCTGTTGCTCTTACGCGAATGCGGTGGCTTCCGATCGTATCGGGTGACGGCGAGAGCGACCGGCAAACACCTGCTTGCCGGTATCTGCTGGAAACGAATATCATTCCGTCGGAAGGCGAAATGCGGGCGACATTCTCGTTCCTCGAAATGCCCGGGCGGATCATCCGCTGGACGGACACGCGGACCATCAGTCCGCAGGACCCTGCCTCGGCGGCGGACGAGATCGCCCGGACCGCCAATTGCGTGGGGGCGTCTTTCGATGTTTGTGAACAACGCCATTTCGACACCTCTGCCTCCGGCGCGATCGACAGTGTGAACGAGGAACTCTGGCGTATCAGGTTCCACATCAACCAGTTCAATCGGGAATCCTTCGCCAAGGCGCGGATTCTGATCGATCAGGGAATGCGCAAAACGCCGGAAAGCGGCGAGTTGCTGATGCCCCAGGCTAATCTGGAACTGTGGCAACACTGGGTCGACTGCGCCAAGGCTACTATCTTCAGGGCCCTAGCGGTCCTGATCCGCGCCGCAATGCGCGCCGACCCGCTGGATGCGCGCGGCCCGCTATTCAATGGCATACTGGAAACATGGCAGCGACGATCCGGCTCTGCACGGACTCATCTGGAGCAGGCTTGCACGCTCGATCCCGGGTTGGGACAGGCCTATGTCCATTTGGGATCGACCTATTATCTGGCGGGCGATCCCGAACCGGCGATTGACTTGCTGAAGCACGCGCTTTTCCTGACCCCGCTCGATCCGAAACGTTTCCTGGCACTCGGTGCGCTTGGCACGAGTTACTGGATGCTGGGACGCTACGAGGAAAGCCTGGCGACAGCCCAGACGATACAGGCAACCCATCCCGGCTATGTCCTCGCCCACGCTCTGGAAACGGCATCGCTGGCCGCGATGGGCCGGACAGGCGAAGCGCGGGAGGTCCGGGCGGAACTGATCGATCGCAAGCCGAACCTGTATCGCGGAATGCTGCAATGGATGCCGTTCGTCGACCGCGGCTGGATTGCGAAGCTGCGCCAAGCTGTGGAGTTCGACCGTATCATCCCATCCGGCGAACAGCTGGCGCGGTGTAGCTGAGGTCTGCGGCAGCAGAACGGGCTCAACCTTATCTCGGCGGCATCCGGATCGCGCCGTCGAGGCGGAACTGGTGGCCGTTTATGTAGGTGTTGCGCGCGATCTCCACGATCAGGCTGGCAAATTCCTCCGGTTCGCCGAGCCGCTTGGGGAAGGAGACGCTGGCATTGAGCTGGTCCCACATTTGCGGATTGCGGTCCTTCATCCCCAGCATCAGCGGCGTTGCGAAGATGCCCGGCATGACGCTGTTCACGCGGATGCCCACATCCATCAGGTCGCGCGCCATGGGCAGGACGAGGCCGTTCACCCCGCTCTTGCAGCTGCCATAGATCACCTGGCCGATCTGGCCGTCCTGTGCCGCGACGCTGGCGGTCAGGACGATGGCCCCGCGCTCGCCGTCATCGTTAAGCGGATCGCTGTTCGCCATGCCGAGCGCCGAATGGCTGGCGATGCGGTAGCTGGAGACGAGGATGCCTTCCGCGCCATAGGCATAGTCTTCGGTAGAGAGCCGCTTGTACCGCCCGTTCTCCTTGTCCCAGCCCAGCGTCTTGCCCCGGCGGCTGGTCATGGCGCAGTGGATCGTGACCCGTTCCTGCCCGTGCGCGCTGCGGGCCGCGGCGAAGCCGTCCTCCACCGATGCCTCGTCCGTGATGTCGACGTGATGGAACGTGCCGCCGATCTCCTCGGCGCAAGTCGGGCCTTTCTCGGTATCGATGTCGAAAATGGCGACCTTCAGCCCCTCTGCGGCCAGTGCCCGGGCGCTGGCGAGGCCCAGGCCCGACGCGCCGCCGGTCACTACCGCACCTAGTCCATCTTCAAGTTTCACGAGGCTCTCTCCTTATTGACTGTCATAACGCTGTAGCCGTGATAGGCTGATGTCAAACGACCCATTCGACAGGATCTTCGAGACGATGAACGCTTTCTCCAATACCAGCCGCCGCCGGTTCCTCGCCGCGACGGGCAGCGCGTTCGCTGCCCTTTCCGCCAGCGGGTGCAGCACCGCACCCGCGCCGCAGATCGCGCGCGCCGGCAATCCGGGGCGCGGGGCGACCGGTTACGGTCCGCTGGTGAAGGACCCGGCGGGCATGCTCGATCTGCCGGAAGGCTTCTCCTACCGCGTGCTTTCGCGGCTGGGCAACGCCATGTCGGATGGCGGCGCCGTGCCGGACAAGGCGGACGGCATGGGCTGCCTCGATCTCGGAAATGGCAGGATCGCGCTGGTGCGCAACCACGAACTCATCCCGACCGACGATGCGGGCGGCACGCTGGCACATGGATACGGCACGCGGGACGGGGCCATCGTTCCCGGCGGGACGACCACCATCGTGCTGGATGCGGAAACGCTTGCCGTCGAACAGGAATATCGCAGTCTGGCGGGCACGATCCGGAACTGTTCGGGCGGGGTGACCCCGTGGGGCAGCTGGCTGACCTGCGAGGAAGCGCCGACCGGGCCTGGCCAGCGCTTTGGCGAAGGGCTGGCGAAGAACCATGGCTGGGTGTTCGAAGTCCCCGCCGCTGCGGGCCGGCAGGTGGAGGCGGTGCCGCTGACCGCCATGGGCCGCTTCAACCACGAGGCCGCCTGCGTCGATCCGCGCTCGGGCATCGTCTACCTGACGGAGGACCGGGACGACTCGGTCCTTTATCGCTTCCTGCCGAAAGAGCCCGGCAATCTGGCTGCCGGTGGACGCCTGCAGTTCATGGTTGCTACCGATGGCACGCGCGACAGCCGCAACTGGGATGGCAGCGCCATGCAGGTCGGCGTATCGAAGGCCGTGCGCTGGATCGATATCGACAATGTCGAAGCGCCGGAGGACGACCTCCGCATGCGTGCCGCGGCCGAGGGCGGTGTCCTGATCGCGCGCGGCGAAGGTATCCACATGGGCGAGGACGAATTCTACGTCTGCTCGACCAGCGGCGGGGCGAAGAAGCTGGGGCAGGTGTTCCGCATCCGGCCCGGCTATGACGGCGCGGACAACCGGTTCGAGCTGTTCTTCGAAAGCGAAAGCGAAGAGCAGTTCAATTACGGCGACAACCTGACCATCGCCCCGTTCGGCGACCTGATCGTGTGCGAGGACCAGTATACAGATCCGGTCAACAATTACCTGCGCGGCATTACGCCCGAAGGTGTGGCCTATCCCTTCGGCCGGCTGAACATGCAGACCGAACTGGCGGGCGGCTGTTTCTCCCCCGATGGCAAGTGGTTCTTCGTCAATGCCTACAGTCCCACGGTGACGGTGGCGATCACCGGCCCCTGGGTCTGAGGAGGCAGGGGCGGGGGCTGCAAACAGGCTCCCGTTTCCCGGCGCGACGATGTCCGGTTTCCTGTTCGCCTTCGTCGCCGCGCTGCTGATCGGGCAGGGCGCGCGTGACCAGCTGCTGGTGGCGCAGATGGCCGCGCGGGCGAGGACCACGATTCTAGCGGCAGGATGGGCCGCAGCCGCAGCCTCGGCCGTGGTCATGGCATTCGCCGGGGCCAGTATCGCGGGCATCCTGCCGACATCGGGCCGCCGGATGCTGGTCGCGTTCTCGTTGATCGCAGCGGCAGTGGAACTGGCGTGGCCCAATCGGGACACCGCTGCGGCGGAGCCGACACGATCCGTCTTCGCCGCCTTCCTCGTCCTGTGCCTGAGACAGTTCGGCGATGCCTCGCGCTTCATCATTTTCGCACTCGCCGCCGCTACCGCGATACCTGCTCTTGTGGCGCTGGGCGGCGCGCTGGGCGGCGTGGCGGCCATCACGCTGGGCTGGCTAGCCGGGGAGCGGCTGGAAAAAACCGTGCCTTTACGGGCGCTTCGCCTCGCACTGGCAGCGGCGACATTGGTGGCCGGGGTTGTAATCGGATTATCCGCACGCGGACTAATACTTTAATCGACTATATCGATTGCTCTGAATGCGACTTCGCCGGAAACCCGCGGGGGCTTTCGCGCATTACCAATGCGAAACCCAAAACAATCCGGAGGCAAGACATATGGCAGACGCAGGCGACAATTCGAAACGGGCACTGGTTGACGAACTGAACGGGCTCCTGGCCGATCATTTCGCTCTCTACATCAAGACCAAGAATTTCCACTGGCACGTTGCAGGACCGCGTTTCCGCGACCTGCACCTGCTGTTCGACGAGCAGGCCGTGGAAATCCGCGACCAGATCGACGACATTGGCGAACGCGTACGCAAGAACGACATGATGACGCTGACTTCGGTCGGCTCCGTCGCAAAGCATACGCAGGTCAAGGACCAGGACGACGTGACCCTGACGCCCGATGCGATGGTCACCGAACTGCGCGACGACAACGCCGCGCTGGTCAAACGCCTGAAGGGCATGAAGGAACTGGCCGAGAAGGCTGGCGATAATGCTACCGACGGCTTGCTCGACGACTGGACCGACATGGCGGAAGAGCGGGTCTGGTTCCTCAGCCAGACGCTGAAGTAAGGTCCTTCGCGAAATACGAATGCGACAGGCCGCGTCCGGGGATGCCCGGGCGCGGCCTTTGCGTTAGAATGCGCCCATGCAGAACCTTACCATCAACGAAAACGCAAAGCCCGGCGACATTGCCGACTGGCTTGAGGCCCGGCTTTTAAAAGCCCTGGCCAATGCCGACGGGCCCGTTCCGATCGCCGTGCCCGGCGGGTCGACACCCTTCCCGATCATGGAGGAACTGGTCCGCCGTTCGCTCGATTGGCAGCGCATCGTGGTCTGGCCGGGCGACGACCGGATCGTGCCGGAGGATCACGCTGCCTCCAACACCGGCAAGCTGCGTGCCCTGTTCGAGCCTGCAGGGGCGGAGGTCGCGGCTCTGACCGTCATGGAAAAGATCCCGCATTTCGCGCTGTGCTGGCTCGGCATGGGCGGCGATGGGCATATCGCCTCGCTGTTTCCCAACACTGATCCGCAGGTGGATGCCCCGCAAAAGATCGTGCGACTGACGCCCGACCCGCTGCCGCCCGAGGCTCCGTTCGATCGCATCTCCCTGACGATACCGGCGCTGCTGGACAGCGACGACATCCTGTTCACGCTCGGCGGCAACGCCGACAAGGCTCGTATCTTCGGCGCCGCAGCGAAGGGAGAGAACGACCTGCCGGTGGCCCGCCTGCTGGGCGCGGCGGCGCAGGACGTTACGTGCTTTACCTGATCCAGTCCCTGGTCCCGCGGCCCCTGCACCGTGCGGCATTGAAGGGCGCGCACAGGGTCCGCCATCGCTGGCGGCTCTGGCGCAAGGTGCAACTGGATGGGGTGTCGGTGATCCTGCGCAGCCGTGCGGGAGAGATATTGCTGGTCCGGCACGCTTACGGACCGCAGGTCTGGACTCTGCCGGGCGGCGGGATGAAACGCGGGGAAGAGCCGGTCGAGACCGCACGGCGCGAAATGCAGGAAGAACTCGGTGCCGTGCTGGTCGATGCGCGCTATCTGGGCTTCGTGGACGAGACGCTGTCGGGCTCTCCCCACCGCGCCCATGTCGTCATCGCTGGACTGGATGCACCGCCGGCCGCCGACCGGCGCGAGATCGAAAGCGCAGCATTCTTCGCCCTGGACGCCCTCCCGCAGCCGCTCAGCACGCTTGCGGCGACCCGAATCGCCCTGCTGGGGCAGGCTGGGGCTGGAACAGGTTCGCGCTAGAACAGGGCCAACTGGCCGGTCTTCCCATCGCGGCGGCGCGATTCCTCGTCTCCGTCGCGCTCCAGGTTCGACAGGGTGAGGCCCATCAGCCGGATCGGGCGGGGAAGGGGGATTTCCTCCTCCAGCAATTCGCGTCCCAGCCGGGCGAAAGTGTCCTTGTCCTCCACCAGCTGGCTGACCGACTGGGCGCGCGTGTGCAGCGTGAAATCGTTGTATTTCAGTTTCAGCGTCACGGTCTTGCCCTTTGCCTGCGCCCGCTCGATCCTCTCCCACACGATGTCGACGATGCGTTCCAGCGTCTCCCGCAGGGGGTCCGCTTCGTGGATGTCCTCGCTGAAGGTCCGCTCCCCGCCGACGGATTTGCGCAGGCGGTTCGATCGCACGGGGCGCAGGTCCACGCCGCGTGCGGCACGGAACAGGTAATCGCCGAAGCTCCCGAAATGCTGGCGCAGCCATGCGCGGTCCTTCGCGGCGATGTCCGCGCCTGTCTCCAGGCCCAGCCGCTTGCACTTCTCCTCCGCCTTCGGGCCGATGCCGTGGAAGCGGCGGACGGGCAGCGACTGGACAAAGGCCTCGCCCTCGCCGGGGCGGATGACGCAGATGCCGTCGGGCTTGTTCTGGTCGCTCGCCAGCTTGGCCAGGAACTTGTTGTAGCTGACCCCGGCGCTGGCCGTCAGGTCCGTCTCCTCCCGGATGCGCTTGCGGATGGCCTGCGCGGTGGCGGTGGCAGAGCCCATGCCCTGCAGGTCTTCAGTGATGTCGAGATAGGCCTCGTCGAGGCTGAGCGGTTCGACGAGCGGTGTGTAGAAACGGAAGATCTCGCGGATCTGCTGGCTCGCCTCGCGGTAGGCATCGAAGCGCGACTTCACGAATACGAGGTCGGGACATAGGCGTTTCGCGGTGATGGAGGGCATGGCGCTGCGCACGCCGAACTGCCGCGCCTCGTAACTGGCCGCCGCGACCACGCCGCGCCCGCTGGACCCGCCGACGGCCACGGGCTTCCCCCGCAATTCGGGATTGTCGCGCTGTTCGACGCTGGCGAAGAAGGCGTCCATGTCGACATGGACAATCTTGCGCAGGCCATCGGCTTCGCTGTCGACTTCGCCCTTGGGGTCGCCCTCGCGGTTCTGTTCGCCCGTTTCGTCCACGCCTTCCTATCTAGGGAGCGGGCTGCGGCAGGGGAACCATTTCGCCGATTTGCGAATTCTTCGCACATGCAACAAAACGGGTGGTCAAGGGGCGATGCGGTCGCCAAGGAAACAGTCATGGCGCGCGACAACACCCCAGCCCCTGCCATGCAGGCGATCCGGAAAGCCATCGGCGAGACCGAGCTCATATGGATGATGGCCATGCTGATGGCGCTGCAGGCCTTCGGGATCGACGCCATACTGCCCGCGCTCGACGAGATTGCGGCCGATTTCGGCGGCCTTGGAAACGAACGGCAATTCGTCGTCGGCGCCTATCTGCTGGCCGCAGGGGCGGGCGCACTGGTGCCCGGCGCGCTGGCCGACCGGTTCGGGCGGCGTCCGGTCCTGCTGACCTCCATCGCGATCTACATCGTGCTGTCGCTCGCCAGTGCCTTCGCCAACGTGTTCGAAGTGCTGGTGGGCATTCGCGCAGCGCAGGGCTTTCTCGGCGCAGGGATCGTGGCACTGCCGCCCGCCATCATCCGCGACCGGGTGGGCGGGGACAAGATGGCCCGCATGATGAGCCTCATCTTCGTCATCTTCCTGCTGACGCCCGCAGTTGCGCCCAGCATCGGGCAGGCAATCCTGCTGCTGGGCGACTGGCACCTGATCTTCCTCGCCATGGCGCTGCAGGGCTGCCTGATCTTCGCATGGGTCTGGTTCCGCCTGCCGGAATCGCTGGCGGAGGAGAACCGCCAGCCCATCCGCCCGTCCGTCATCGGCGGCAACATGAAGCGCGCGATCGGCCTGCGGCAGGCCATCGGATACATCTTCGGCAGCGCGCTGGTGTTCGGCGCCCTGTTCGGGTTCATCAATTCCAGCCAGCAATTGATCGGAGAGACCTTCGGCGCGAGCGACAGCTTCCCGCTGATCTTCGGGCTGTGCGCCGGGTCCATGGCCGTCACCAACTGGTCGAACTCCCGCATCGTCGAACGCTTCGGTGCGCGCCGGGTCAGCCATACGGCGCTGTTCGCCTTTGTCGGCATTGCCGCGCTGCAGGTATTCTTCGCGTTCCAGCCGGAGCAGTCGCTGTGGCAATTCGTGCCCTTGATGGCGGCAAACATGGCGCTGCTGGGCTTCATCGGGACCAATTTCGGATCGATCGCGATGAACCCCTTCTTCGACATCGCAGGCGCGGCCAGTTCGGTCCATGCCAGCTTGCGCCTGACGACCGGCGCGGTGCTGGGGTCGCTGATCGGCTATCTCTACGACGGGACGGCGAGGCCATTAGCGCTCGCGCTGCTGGCCGCAGGCCTGACCAGCCTGGCGCTGGTACTGTTCAGCGAGCGGGGACGCCTGTTCGGCCCGCCGCAGGAAGAAATGCAGCGCCCCGACTAACGCTCGCTGTCCAGCCGCCGCCACGCGAGCTGCGCAAATTCGCACAATAGCGGGCGGGTATCGCGCGGGTCGATGATGTTCTCGACATTGAACCGCTCGGCGCTGCGGAAGGGGCTGCTGACCTTGCCCAGGCGTTCGCGGATGGCTTCCAGTTCCGCCTCCGGGTCGTCCGATGCTTCCAGTTCCGACTTGTAGGCGACCTCGATCCCGCCCGCGATGGGCAGGCTGCCCCAGTCACCCGACGGCCAGCAATAGCGGTACTGGTGGCGGTCGGCATTGCTCATCGCGCTGCCCGCAATGCCATAGGCGCGGCGCATGACCACGGTGGCGAGCGGCACGCTGGCGCGGTAGACCGCGTTCATCGCCTGCACCCCGTAGCGGATCGTGCCAGCCATTTCGGCCTCGCGCCCGATCATGAAGCCCGGATTGTCGACCATGTGGATGATCGGCAGGCGGAACTGGTCGGCCAGCTTCACGAAGCGCTCGACCTTCTCTGACGTCTTGGCATCCCACGATCCGCCCAGGTAGCTGGGGTCGCTGGCCAGCACGGCGACCGGCCACCCGTCCAGCCGGGCAAGCGCGGTGATGCAGGCCCGGCCCCAGTGGCGCCCGATTTCGAACACGGTGCCGGAATCGAACACCATGTCGAGGCATCGGCGCATGGAATAGACCTGCTTCTCCTCGCGCGGGACGAGGTTCAGCAGCGCTTCCTCGCGCCGGTCCGCCGGGTCGCCTGTGTCGATGCGGGCTGCGGCCTGGCCGACATATTCTGGCATGAAGGACAGGAAATGCCGCGCCCGGGCGAAGGCTTCGGCTTCGCTTGCAACCTCGTCGTCGACCACGCCGTTGCGGGTATGGATTCCGCTGCCGCCGAGGTCTTCCTTGGCATCGGCATAGCTGGCGGACTCGCTTTTCCACGCATCGCCCATGCCATCGACCACGGCGGGACCGGCGGCGAAGATCTGGCTCAGCCCCTTGACCATGACCGAGTAATGGCTGGCGACCGTGCGCGCCGCGCCAAGGCCTGCCGTCGGGCCCAGCGCCAGCGCCACCACGGGCACGCTGTCGAGATTCTGCACCACTTCGCCCCAGCCGGGCACGGCGGGGATGTAGGTCGCGCCGATCTGTTCCAGCGTCTTCACGCTGCCGCCGCCGCCCGTGCCGTCGATCATGCGGATGATCGGCAGTTTCAGCTCGTGCGCCATGCGCTCGGCCTGCACCATCTTGCGGGAAATCCCGGCATCCGCCGCACCGCCGCGAATGGTGAAATCGTCGGCGGTCGCAACGACGGGGCGGCCGTTCACCAGCGCCTTGCCGAACAGGAAGGGGGCAGGGGTGACGCCCGCCAAGTCGCCATTGTCGTCATACGCGCCCTTGCCCGCAATCTTGCCGATTTCGCGGAAACTGCCGTCATCGACCAGTGCGGACAGGCGCGCTCGGGCATCCATCTTGCCCCGGCCATGCTGGCGCGCGACCTTTTCCTCGCCGCCCATTTCCTCCGCAAGCGCCTCGCGGCGGCGCAGTTCGCCAAGTTCGCGTGCCCAGCTCACGGAAGCGGAGCGCCCCGTGCAGCGGTGAACACCGCGTACCACTCTTCGCGCGACCACTGGAGGTCCCAGACCTTTGCCGCGGCTTCGATGCGGCCCGCGTTCTGGGAGCCGATGATGGGGATGATGCCGGCGGGATGCGCCATCAGCCAGCTATAGGCCGCGACAGTGCGGTCGACGCCGCGTTCCTCGCCCCAGTCGGCCAGCGCGCGGGCGACCGAATGCTCCCGGTCCCCTTCGGGGCGCATCAGCCGTCCTCCGCCCAGCGGAGACCACGCGAGCGGGGTGAGGCCCAGCCGCATGGCCTGGTCCATCTCGCCATTGTCGATGGCATCGATCCGCAGGGGGCTGATTTCCGGCTGGGTCGTGGCGAGCGGCGTGCCGAGCAGGGCGGACAGCGTCTCGATCTGGTGGACGGTGAAGTTCGACACACCGACCGCGCCGACCTTCCCGCTGGCCAGTGCAGCGTCGAGGAAGCCCGCCAGTTCCTGCGGATGGGTCAGGATATCGGGACGATGTATCTGGTACAGCTCGACCCGCTCGACCTGCAGCCGCTTCAGCGAGGCGTCGAGCGCGCTGTCCATGTAGCTGCGCGACTGGTCGTAGGGCAGCGGCGGCATGATGCCGCCCTTGGTCGCCAGTACGATGCGGCTGCCAAGGTTAGGCTCGCTGGCGAAAACCTCTCCCAGCATGACCTCCGCATCGCCGAAGCCGTTTTTGCCGTCGAAGCCGTAGATGTCGGCGGTGTCGAACAGGTCGATCCCGGCATCGAGCGCGGCATGGGCGAGCCGTGCGAGGCTCGGCACGCCGTCGTCGATATCGGTTGTGCGCCACATCCCCCACGCGATGGTGGAGGCTTCAATGCCAGAAGCGCCAAGCGCGCGGCGGCGGGGCGGGGTGGGGAGAGTGCTCATTCTTCGTCTGGCTCCACGATTGCGAGGACCGCCTCGACCTGCACTTGACCGCCTGTCGCAGCGGAAAGCTCGGTCACGGTCCCGTCGAACGGCGCGGTGAGCGCGTGTTCCATCTTCATCGCCTCGAGCACCATCAACCGCTGACCCGCGGTGACCGCATCGCCCTCGGCCACATCGACCGCGATGACCTTGCCCGGCATGGGGGCGAGGATAGCGCCGTCGGCGGCGGAGGCTGCTCCGCCCGCGTCATAGCGATACGGTTTAAACACGCGCGTCTCGCCCTTTAACCGAACAAGTATTCCTTGCGGAATTTCTTCGGTCCATCCCGTTTCATCCGGTTCGACGTCATATCGATCAGAACCGTCTGTCATCACCAACGAGAAGGGACGCTTCGATGAGTTTAGCCGTAGTCCGGATGGCTGTTGCCATATAGGCAGTCTAGCAAGAGCCTCCTCGTCATAGAGTTGGGGGTCTCGCTTCCCTCGCATAAACTCAAAATAGGCGGCATTTGCGGCGAGTTCTCTGGAGTCGTCTTCGGAAGCGAGCAGACCGTCGCCCTTTTCCGCAATCAATCCTGTATCAAGCTGGCCCGACCGAACATCAGGGTCTGACAGCAATCGATGCAAGAATGCCGCGTTTGTCTTTACTGGCCACGAAATGACACGCGCGCAGTCACTCGCAAGTTCCTGCAAAGCGGTCGACCGATCAGTCCGATGCACAATTATCTTGGCGATCATCGGATCATAGAATGGTGTGATCTCACCGTCTTTCTCAACCCCAGTATCGACCCGGTTTGGGCTTCTCGGTGTCGATCGAGGTAAATGGAATTGTTCAAGCGGCCCCGTGCTCGGCAAGAAACCCTTAGCCGGGTCCTCGGCATAGAGACGCGCCTCTATAGCCCAGCCGTTGATGCTCAGCGCTTCTTGCTTGAGCGGGATCGGCTCCCCACTCGCAACCCGCAGCTGCCATTCCACCAGGTCCACCCCAGTGATCTCCTCGGTCACCGGGTGTTCCACCTGCAGCCGGGTGTTCATTTCCATGAAGAAGATGCGGTCGGCGCGCAGGCCCCCGCTGGCGTCGGCGATGAATTCGATCGTGCCTGCGCCCTCGTAATCGACGGCCTTGGCGGCGCGTAAGGCGGCGGCGCAGATTTCCTCGCGCGTGGCCTCGTCCATGCCGGGGGCGGGGGCTTCCTCGATCACCTTCTGGTGGCGGCGCTGGAGCGAGCAATCGCGTTCGAACAGGTGGACGACATTGCCGTGGGCATCGCCGAACACCTGCACCTCGATATGGCGGGGCGAGGTGATCCACTTTTCCAGCAGGACTTCGTCATTGGAGAAGCTGGCCTTGGCCTCGCGCCGGCAGCTTTCGAGGCTTGCTTCGAAGTCCGCCGCCGCATCGACCTTGCGCATCCCCTTGCCCCCGCCGCCCGCGACTGCCTTGATCAGCACGGGATAGCCGATGGCGTCCGCTTCTTCCTTTAGACGCTCGACGGACTGGTCCTCGCCCTCGTAGCCCGGCGTGACGGGCACGCCCGCCTCGCGCATCAGCTTCTTGGCGGCATCCTTCAGGCCCATCGCCTCGATGCTGGACGGCTTGGGGCCGACCCAGATAAGCCCTGCGTCGATGACGGCCTGCGCGAAGCCCGCATTTTCAGACAGGAACCCGTAGCCCGGATGGATCGCCTCGGCGCCTGTCTCCTTCGCCGCTGCGATGATCTTCTCTCCGACAAGATAGCTCTCGGCAGCGGGGGACGGGCCGATATGCACCGCCTCATCGGCGGAGCGCACGTGCAGCGCCTTGGCGTCGGCATCGGAATAGACCGCGACCGTGGCGATCCCCATGGCGCGCGCGGTGCGGATGATGCGGCAGGCGATCTCGCCGCGGTTGGCGATCAGGAGTTTTGCAATCATGGCGACGGGATTAGTCCGCGTGCCCGCCCTTGGCCAGTCCTGTTACCAGCCCCGGATCGGCTGCAGATCGGGCCGCGTATATTCCGGCCAGTCGCGCGGCGGGACGGGGCGGTTGACCACCGCTTCGCCAAAGCCCGCAATAACATGGCCGATCTTCGCCATGCGCGAGACCCGAACACGGTTGTTCCACGCCAATTGCCCCTGGCGGCGCACCTTGCGACCGATCGCGCCATAGATGCGCGCGGCGGAATAGATCGCCCAGCGGTTACGGAACCGCAGGCGCTGCGCCCCGCAGCGTGCTGCCTGCTCGTAGATTTCCATCAGGCCGACCAGCCGCGCGCTGACCGCGGCGAGGGCAAAGCGGTTCTCCGGCGCGGCGTGCCGGCCCGGCTCCAGATCCGCCTCCGCCAGCCATTCGGCGGGCAGGTAACAGCGCCCGGCCTCCGCATCCTCCACGATGTCGCGCGCGATATTGGACAGCTGGAACGCAATGCCCAGATCGCAGGCGCGGTCGTAGACGAAGCTGTCGTCTGGTGCGTTCATTACCCGCGCCATCATGACGCCGACCGCGCCCGCAACATGGTAGCAATAACGCAGCACGTCCTTTTCCGTGCGCGGCTGGAAATCGCCCGCATCCATCGCGAAACCGGCAATTACGTCGTCGGTCATGTCCTTGGACAAGCCGGTTTCGGCGGCAACCTGCCCCAGCGCGTCGAAGGCCGGATCGGCGGTCGGCTGGCCTTCGAGGGCGCGGCGGGTAAGGACGCGCACGGCCTGTACACGGTCTTCGATCCCGGCCTGGTCGCCCAGCTGGCCGCCCATGTCCTGCCCGTCGGCCAGGTCATCGCAGCGGCGGCACCATGCGTAGAGCAGCCACACCCTCTCGCGCGTCGTCTTGTCGAACAGCGAGGACGCCATCGCGAAGCTGTGCGAACCTTCGGAAATGGCCTCATGCGCCTTTTCCACCAGCGCATCGCGGTTCCTGCCGCCGCCTGCGGCAACGGGGGCGACTTTCAGGTCACTGAGGAGACGGCGGTTCTGGCTCAAAGATCGTCGGCTTTCATGCGGAATATCGGCGTATGTGGCTCATAATCGGCCATTGCGTCCAGTAGCTGTGGCAGGGTTTCCCTAGCAATCAGTATACCCTGGTGCGCGGGCCGCACGAAACCGACCTCCGCCATGCGCCGGTTGAAGGCGATCAGGTCGTCGTAGAAGCCGAAGGCGTTGAGCAGGCCGACCGGTTTTGTGTGATAGCCGAGCTGCGCCCAGCTCATCGCTTCCCACAATTCGTCCATCGTGCCGACGCCGCCGGGAATGGTCACGAACCCGTCACTGAGGTCGGTGAAGCGCTGCTTGCGCTCGTGCATTCCGCCGACCGTATAAAGTTCGGTGCAATCGCGATTGGCGACTTCGCTGCCCGCCAGCGCTTCGGGAATGACGCCGATGACCTCGCCGCCCGCGTCCAGCGCGCTGTTGGCAACCGCGCCCATGAGGCCGAGCCTGCCGCCGCCATAGACGACGCCGATGCCGCGCTCAGCCAGGCCTGCACCGACATTGCGGGCCAGTTCCATGTAACGCGGGTCGTCCGGCGTGGCGGAACCGCAATAGACGGCGAGGCGCTGCATCGGATTGGCTGGCCGTTCGCTCATGCCGGGACGCTTTCCAGAAGATCCTCGATCATCAGGCCGGCCGTCGCCTTGGCGCTGCCGACCACGCCGGGGATTCCTGCGCCGGGATGTGTGCCCGCGCCGACGAGGTAGAAGTTGCGGATCACGTCGTCGCGGTTGTGGCCGCGGAACCAGGCGCTTTGCGTCAGCAGCGGCTCCAGGCTGAAGGCGCTGCCCAGATGCGCGTTCAGGTCATGCGCGAAATCCTTCGGCGCGTAGCTGAACTTGGTCACGATGCGGTCGTGTATGTCGGGGATGAGGCGGCGACCGATCTCGTCCAGGATGCGCTTTTCCAGCTGCGGGCCGACGGTGTCCCAGTCCACCTTCAGCTTGCCCATGTGGGCCACGGGGACCAGCGCATAGAACGTGCTTTTGCCCGGCGGTGCCATGCCGGGATCGGTCACGGTCGGGTGATGCAGGTAGATACTGAAATCCTGCGGCAGCACGCCGTGGTCGTAGATGTCGTCGAGCAGCCCCTTGTAGCGCGGGCCGAACAGGATCTGGTGATGGGCGATGCCGGGCCATGTACCCTCCAGCCCGAAATGGACGACGAACAGGCCGGGCGAGAATTTCTTGCGTTTCAGCCGCTTGCCCATGCGCCAGCCGCGCTGGCTGCGGCTCAGAAGGTCGCGATACGAATGCATGATGTCGGCATTGCTGGCGACCGCATCAAACCGCTCGCGAAAGCCGCTGGCCGTCTCGACCTCGGTCGCGCGGTTGTTTTCCTCGTGCACCTGTACCACCGCATCGCCCACGATCATGCGTCCGCCGAGGCGTTCGAAATGGCGGACCATGCCGGCAATCAGGCGGTTGGTGCCGCCTCTGGTCCACCACACGCCGCCTTCCATCTCCAGCTTGTGGATCAGCGCATAGATGCTGCTGGTTTTCATGGGGTTGCCGCCGACGAGCAGGGTGTGGAAGCTCAGCGCCTCGCGCAGTTTCTCGCTTTCCACGAAGCTGCTGACCATGGAATAGACACTGCGATAGGCCTGTTTCTGCGCCAGCGCGGGCGCGGCCTTCATCATCGACTTGAAATCGAGGAACGGCACCGTGCCCAGCTTCACATAGCCTTCTTCGTACACGCCCGCGCTGTATTCGAGGAACCGCTTGTACCCTTCCACGTCGGCCGGATTCAGCTTGGCGATCTCGGCGAACAGTTCCTCGTGGTCGTTCGAGTAGTTGAAATTCGTGCCGTCGGGCCAGTTGAGACGGTAGAAGGGCGACACCTTCATCAGTTCCACGTCGCGGGCCATGTCGTGGCCGGTCAGTTCCCACAATTGGGTCAGGCAGTCGGGATCGGTCACGACGGTCGGCCCGCCATCGAAGGTGAAGCCGTCTTTCTCCCAGTAATAGGCGCGGCCGCCGGGCTTGTCGCGCGCCTCGATCACGGTCGTCTGGATGCCGGCGCTCTGCAGGCGGATGGCGAGCGCCATGCCGCCGAAACCGGAACCGATGACGCAGGCAGTCTTGCCTTCTGAGCTCATGGAGACGGGTCTTTCTGTTGCTGTGGCGCAGTCAGGGGATCGCGCGAGGAAAGGAGGGCGCCGATGGCGCGTGTGACGGGAACGGGCGGACGGCCCGAAAGTATCCGCAGCCGGTCGGCAAAAGTGCTGCGCGCTGCATAGAACCGCTCGATCAGCGGCTCGGGCAGGCGATAGAAGCGCTCGAAAACGCGGTAGCGGTGGGCGGGACGGGCAGCGCCGAACAGCATCTGGCCCAGCAGCCTGTAAAAGCCGGTCCGCTTCCAGACCCGCCGCGCCTGCGCGTCGAGCAGGGCGGCCAGCTGGTCGCCCGGCAGGTCGGCATTGTCCGCGATCAGCAGCGCGGTCTCGACCGCATGGGGCAGGGTATAGCTGGTGAGCGGGTGGACCATCAGCCCCGCCGCGCCCGCTTTCGCCACGCCCGGCGTGCCATGCGCCTGCTGGTATCCCGCGATGCTGCCGCCGGTGATGACCGGCAGGATGCCCGTTTCCCCGCCCAGTATCTCGCCCTGCCAGCCGTTTTCGCGGCAATAGGCGTCGATGCGAGAGGACAGGGCGCGCCGGTCCAGCACCGGGCTGTCGTCGTAGTAAGTGTCTTCCACGAACAGCTCGTCAACGCCCAGCGGCAGTACGTAGACGAAACGGTATGCGCCGCCGCCCGCCCCGCCGCCCGCCCCGCCGCCCGCCCCGCCGGACGACAGCTGGTCGACCGCTGCGTCCATGATGACCGGGCGTTCCAGCCCGTGGGGGGCATCGGTGCGCAAGTGGCGCCCCATGAAGACCTGCCATCCGCCGCGCAGGCTGTCATGCGGAAGGAAGCCCCGGCAGTCGATCACCGCACGCGCATCGACCCGCGATCCATCCGCCAGGGTAATGCCGCGCGCGTCGAGGTTCGCGATCTCGCGCCCCGGCAGCAGCGTGTCCTGCGCCAGTTCGCGCCGCAGGGCGGCATCGAAATCCTCCGACGAAAGCGAGCGGTAATGCGCGGCCAGCGTCCGCTCATGCGTGGGAAAGCGGACGTCGTAGCCCTGCCATGACGTCTTGCGGAAAGGGGCCAGCAAGCCCTCGCCCCCATCCGGCAGGTCGCTTGCGAACCAGCTCCACCGGTGATTGCCGCCCATTGCGTCGCCGCGTTCGATCAGCGCGACCGACAGTTCGGGCCGGGCACGGCGCAGCGCGAGGGCAATGAGCCCCCCGGCCAGTCCGCCCCCTGCGATGGCAATATCGACCCTGCGATCCGTCATTCCTGCCAGCCCTAGGGCGCGCGGGGTGAGCGGGCAATCCGGCTTAAAGGTGGTGAGGCGAGGAACCCGCATGGCGTATCGCCGTTCTCGAAGGCATAATCCCGGGAGCATTCCGTATCATGACCATCCGTAACGCGGCATTTCTTGCCAGCGCAGCCATCCTTGCAGCCTCCACCCCCGCAGCCGCGCAGGACGCCGGGCCGGAAACGGGACCCGCAGGGCCGCCGCTGCCTTCCGAAACGGTGTTCGACGGCGATTTCCTCAGCATCGGGGTCGGGGCGGGCTTCGGCCCCAGCTATACCGGGTCCGACGATTACGTCGTTTTCCCGCTGCCCATCGTGCAGGCCAGTTACAAGGGGATAGACATCAATCCGCGCCCGGCGGGCCTCGCCATCGACTTCATTCCCGATGCGGATGAAGGCGTGTCGTTCGACCTGGGCGTGGCAGGGCGGCTGCGCAGCGACCGTGCTGACCAGATCGAGGACGAGACGGTGGAACTCTATGGCGAGCTGGACCGCGCGGTCGAGGTTGGCCCCACGGCGGGTATCAGCGTGCCCGGCGTGCTCAACCGGTTCGACAGCGTGACCGTCAGTGTCGATGCGCTGTTCGACGTGGCAGGCGCGCATGGCGGCATGACCGTCAGCCCGTCTGTCTCCTATTTCACCCCGCTAAGCCGGGGCGTGGCGGCGTCCATCGGGGCGAGCGCGACCTTCGTCGACGACGATTACGCCGACTATTACTTCTCGGTCCCGCAGGCCGCGACGATCGGGCCCGACCCGCGCCTGCTTCCCGCATTCGATGCCGAGGGCGGCCTGCAGAGCATCGGTGTGAACGCGCTGGTGGCGGTCGACCTCAATGGCGACATCACCGATGGCGGGCTGAGCCTGGTGGCGATCGGCGGTTATTCGCGCCTGATGGGCGATGCGAAGGATACGCCCTTCACCAGCGTGGTCGGCAGTGCGGACCAGTTCCTGGTAGGTGCAGGGATCGGCTACACCTTCTGATTGCGGCTGGGGGCCACCCGCCGCTCGTCGGCAATTCTCAGGTGCGCGATCTCGTCAGGCTTCATGGGCTTGCCACGCGAAAGCGGCATCAGCTGGTGTTCGCCATGATCGAGCGCGACCATTCGGTCCTGTGAGTCGAGATAGCCGACCACCGCGATCCTTTCGCCTGCCTCCAACCTCTCGCGCGGGAGATGCTTCAAGTTGGTGCTGATGAGCCAGTTGATCGCCCCCGCTTCGACGATCAGCGTGGCGGTGTCGTCGTCTTCACCGATCCGCGCCGCAAGCCGGGCCTCGCTTCCCACGATTCGTCCCCCGGCATACGCTTTTCGACGGTCTGCCCGCAGCCGCAGATGGTAGAGGCCGGCCCAGCCCAAACCGGCGCCCGATAGCCCGAGCAGGATGCGCATGGTGAGCGGCAGCTCGTCCGTGCGGCTTGGCTCCAATAGGATAAGGAGATCGGGGTGGGCCGCGATGGCAAGGAAGATGGCGGCAATCGCCAGTCCCAACAACCCACGCATCTGCCCGCCCCTTACGCGCTTCCTATTTCTCGTCCTCGTCGCCGAGGTTCAGGACCGGGCGGCTGGCAGGCATTTCCGCATCGCGGTCGCCGGTCTTCAGATAGGTGTCGAACCAGCGCAGCATCCGCTTGTTGTAGTCATAACGGCTGGATGCCTTGCGATTGCCGTGGCCTTCGCCCGGATACAGCACCATGCGCAGCGGCGTATCGGGATTGCGGATCTTCACGAAGCGGTAAAGCTCGTAACTCTGGCCCGGATCGACGCGCGTGTCCTCCAGCCCGTGCATGATCAGCAGCGGGGTCTTCGCCCGGTCGGTGTAGTAGATGGGGCTGACTTCCAGCATCTTCTGCCAGTCGTCCCACGGCCATGCGCGGCTGTGGACGTTGTACATCTCGAACGGGATGTCGCCCGTGCCGAACTTGCTGGTCTGGTTGGAAATGCCGACGAACATCACGGCAGCGGCATATTCGTCCGAATAATGCGTCGCGCCCCATGCGCTGGCATAGCCGCCATAGGAGCCCCCGGTGATACCGGTGCGGTCCGGATCGGTGATGCCTTCGGCGACGAGGTGCTTCTTGGCATCGACGATGTCGCGGAATTCGGGATCGGTGTAGTTACCCTGGTGCTGCTTGGCATAATCGACGCCGTAGCCGGTCGAACCGCGATAGTTCGGGTGGAAGACGGCATAGCCTTCGCCCGCCGCCATCTGGCCCGGCATGGAATAGGCGGTCAGCCAGCCATTGGAATAATGCGCTTCCGGCCCGCCATGGACCATCATGATCGTCGGGCTGCCGCCGCGCGCCGGGCCGCCGACCGGCTCGATCAGGATGCCTTCGACCTGCTGGCCGTCGGTCGCGGTGTAGGTCACCGTGCGCTGCGTGCCCATGTCGATGTCCGACAGCCACGCATTGTGATTGGTCCAACGGGTGAAGGTCCCGTTCGCGTATTCATACAGTTCCGTCGGGTGGGAAGGGCTGTTGGCCCAGACCATCAGCCGGTTCCCGCCGCGCGCCATCCCGGTCAGGATCAGCTCGCCCGGATCGACGGTTTCCGCGACGCTGCCATCGGCATTGTAGATACGCAGCATGGCATCGGCGCCGACATGGATGATTGCTGCCAGCCGTCCGTCGGCCAGCCACTCGGCATCGACCGCAGCTTCTGCCGCGCCCGCATTGAGCGCACGGTAGCTGCCGTCGGCGATGGAGCCCAGGTGCAGCGTCGTGGCGGCGGGATCGTTCATGTCGACCCCGGCAATCATCGAGACCTGCGACCCGTCGGGCGAAATCTCGACGTCCTCCAGTTTGCCCGGCGTTTCGAACGTGGTCCGGACCGTGCCCGTGGCGAGGTCCAGCACGTGGCTGCGCTTCTGCGTGTAGCTGTCGTCGATCAGCGGGGTGGGCGCGCTGTCGATCACGGCCGTCTGTCCGCCCGGTGCGATCCGAACCGCGCTGACGTAGCCCGGAACGTCGATCCGGACCGGATCGGCATCGACATCGCTGCCGACCGATGCGCGGAACAGGCGGTTGAACCTGGATTCTTCCTCGTAGACGATGGAGACGAAGCCGGCATCGGCTTCTTCCTCGCGCTGTTCGTCCTCTGCGGCGCCGGCCAGCATGTAGATCGAACCACTGTCGGGGGACCATTCGTGGCTCAGCACGTTCGCGCCGTCCACTTCGGCGAGCTTGCGCTGCGCGCCGCCATCGACCGGGATGCCCCAGACGGCGCGGTCTTCGTCATCCTTCGCCCAGACGAAGCTGACCATGCGGCCATCGGGGGAGAACTTCACGTTGGAGGGACTGATGTCGTCCGGCAGGAAGCTGCGCGCATTGTCGGGCCCGAAGGCCATCTTGAGTTCCTGCGTCGTGGTGCCGTCCTTTTCCCCGGCGGTCACATCGGGCAGGCTGGCGGTGGTGTAGGCGACGCGGCTGCCATCGGGCGACACGGCGACGGCCCCGACCGCTTCCAGCTTCGCCACGTCCTCTGCCGTCATCGGGCGGGCGAGGGCGGCGGCCGGGACCAGCAGGCTGGCGGTCAGCAGCGCGGTGCGCACAGTGCGCACGGTGTGCGCGGAGCAGCGCGGCGTCTTGAAGAATGTTTGCATCGGGGAGGGACCTCTCTCGTTTGAAATCTTTCGCCCAGGCCTATAGCGAACGGGAAAACAAGCGCAAACCGGGCCGAAGGAACGGGCTGCGGGCGCATCAACAAGGGGAGGAAAGCGATGAAGTTAACCAGGATCATGCTGGCAGGGGTGGCCACGCTGGCAATGGCAACGCCCGCGCTGGCGGATACGACCATCATCCACGCCGGCGCCGTGCTGGACAGCGCGGACGGGGAATTGAGCGGTCCCGCCACGATCACGGTGACGGACGGGCGCATCGTTTCCATTGCCGACGGATTTGCGCCCGTGCCGGACGGTGCGGACCGGGTTCACCTGCCGGATCATACCGTGCTGCCCGGCCTCATCGACCTGCATACGCACCTATCGGGCGATCCCAGCGGCGAGTTCTGGCGCGCCGCCACCACGCCGCCCGAATGGAACGTGCTGGTCGCGGCGAAGAATGCGCGCGTCACGGCCCGCGCAGGCTTCACCACCGTGCGCGACCTCGGCTCGCGGACCGACCAGGTCACCCAGATGCTGCGCCGCGCGACGGAGGAAGGCATGATGCCTGGCCCGCGCGTCGTCACCTCGGCCCGAACCATCGCCATCGTCGGCGGACACGGCGACACCAACGGTTTCCGCCGCGGGGTAGGGGAAATACTGGCGAGCGATTTCACCTGCACCGGCGCCGTCGAATGCGCCGAAACCGTGCGCACCGCATCGAAATACGGCGCCGACCTCATCAAGATCACCGCAACCGGCGGCGTGCTGAGCCAGCAGGGGCGCGGACTGGAAGCGCATTTTTCCGACGCCGAAATGAAATCCATCGTCGATACCGCCGAAACGCTGGGGCTGAAGGTCGCCGCCCACGCCCACGGTGCACGCGGGATCGAGGCTGCCGCGAGGGCCGGTGTGCAGACGATCGAACACGGGACCTATATCGACGAACAGGCCGGGCGGGTCATGCGCGAGCAGGGCACGATCCTGATCCCCACCCTGATGGCACTGAAAGGCGTGTCGGAAAATCTCGGCACGGGCTTCTACACCCCGGTGGTGGAGGAAAAGATCCGGCAGGTATCCAGCTATATGGGAACGCTGGTCAGCCGCGCGCGCGATTACGGCGTGAAGGTCGCCTTCGGCACGGATGCGGGCGTTTTCCCCCACGGACGCAATGCAGAGGAATTCGCCCTGCTGCGCGAACAGGGCCTGACCAACCGCGAGGCTCTGGCCAGCGCAACCACCGTCGCGGCCGAGGTCATCGGGCTGGAAAACGAGATCGGGCGGCTCGCCCCCGGCTATTACGCCGACATCATCGCGGTGGAGGGCAATCCGCTGACCGATGTGACCGTGCTGGAAAATGTCGACTGGACGATGGTGCGTGGGCGCGTGATCGACTGATAACCGCTCGTCGGGACAGCCAAGCACTTGATAGAGTGCATCTTCGCCGCCCGGCCTGCCTGCGATAGACAGGCATGGTAGGGCGGAAGTGTCTTCCGCCATCGGAATGACTTGATTGCACAGGGGACCCAAATGAAACTGATCCGCACCGCCTTGCTGGCGACCGCCGCGCTCGCAATGCCGGCCGCGCCCGCACTGGCCGACGACCATATCGATGCGGCCGAGGCTGAAACCGCCATGACGGAAGGCCAGAAGCTGGAGGCGCTGTTTGCCGAATCCGACGAACGCAGTCTCGCGCTCAACCCCATCAGCGGGCTGTTTCGCGGCGATATGCGGCGGGCGGACCGGCTGGGCGATTTCCTGACCGACAGTTTCTTCCTCGCCCAGCGCACCGACACGCAGCTGAACATGGCGCTGCTCCAGCAGATTGATCGCGGCCAGCTGTCGGAAACCGACAAGCTCGCCTACGACGTGTTCCTCTACAACCAGGAACAGGCACTGAAAGGCACGACGGACGAGATCCGCGCCCTGACCGAAGTGCGCCCGATCAATCATTTCAGCGGCTTCCACACCTTCTATCCCACCTTTGCCAGCGGGCAGAGCGCAGCACCGTTCAAGACGGTCGAGGATTACGAGAACAACCTGTCGCGTCATGACGATTACATCGCCATCGGCGAGCGTGCGATCGACAAGTTCCGCGAAGGCATGGAAACAGGCGTGCTGGAAACCCGTCTGACGATCGAACGGGTCATCAGCCAGTACGACACGCAGCTCGCCATCCCGCTGGAAGAGTCCCAGTACTGGGCGCCGGTGAAGGCGATGCCGGAGGATTTCTCCGACGCGGACAAGGCCCGGCTGACGCAGGCGTACCGGGCCAAGACGCAGGAAATCTACGACATCACGGAAAAGACGCGCGATTTCCTGCGTGACGAATACCTGCCGGTCGCGCGCACCAGCGTCGGCCTGTCGCAGATGAAGGGCGGGGAAGAACTCTACGCCCAGCTGATCGAAAGCACCACGACCCTGCCGCTGGAGGCCGATTACCTCCACGAGCTGGGCCTGGCGGAAGTCGCCCGGATCAAGAACGGGCTGGAAGAGATCAAGGACGAGGTCGGCTTCACCGGCACGCTCAACGAATTCTTCGACTATGTCCGCACGGACGAGCAGTTCAAGCCGGAAAGCCGCGAGGCGCTGACCCAAACCTATTACGATATTGGCGAGGAAGTGGACGCCCGCATCGGCGACTATTTCAGCCTGCTTCCCAAGACGCCGCTGGAAATCAAGCCCTACGACCCGGCGATCGAACAGTTCAGCGCGGGCGGTTCGTACCAGTCGGGTGCGCCCGACGGATCGCGGCCGGGCACGTTCTATTTCAACGCCTATGACCTGCCCAGCCGCCTGACGACGGGCAATGTCACGCTGTACCTCCACGAAGGCGCGCCGGGGCATCACTTCCAGATCAGCTTGGCGCAGGAAAACGAGGATCTGCCCGCCTTCATCCGGTTCGGCGGCAACACCGCCTATGTCGAGGGCTGGGCGCTGTATTCGGAAACGCTGGGCTACGAGATGGGCTTCTTCGAGGACCCGTGGAACCGGTACGGCACGCTGCAGGACGAACAGCTGCGCGCCATGCGGCTGGTGGTCGATACCGGTCTCCATTCCAAGGGGTGGAGCCGCGAGCAGGCGATCGATTTCATGCTGGAAAACAGCGGCATGACCCGGACCGAAGTCGTCGCCGAGGTCGAGCGTTACATCGCGATTCCCTCGCAGGCCCTCGCCTACAAGGTCGGCGCGCTGAAGATCCAGGAACTGCGCGCAGAGGCGGAAGAAGCGCTGGGCGACGATTTCGACATCAAGGAATTCCACGCACAGGTGCTGGGTACGGGCGCGCTGCCCCTGCCGGTGTTGGAAGCCAAGATCGACCGCTGGGTCGCCAGTCAGTCGTAGATCGCACCACGCACCAGTGAACCGGGAAGGGGCGGGGCCGCGCAGGCCGCCGCCCCTTCCTGTTTGGGTCGCCGGCTGCTCATTCTGGCGCAATCTTTCATCTGCTAACCCGATGGCCTATGCACACGGGCGCACGAGCCTAGCGCATTCTATGGGGATAGACCGACCGATGAAGATTTCTTCCGCCGCCATTGTTGCCACCGCGACGCTCAGCGCCCTTGCAACGAGCGGAGCCGCGTTCGCGCAGGAAGCGGACCAGGGCCTGACCCGCGCGCAGTTCATCGCGCAGATGGATGCGCAGTTCACCGCGCTGGACAGCGACCAGGACGGCACGATCACCGGAGGCGAGATCGCCCAGCGCAGTCAACAATTGCGGCAGGCCGCCGCGTTGCAGGTCAACCGGGCCGCGTTCCAGCAGCTCGACACGCACGGTAACGGTGCGCTGTCGCCGGGTGAATTTGCTGCCCTTGCCGACCCTGCCGGAATCACCAACGTGCCAGTCCCGACGGTGCGCGATTTCGACCGCGACGGCGATGGCATCATCAGCCTGATAGAATACCGCATCCGCACGCAGGACAATTTCGATCGCTACGACCAGGTCCGCGACGGAACGATGTCCGCTGCCGAAATGCAGTCCGCCGGTATGGGCCCGCGCTGAGCCGCAGGCCGCCGGTTTCCTGCAGTCGGCGCGCCCGTGCAGTTTTTGCACGAAATCCGGACGCGTCGAAGAGAGATTAAGGGCGGCTTCGGCTAAGAGCCGCCCTTCTTATATCCGGACGGGTTTCGCCGGGTCGTCAGAACCCGACGGCGAAGCCGGCCTGGGCCACGACCTCACCATCGCCGCTATTGCCTGCAATCCCACCGCCGATGGCGAAGGAATCGGACAGACGACCGGTAACGGAAGCAGCATAGCCCTGTTCGCCGTTATAGGTTGCGATATCGCCGTCGATGGTGATGCGCTTGTCCGGCATGGCAATCGCGCTCCCCAATGCTGCGGCAGCCGCGATCCCGCCGCTCATCCGCTGATCCAGGTCGTCAAGGCGGAAGGACATGGCATCCAGCCCGCTTTCGAGCGACGCGACGCGCCCTGTCAGCGCATCGAACTGCGCCCCTGTCACAGCGGCGATGTGTTCGACCGCCATCTCTACCGTGCGCAGGGCACCCGCTGTCGCAACTTGCTGACGTCCCAGGACGCCATTCGCATCTACGGTCACGACGTCGACCGGCCCTTCCTGCACGGATGTGCCCGCATCGATGCCTGCAACGACGACGGCCATCCCGTTTGCACCTAGGACAAGCTGATTGGCCGCGGTCGTTACCGCGCCGGCGCCAATTGCGGTCGAATTCGCATGGACCGCGCTGGCCCCGCTGCCTATTACGGTCGCAGAGCCCTGGGTAGCGTTCGCTTCAAATCCAAGGGCGGTGGCACGGGTGCCGGTGGCATTGGCGCGTGTGCCATAGGCCGAACCACGGTTGTCGGCCGTCGCCTGCTGTCCGGTCGCTGCGCCCAGCGTTCCGGTGGCCGATGCACTTCGTCCGATAGCGACCGTGCCGCCGGCACTGGCGTTTGACAGGGGGCCGATGGCGACCAAGTTAAGGCCCGGTGCGGAGGAGCGCGCGCCGATGGCCGTTGCAAGGTTCGCCCCGACGGATGAGCCGTTGCCGATCGCCGTAGACTGTTCGAAAGCCGCGGTTACACCGCTGCCGATGGCGGTCGCTCCCGTTGCGCTCGCGCCGGCCCCGATCGCCGTGGAACTGACCGCTGTCGCCCGGCTGTCGGCGCCGATCGCGGATCCACCGCGTCCGCTTGCCGAAGCATTTGCGCCAAGGGACACGGTTGACGCTGCCAGAGCCTGGGTTTCGCCCCCCAATACTACTGCGTTTTCTGCATCGACGAAGGCACCTTGCCCATTGCCATCCACGTCGCTGCCGATCGCTAGGCCATTCGTGCCGAAGACCTGCGCAGTGCTGCCGATGGCGACCGCGCCGACAGCCTCGGCAGAGGCATAGTTTCCGATTGCCATGGAATTGGTGCTGCCAGCGAACATATCGCTGCCGATGGCAAGGCTGCCAGTTCCTTCGGCGCCTGCAGAAGTCCCGAACGCGATGGCATTGGCTGCAGTCGATAAAGTTCCACCGCCGATTGCGATCGTGCCGGTTCCGGTCGCGCTGGCTGTAGTGCTGATGGAATTCGCGGCAAAGCAATCGGCTGCGGCAAACCCTCCGCCGTCAACTGCGGCAAGTGCCGCATTCAGTTGCGCGACATTGACCGCATCGAAATCGTCGACCCCTTGCGCCACGTTCACGATACGGTGCTGGAGATCGGCGTTACCCACGGAGACGGTGCGCTCTTCCACAGCTACCGATTCAGATCTAAGCGCTACGGACTCAGTCGCTTCTGGGCGCGCCACTGCCAGCGCTCCGATAGCAATATCTGCGCCACCGGTCGCGCGGGCTCCGCCTTCGTTTGCTGAATTTCCGCTACCGATGGCAATGGAGCCCCCGCCTTCCGCGTAGGTGTCGACACCGATTGCCATGTCGTAAAGCTGCACAGCATCGCTGTTTCCGCCAAGGGGAATCGCACCGAATTGCAACGCCTGTGCGCTGGGGCCGATCGCAATGGTGAAGATTTCGGCAGCGTTGGCCCCTGACCCGGTCGGGTGACCGGAGACCAAACCCCCGATAGCTATCGCGCCTGAGCGGAGTGCAGAAGCACCCCAGCCGATTCCGATGGCATAACCTTGATCAGCAAAAGCTCGATAGCCTACAGCGACTCCGTTGCTGTCTGCGATGGAGCCCGAACCTACAGCAGTACTATAGGACCCGGCATAGGTGCCGAAACCGATGGCGGTCGAATTGAACCAGGCTGCACTTGCGCCGTTCCCGACAGCGGTAGCATTTTGCGAAGGAGCGGTCGCTCCTACCCCGCATTCCAGCCCGTCATCGTCGGTCCCCAAGGTGGCATCCGGTCCGGCACTGATATTACAGTCCGCGGTTTCGTCCGCCGAAGCGGGGGCGACAAATATAGTAAAAGCAGAGGTGGCAAGTAGCAGGGCGCTTGCGCGGCGAGTATTGGTATTCGTCGAATAACCCCCAATAAGTGACGCGGGATTTCCTGACCCGCTACGATCGCGGGCTACCTACTCATTTTTTCAACCAGATAGCAAAAGGGTATCGAAGCCATGGTTTGCGGTGGGCGGGCGACGGCGATGAAGCCGCGCCCGCCCTGCTATGCGAACCGGCCTCAGAACTCGCCGGCGATACCGACGCGTGCGGCGGTGGAATTGCCGCCGGCGTAGCTGACCCCCGCCGTCACGTCGAAATCCCCTTCGAGGCGGTGCATCACGCCGGCCGAGAAGCCGACTTCGCCGCGATAGAGCGCGACGTTGCTGGCGTAGCTGGTCTTGCCTGCTTCACTGGGGAAGTGGGGATGGGCGGCAGCAGCGATCGAGGTGATGCCCCGCTGCGCGTCCTTGTCCACAGTCTCCGTGAGGTCGAAGAGGGTCGAAACCTGCCCTTCCAGCGCCGTTGTCCGGGCGCCCAGCGCGCCGACCTGCGTGCCGAGCAAGTCGATCCGCTGGTTCGCCGCGGCTAGCCCGCCGACAGAGGCGAAGCTGCCCCGGCCAAGGACACCGCTGGCATCGATGGTCACGGCATCGACCGGACCCGTCTGCGCTGCGGTGGAGCTGGCGATATCGGCCACCACGACCGCGCTGCCCGATGCGCCCAGCATGAACTGCTTTTCTGCCGTCGTCACGGAACCGGCACCGACTGCGGTCGATCCCGCAAAGGCGGACGTCGCACCGGCGCCCAGCGCCACGGCGTTGTCGGCAGAGGCATCGGCCGCTCCCCCCAGCGCCACCGCGCCTTCGCCGCCGGCCGTCGCTCCGCCGCCGATGGCGACGGCTTCCGCCCCGGTGGCAGAGGCCGGTGCCGCGTCCGAATTGACGTCGACATAGGGCAGACTGCCCGACAGCGACTGGATCGCTGCCTCGTTTGCATCAACGCGGTCGTTCACATCGTTGATGGCGGCCGTATTGCCGGCAATTGCCGCTGTATTGGCTGCGATATCTGCCGTGTTGCCCGCAATCGCGGCGGTGTTGTCCGCAATATCCGACTGATTCAACAGCGCCAGCGCATTGCCATCTTCTGCCAGGGCAAAGGCATCGTCCGCCCGGGCCCGTGCAGCAGCCGCCGTGCTGGTCGCACCTTCCACGGCATTGTTGAGCTGGCGCACGGTCACCGCATCGCTGTCGTCCACGCCATCCGCCACATTGACGAGGCGGCGCTGCGTGTCCGCATTGCCGAAGGATACGGTGTTATCCTCCCCAGCGAACGAGCCGTAACCGATCGCAACGGAGCCGAAGCCCGACGCCTCGCTGTCGCCGCCAAGCGCGATGGCCTGCGTACCGCTCGCCGATGCGCCGAGCCCGCTGCGATCGACATCGCCGCCGATTGCAATCGATCCCGGGCCGGACGCATTCGCAGCCACGCCGTTCGCAACGCCGAAAGCGCCTGCCGACGAAATAAGACCGATCGCCACGCCGCCTGTATCGAGCGCGCTGCTACCGACGCCGATTGCGACCCCGCCAATGCCACCTTCGGTCGACGTATCGAACCCCAGCGCGACCGAGAAATCGCTATTGGAAACGCTTTCGCAGCCGATGGCGACCGATCCGCTGCCATTGGCCTGCGCATGGGCGCCCACGGGGCTTACGTCGACATAAAGCCTACCGGCACCGGCGACCGCAGCGTTGAGCTGCGCGACGTTGACGGCATCGGTATCCGCGGTGCCCGCTGCAAGATTGGTGATCTGTCGCTGCCCGTCGAAGTCGGTGTTGCCGACCGACACCGAATTTTCCCTGTCCGTTCGTGATTTCGCTCCCAGAGCAACGGAATTGGCGAAGTTCGCACCCGCGCTCGATCCGATGGCCGTCGAATTATCCGTATTCGCAGAAGCGTTCGAACCCACTGCGGTGGAAATGAAGCCGTTGGCCTGCGAGAAGGCTCCGACTGCCACGACATTTATGCCGGTTGCGGCCGCCCCTTCTCCCAGCGCGCTGGAGAAATCACCGGTCGCAAAAGCGAACTGCCCGATGGCTATCGTGCCACTATCAATGGCGCTGCTTGCATTGCCGATGGCAATCGCACTGAAGCCCAGTTCAAGCGCGTCGGACCCGATCGCGATCGCTTCGAACCCGTCGGCATTTGCCGGGCCGCCTGTGCCGTTGATGTCGACATACACGCTTCCGCTTGCGCCCATGGCAGTATTAAGCTGGTCAAGGTTGACCGCATCTGTGCCTTCCGTGCCGGCTGCGACATTCGTAATCTGGCGCTCGGCGCCGACCTAGCCGATGGATACGGTGTTGTCCCGATCAGAAAAGCTTGCCGCACCCAGCGCAACCGAGTTGATAGCGTTGGCGTTCGCGCCTGCGCCAATAACTGTGGCGGAGTCGGCAAAGGTTGCGAAAAATGATCCGATTGCCGAACTCAGTTCGCCGAACGCAAGGCTTTGCGATCCCAGCGCTATGTTCCCGAAACCGATGGCGGTCGCATTGACGCCTGCAGCGGTCGTGCCGAAGGCATCCGCAATCGCACCGGTGCCTCAGGCGACCGCGTCTTCTCCGCGCGCTTCCGCGGCATAACCGACGGCGGTCGAATTGAACGTATTGGCTCGCGTCAATGTCCCGATCGCCGTAGCCTGACCGCCCAGTGTCTGGGACTCGTGACCGACGGCAGTATTCATGAATTCGCTTTGCGCAGCGAAGCCGACAGCCACGCTCATTTCCGCAGCGCTGGCATTGCCGCCGAACGCTGTAGCCGCGAAGCCGTTCGCGCTTGCGCCCGTTCCGCAGGCGATGCTTCCGTCATCGCCGGTCGACGACGCACCGCCGTCCGTGTCCAGATCGTCGGCTGTACCGTTGTCGTTGGTGTCGAGCAAGCATTCGCCCGCCTGAGCCGACGATGTGGCAAAGGCGAGCGAAGAGATAGCGAGCAGCAGCGCTGTCGCGACGTGAAGTGAACTTTTCATACTTTGGAATCCCAGTGCGGGGACCCTCCCGACCCAGCTAAAGTAAAATTACAATTATTGTTTGGCAAGCGCGGAAATGAATGGTTTCAGAACGTCTTAATAGTATAATAGTGCACAAAAATAAAACATTATTACTTCAGGCTTTTTGGAGGCTTTGCAGGCAGTCCGTTGCGGAGTTACCGAGGCAGGGCGTTCGTCCTTTACGCCGGTGCCCGCAGCATCTACACCCGTGCCATCCCCGGGGAGCGCGCCTTGCGCTGAGAGGGAGGGCTGGCATCCTCCGACCCGTCGAACCTGAACCGGCTAGCACCGGCGGAGGGAAGGGTTGGTGATCGCCAGTGGTGAGCCGCCTCGCTTCCCTTGCCCTGCTGCCATGCGAGAGGAGAGGCTGTCATGGCGAGCACTGCGGATACCCCGGCGTGGATCGCGCTGTTCCTCGGCCTCTACATGCTGGCCGTCTGCGTGGCGGAACTGCGCGCGCCCGGCGGCTGGGCGCGGCTGCTGGACGATTTCGAGCGTAGTCCGGCGCTTTCCTTCCTGACCGGCGCCTTCACCTTCACGCTGGGTGCGGCGATCTATCTCGCCTCGCCGTGGCGACCCGGGGACTGGCTCAGCATCTTCATCTCCGTCATCGGCGGGCTGGCGGTGGCGAAGGGGCTGTTCTTCCTTGCCGCTCCGGACCGCGTGACGGCGCTCGGTCGCCGGGTGCTGACAGGGGACAAGACCACTTTCATCGCCGGGCTGGACGCCATGCTTGCCGCCGCCCTCATCTTCGTCGCGCTTTCGCGGCTGCAGACCATCTGATTTTCGCAAACCCAAGGATCCTCCCCATGGCAGACATCAATTCCCCTCTCGAAATCGGCGTCACGACCGGGCCCATTCGCGGCAGCCGCAAGGTCCATGTCGGCGCGCGCACCGGCAGCGGCGTGCGCGTGGCCATGCGCGAGATCGACCTGGAGGGTGGGGAGCCCAGCTTGCGGGTCTACGACACCAGCGGGCCCTATACCGACCCGGCGGCGCGTATCGACATCCAGGCGGGCCTGCCGCAGCTACGGCGCGACTGGATCACAGCTCGCGGCGATGTCGAGGAATACGACGCGCGGGAAGTGAAGCCGGAGGATAACGGCCAACTGGGCCCCGACCGCAGTGGGGGTGTGCCCGCGTTCCCGAATGTCGTGAAGCGTCCGCTGCGAGCGAAAGCAGGGCAGAACGTCACGCAGATGCACTATGCCCGCCGCGGCATCATCACGCCCGAGATGGAATATGTGGCGGAGCGCGAGAACCTGGGCCGCGAAATGGCGCGCGAGACCATTGCTGCCAACCGCGAAGGGACGCAGGATTTCGGTGCGGCGATCCCCGAGATCATCACCCCCGAATTCGTCCGCGACGAGGTTGCGCGGGGCCGCGCGATCATTCCCAACAACATCAACCATCCCGAAAGCGAGCCGATGGCGATCGGGCGCAATTTCCTGGTCAAGATCAACGCCAATATCGGCAACTCCGCCGTGGCTTCCGACGTGGCGAGCGAGGTCGACAAGATGGTCTGGTCGATCCGCTGGGGCGCAGACACCGTCATGGACCTCTCGACGGGCCGCAACATCCACGACACACGCGAATGGATCATCCGCAACAGCCCCGTCCCCATCGGCACCGTGCCCATTTATCAGGCGCTGGAGAAGGTCGGCGGGGTGGCCGAAGACCTCACCTGGGATGTCTTCCGCGACACGCTGATCGAGCAGGCGGAGCAGGGCGTCGACTATTTCACCATCCACGCGGGCGTGCGCCTGCCTTACGTGCCGATGGCGGCAAAACGCGTCACCGGCATCGTGTCGCGCGGCGGCAGCATCATGGCGAAATGGTGCCTCGCGCATCACAAGGAAAGCTTCCTCTACGAGCATTTCGACGAGATCACCGAGATCATGAAGGCGTACGACATCGCCTACAGCCTCGGCGACGGCCTGCGCCCCGGCAGCATCGCGGACGCCAATGACGAGGCGCAGTTTGCCGAGCTCTACACGCTGGGCGAACTGACCCACCGCGCGTGGAAATCCGACGTGCAGGTCATGATCGAAGGGCCGGGCCACGTGCCCATGCACAAGATCAAGGAGAACATGGACAAGCAGCTGGAGGTGTGCGGCGAAGCGCCGTTCTACACCCTCGGCCCCCTCGTCACCGATATCGCGCCGGGATACGACCACATCACCAGCGGCATCGGCGCGGCGCAGATCGGCTGGTACGGCACGGCGATGCTTTGCTACGTCACGCCGAAGGAACATCTCGGCCTGCCCGACCGCGACGATGTGAAGGTCGGCGTGGTGACGTACAAACTCGCCGCCCACGCCGCCGACCTGGCGAAGGGCCACCCGGCGGCCAAGGTCCGCGACGACGCATTGAGCAAGGCCCGCTTCGAGTTCCGCTGGCGCGACCAGTTCAACCTGTCGCTCGATCCCGAAACGGCAGAGGACTACCACGACCAGACCCTGCCCGCAGAAGGCGCCAAGACCGCGCATTTCTGCTCCATGTGCGGCCCGAAATTCTGCAGCATGAAGATCAGCCAGGAAGTGCGCGACTTCGCCTCGCGCCAGAACCAGAGCGCCGACGGCTTCCTCGAAAGCGAGAAATGGGGCGCCGACACCGCCGAGGCCAGCAAGGCCGCCGCGCTGGAAGGCATGAAAGAGATGAGCCGCCTCTACAAGGCGAAGGGCGAGAAGCTGTACCTGGACGAGGACGAGGCCGACACGCTGGTCACGAAGGACGACGTGTAGGCGCATGGCGGCGGAAACACCGGCGGCGGCGATCCTGGACCCGGAAACGGAGCGCCGCGAACGCCGCCGCCTGCCGCTGATTGGGCTGGCGCTGTCGGCGGTCTATGTCGTGGGCGTGGCGCTGTACCTGGTGGTGCAGGGCCAGAACCCCGCCGACCTGAAACTGAACGAGCTGGGCGACTTCCTCGGCGGCGTCTCCAGCCCGCTCGCCTTCCTGTGGCTGGTCCTCGGCTTCTTCCAGCAAAGCCGCGAGATCCGCCTGTCGAACAAGGCGCTCCACTTGCAGGCGCAGGAAATGCGCCGGAGTGTGGACGAACATCGGCGGTTGGCTTCGGATGGGGGTGATGAGCGGGGGTGAGCGGTGACGCCCTTTTCGAAGCGAGCAAGCACAGAAGGGCTTGGAAACATAAATGAGGTGTAGCTGGGAAGGGCTAGATGCTGCCTTGGCGGGATCGGGAAAATCCCGCCGAAATCGATGCATCGGCTCTGGACAAACCTAAATACGTTATTCACTGTTTGTTCTGAGCAGTATCGGGAAACCAAATTGACCCAAAAACTCCACTTCTACGAATTCTTTGCGGGTGGCGGTATGGCGCGCCAAGGTTTGCGCAACGGTTGGAAATGCACTTTCGCGAACGATTTTGACCGAAAGAAATGTCAAACATATCGCGAAAACTGGGGCGACGAAGATCTCTTTCCCGGAGATGTGGGCGCGGTTTCAACTGCTGATTTGCCCGAGCGATGCGACCTCGCGTGGGCATCATCACCTTGTCAAGATTTCTCATTGGCAGGGAATGGTGCAGGCTTAAACGGGCTCAAGTCTAATGTATTTTGGTCTTTTTGGCGTCTAATCACCGAGCTTGCTGAAGAGCGTCGAAAGCCTCGTGCAATCGTCCTCGAGAATGTTCGAGGCCTTTTAACCTCACGAGATGGACGCGATTTTGAAACCATCTGCCGCGCGCTTGCCATTGAAAATTATCACATCGGCGGATTTGTGATCGATGCATCACACTTTGTGCCGCAGTCGCGGCCACGCGTGTTTTTGATTGGCTTTCTGGAAGGCGAGTGCCGACTGCCGGACGGTGGAACCGCAAATGACATGTGGCACCCGAATGTCATGCAAAACGCGGTAGCATCGTTCCCTTCGTTTTTGAATGAACGCTGGAACTGGTGGGATCTCCCCAATCCTCCGAAGCGCAACGCGGATCTCGCAGATATCCTTGAGGGAGACGTAAGTTGGCATTCGGCCGATAAAACACAGCAACTTCTTGAACTGATGAACGTGACCAATCGAACGAAAATTGAAGATCGTATCGGCGATAATAATTGCGCGATTGGTGCTGCATTTCGACGTACGCGTGTCGAGAATGGCAGGCGACGGCAACGAATTGAAGTTCGTTTCGACGGTATGGCTGGGTGCCTCAGAACGCCTGGAGGTGGGTCGAGCAGGCAGACTATATTTAGTGTCGGGCAGGGCGAGGTAAAGTCTCGCTTGCTGACACCACGAGAAACAGCTCGCCTCATGGGACTTAGTGATGATTATATACTACCCGCCAATCCTAATGATGCATTTCAACTTTCTGGCGATGGGGTAGCGGTCCCCGTCGTTGAGTTTCTGAGTCAACATGTATTAATGCCGGCCCTTAAAAGAGATATGGATGGAGCGCAGGCTGCATGGCAGAAAAACCAAAATTTGGCGAAAGTCTGAATTTTCGAGCGAAAGCGCTCTCAGAACTTACAAATGCTATAGGTGTCTATGCTCTCTGTGATCTCGATCATGTCCCAATCTACATCGGGCAATCGACAGATGGCATAAGATCGCGGGTACAGAGGCATCTCACTTCTGCCAGATCTGATGTCATTGCCAATAGGCAAATCGATGTCTGGGAGATCGCCTCTGTCAAAGCTTGGCCAGTCGACGCGGTCGAACAAATAAATACTCTGGAAAATGGCCTCTTCAACCATTTTCATGTCCAATCTCCATTGATGAACGGAGCTGTGCTCGCATCAAGCGTCGGCTTTCAGTTCGCCGAATGCGAAGAAACGGTTATGGTTTTGAGTGAGCAAGAAATTGCCCGTCGCAAAGAGCCGGAAGCTCGCTTGCCTCGCCAAATCCAACATTATTTGCGACTGGTCGACCACTTTTTGAATGTGAAGAGCTCGAAAGAAATGGCGGTCGCCCTTGATGTCCATTTTGCGCGCCTCAAGAAATATCACGAACAATTTCTCGATACCGTTTGAACCCGCGTAAGACTGAAATTTTGGCAGCATTACTGTATAGCGCTTGTCACCTCGGCCAATTTAAGGTTAGCGCCCAACCTAGCGCCTACAAAGTTCGTCACCAATCCGTCTTGCTGAGCGGCGGCGGGTTGCCTCCCATAGGTCCCCTGCGGCACGTAAATCATCTTTGGAAGCGCGGATGGTGCCGGCGTTGGCTATACAGGCGATGTCTGAGCTTTCGTCGTCTTTATCAGAGCCGAATTCAGCGACTACTACCTCGCCTCTACCCCACCCGCGACCGCTCCTCCGCGCCGTGCCTGTGCAGCAGCACGCCCAGCAGGGCGGGGCGGTTCTTTTGTTCCCAGGCACGTTCGTGGAAGAAGAATACGACGGCGTTTACCAGCGGCTCGACCAGCGCGATGCCTCCGGCTAGCGCGATCGAGCCGGTGAACAGATAGGCCACGGTAAAGCCCACGATCAGGTGCAGGGCGAGGAAGGTCAGCGTCTTGGCATAATCGCGGGTCATGGAAGGGGTAATGCACACCTCCACGCGAAGGCTCCCGCGATTAATCCGGCGACATTAATCGGTTTTGGCGAAGTATCGGCGGGATGGCGAGCGCGGGGCCGGCATGGGGCAGCACGGGGCCCGTGCGGTTTTTCCTGTCCTACACGGCCCCGCCTGTGCCTTAGACTGTTCGATGAGCAAACCATCCCCC